>CAYNZV010000014.1:0-46145 GCA_964401715.1 uncultured Gemmatimonadaceae bacterium | reverse complement strand
AACCGAACCAGCCAACCCAGAGCATCGCCGCTCCTACGACAGTGAGCGTCATGCTATGCGGAGGCATGGGGGTTCCAGGGAAACCCCGCCTCTTTCCCAGCATAAGTGCAGCGACCAAACCGGCAATTCCCGCGTTGCTGTGGACGACCGCTCCACCGGCAAAATCCAGCACTCCCATGTCCCAAAAAAAGGCTCCCGGTCCGCTCCACGCCATGTGGCAGATAGGAGCGTACACAACGGTGGACCACAGGACGGTGAACAAGAGAACTGCAGAGAATTTCATGCGCTCGGCGTAGGCTCCGGCAATCAGCACGGGCGTGATAATGGCAAAAGTCAGTTGGAACGTTACGAAGACCGTTTCCGGTATCGTCCCGTTGAGACTGTCGACGCCGACACCGCTTAGTCCGGCTTTAGCGAATCCGCCGACGAATGAACGCAGATTGGTTACCCCTTCCACCATTCCTGTTGTGTCAAAAGCGAGACTGTAGCCCCAAAGGATCCAAATGATCGTCACTACGCCGGTTATGGCGAAACACTGCATCAGCACCGAGAGCACGTTCTTGACGCGCACCAGACCGCCGTAAAAAAGCGCCAGTCCGGGTATGGTCATGAAAAGCACTAATGCGGTGGACGTAAGCATCCAAGCCGTGTCACCCGCATCGAGCTCATCTGCCGATCCCACGGCGGGCAATCCGACGACGAGCAAGACGGCGCATAACGCCAGGCGGCATAACCAAGCCCGCTCACCATGTACAGTGGACATTGAATCCCTCCCCTTAATGATGGACATCGAAATTCCTCCCACGGTGCAATACGATCTCAGACAGGCTTACAAGGTCTGATAATTACGGAACACACAAATACTACGAATTGCGCATCCCCGATCAAGGCTTTTTCTTACAAACGATCCACCCATTTGTAAGCAGTTTTGGCGTTGCCGCTGAAGACCTTTGCAGTTGTTTCATCTCCTTTTTCGCCGAAAAACTCAGAAACGATCTTCACTGCTACCGTGTATTCACCGGCGGACTCGCAGACGGGCCAGTTGCTACCAAAAATCAGACGGTCCTCGCCGAAGCTCTCCCACAGCGTGTTCAGCACGGGTCGATAATAATCCAGATCTTCCGGCGCCGGTTTGTCGTAACAGCACTCCATGAGACCGGACACCTTGCAGTAGATGTTGCGTTGTGCGGCCGCGCGATGCATAGCTTCTACCCACTGATTGCCCGGCTCCTTGCCGTCTATTGTGGCATGTGCCACATGGTTTACGACGATTCGAAGTTGAGGCAATGCCTTTGCTAACTCGATCACCCCTTCGATGTGATCGTAGCCGACCAGTGTGTCCAATTCCAAGTCTTTCGCGGCGAGGAGCTCAAAATCGCGCAGCATGGATTTTGACGCCAGATTGTCGAAGAAATCGGCCCGTAGTTCGGAACTCATCTCCTTACCGGACTCGAACGCCCCCACCCTGATACCCCTGAATAGCTGGTTTTGCGAAAACCGCACCAAGTTTGGTGCAAACTCCTCATATCCCGGATCGAGATGCCCCACCAAGCCGACGATGGTAGTGTCGTATTCGGCAAGATCGAGGATCCATTGATTGTCCTCCACCAGGGGACTGGCTTCGACGATCACGGTCGCGATCACACCTGCCGATTCTGCCACCGCCCTGAAATGTTCGGGCAGCACCGGTCGAAACAACGTTTCGTGATGTGGAGACGGCCAAGGTACACCCTGCGGCCGGCTGGTATCGTAGAAATGGGTATGAGTATCGACGATCATAGGTCTGCGTGATCAGCAGTTTGGTTTCCTTGAACACTTCATAATCAGCGCGGTCAATTCGTTTACGTCCTCGTCGGTGGTATCGAAGCTCGACATCCAACGCACCCGCGCCTCTTCTCGGTCGATGGTGTGGAAGAAGAATCTCGCTTCGAGTGCCGGCAACCAGTGTGACGGGAACGATGCGAAAACCGCGTTGATCTCCACAGGGTATACGACGTTCACCCCCGGTATCTGGCCGACTCCATTGGCCAACTTTCCAGCCATGGCGTTTTCATGTTCAGCTATTCGGTGCCACAGTTCGTTGCTCAATAGCGCTTCGAACTGCACGGAGAGGAACCGCATCTTGGATGCGAGCTGCAGTCCCTGTTTGCGAACGAAGGGAAATCGGCTGCCGAGTTGGGGATCCAGAAATACCACTGCTTCCCCGATAAGCAAGCCAGTCTTGGTACCTCCGAAGGATAAAACATCGACGCCCACCTCGGTGGTGATCTCTTTGAAGCTGCATCCCAGAAACGCCGCCGCGTTGGTAAGACGCGACCCATCCATGTGAACTACCAAGCCGGCACGATGGGCCCGGTCCGCCAGTGCCGCTATCTCGTCCGGCCTATACACTGTGCCCAACTCGGTCGGCTGAGTTATGGAAACCATGCGGGGTTGAGCGACATGTTGGACACCGATCTGATCGACAACGAGGTCTATAGCATCCGCGGAAATCTTGCCGTCTACCGCGGGCGCAGCAAGCAATTTGGCATATTTGTCCGGGGCGCCACATTCGTCAATATGTATGTGGGCGGTATCCGAGCATATCACCGCGTCGGTGACGTGGGTGACCTCGGCAATGCTCAGCACATTTGCCGCCGAGCCATTGAAGACAAAATAGACTTGGGCGTCAGACGAGAAGTGGTCCTTGAACATACTGCAAGCACGCTCGGTGTAGCAATCATCGCCGTAAGAGATTACGTGCCCCTCGTTGGCGGCAATGATCGCCTCGAGGATCTCAGGGTGTACACCCGCTTGATGGTCGCCGTAGAATCCGCGCTTGTGACTCAACAAACCCGCCTTTTGTCAGAACGAAAAACTATTGATACAACCGCTGCCAAGCAAATTGACGCTCAAATTCCACCGGCATATGTTTTGCCGGCGCAGAATTCGCTAAGCGCAAACCGCAGCTGTCACAAAGGAGTGCAGAGATGGACGGAAGACTTGAGGGAAAAACCGCACTGGTAACCGGCGCCGGCTCGTGCGGCCCTGGTTGGGGCAACGGCAAAGCCGTTGCGGTTCAGTTTGCCCGAGAGGGAGCATCCGTTTTCTGCGCGGACATCAACCTAGATGCGGCTCGGGAAACGACTCAAATTATCGAAGACAAGGGGGGGCGTTGTGTCAGCTACGAGTGCGACGTCTCCTCTAGGGAAGCCGTAGAAAAGATGGTCGAGGCCTGCGTCGCCGAGTTGGATGGGATCGACATTCTGCACAACAACGTAGGCATAATCGAGTTGGGTGGCGCGGTCGATACCTCCGAGGAGAGTTGGGATCGGGTACTAGACGTGAATCTCAAGAGCATGTTCCTGACTTGTAAGTACGCCATCCCACACATGATCGAAAAGGGCGGCGGAGCCATAGTCAACATCGCCTCATCCGTCGGCATCCGCTGGCACGGTGTCGCCTACATATCGTATTCCACCACCAAAGCGGCCATCATTCATTTCACCAAGGTCGTGGCAATGGAGTTTGCATCCCGGAACATCCGCTGCAACTGTATCCTCCCCGGATTCATCAACACGCCGTTGGTCCGCGCCTCCGTCAGCGGTGCGTATGACGTCGACTTCGACGAAGTCATTGCCTTGCGCGATGCGCAGATTCCGCTGGGCAAGATGGGGGACGCGTTCGATGTGGCGCACGCGGCGGTATATCTAGCTTCCGATGAGGCGAAGTTCGTGACTGGAGCCGAGCTTGTCGTCGACGGCGGCATGACCTGTCAAACCATCGCCCCTGGCAACTCCGACTAAAGTGCCGCTATCGTTCTAGGCCCGATCGAAGCGTCGAGGCACTGCCCGGCTCTACTGCATTGCTTAATTATAGTACGGCCTTCAGTCTTTCCATTGGAACGTGACGCCGAGCATCGATTTTTCCCGATTGAATGCCATCTCGTAGGCCTGCTGCATTTCGGTGTAATGCAAACGGTGAGTAATCAACCTCTTCGGCTCTAGACCACCGTCTTCCATTAGCGAGAGTGTGTGGGCAGCATTTCTCAACCTCGTGAACCTCTCCTCTTGGGCTGACGGAAAAAGATAACCACCAGGATGCGAGACCGCGATAAGGGAAATCCCTTTGTCGTAGAACCACTTCATGTGCAAAGGGTTGAAATCTAGCGGTTTTTCTCCCCTCTCCGGTAAACTGACAATGGAAACCCGTCCCCCAGGTCGGACAATCTCCACCGAGGTGAGATACGCTGGCCAGGGATTCGCCGTCAAAATCACCAAGTCGATGCCGGCACCATCGGTGAATTCATCCAGTTTCGCATGAAGGTCTGGATCGCCGGAAAGAAAACAGGCGTGGGTCCCCATCCTCTCGGCCATCTCCATCCGCAGTTCGCTGTTTCCAATTCCGACTACCCGCGCTCCGAATAGCCTGCCTACCCCGATGGCCCCCATACCCAAGGTTCCCAGTCCGACGACAGCGACATTCTCGCCCGGTCGGAACATTGCCTTGTGGTAACAGTGGGCACTGAGAGTGTATAAATAAGTGTAAACTGCGTCTTCCGAGTGTACTCGCTCGGGCACCTTGACCATGGCGATCTCGCGTTCGTCGGCCACGTATTCGGAGCAGTGCCAGGTCTGGCCGGCTACCCTGTCTCCGGGCTTCAGCCGCGTTACATCGCTGCCCACACCCCTCACGACTCCCAAGTTGCTATCACCGACAGGCCGCGGATACGTGGGCGCTCCTGGGACATCCTCAGCCCCTTCATAGTTGCCTCTGTCGGTACCGATCTTGAAGGCAGATATCTCCGTTTTCACCCACACTTCGTGCGGTTTGAGATTGCTCGTGTCCAGTTCTTGGTCCTCGACCCGCAGATCCCTTGGACCGTGAAGGATGGGGATTTTCATGACAGCCTCCTGTTGGTGGGTATTTTTGCCAAAACAAATGGACGATGACCGATTAACTTCTGGACCCAGTGGGAGCTACGTCTCCCATAGATCTGTACTGAGATACTTCAATCCGGAATCGTTGATAGTGATCGTCACTGAACCGCCACGCAAGTCACCGCTCAGCAATTGCAAAGCCGCCGCGACGTTTGCACCCGACGAATATCCAGCAAAGATCCCTTCCTCACGGGTTAGACGTCGGCAGGCGTCAACCGTGTCATTGGTCGTCACCTGGACGTACCCGTCCACGTGATCATCATTAAGTAACGCGAGCTTAGGGCGGGAATATCCCCCCCCCTGAATCGGATGCTTGGGTCGTGAACCGTCGCCACCGGAAAGAACCGCTGCTCCCTCAGGTTCCACGATGTAACACTTTATGTTGGAATCATGTTCTTTGAACGCAGCTGCACAGCCGGCGAACGTGCCACCCGAACCGACAAAGTCACAGAAACCATCGATGCAGTTACCAGCTTGGGCCAAGATCTCAGGACCGGTATGCAGGTAATGGGCCCGGAAATTCCCCCGATGAACGAACTGGTCCGGGCGAAAGGCGTTGCGTTCACGCGTCTGCCTGTCGGCCTCTGCCTCCACCAGTGCGAGGTCGACTCCTGAGACAGACCCGCAGTAGGAACCTTCTGCCTGATCGACCAGTACAACCTCAGCCCCGCAGGCTCTCATCTGCCGCGCCCTTTCGCTGCTGTTTCCCTTCGACATGACGGCGACAAACGAATATCCTTTGATTGCGCTGACGATGGCAAGACCCGTTCCCGTGTTGCCACTAGTCAACTCGACGATTGTCTGCCCGGGAGTTAGATCCCCAGAAATTTCGGCATCCTCTACGATCTGTAGGGCAATTCGGTCCTTTTTGGAATACCCAGGGTTAAGATACTCCAGCTTGGCGAGAATCTCTCCATCCAGCTTGCTGGTCAATCGGGAAAGCCGTACCAGCGGCGTTTTTCCCACAACATCCAGTATAGATTCCCGCAATTCATGCATGGCGCAAGGCTGGGGCTGCCCATTGTTACGCGTCAGCAGGCCCGGAGACTTGAGACTCAATCGGGGTAGATGAGAAAACCCACGTGATCCGTCCTAGCTCGAAACAAGCAGGCGCTGGCGGTGACGTAGAGCGAGTTCAAATCCTTGTCGCCGAACGTGCAGTTGGTAGGCCGATCTGCAGGCACCGGATGAGTCGAAAGCACGCGACCGTTTGGTGCGAAAACGTAGATCATCGGTCCTGGTCCGCTCTCCTGCCAACCGGCTGCGGCGACTATGTTACCCTCCGTATCGAGACACATCCCATCAATACCACGGTGGGGATAGAAGTTGTGCAGCACTTCGTACGGTCCTACGCCGCCTTCCGCCAAGAGGGGATAGCGGCGCAACTCCCGTCGATTGTCGACGCCGTAGTGACTCTGAGCCACATAGAGCGACTTGAGATCCTCCGAAACAAGAAGGCCGTTTGGTTTGGTAGTGTCGTAGGTAATCCGCTCGAGGTCCCAGTGGCCGCCTGCTTTCGGCAGCGCTCGATAGATCGATTGATGCATCAATTCCAGCTCATCTATCTTGGGCGTGTAGCGCGGATCGGTAAACCACAGCCGACCTTCTTTGTCAAACGCCAAATCGTTCGGGCTATTCAGCCTCCTGCCCTCAAATTTCTCAGCAATCACCGTAGTGTCCCCGTCCGGGTCATAACGGCATATGCGACGCCCTTTTCCCTCGCAACAGAACAGGTCCCCGTCGCGATGGAACATAAGTCCGTTACCCTCGTTGGTCCCGGTGCGAAACTCGGAGCACTTCCCGGAGTTCGGATCATATCGCATGATCCGGTTGTTGGGTATGTCGCTGAACAACACACCCTCCCCATCCCAAGCCGGGCCCTCGGTGAACCCAAACGGCCCCGCGACCTTTTCGAATGTCCAACTCATCTCCACGCCTAGCTTTCCAGTGATAGTAACAGAAGTGGTGAATATATCCTCTCTGGAGGGCTGCCTCAAGACTGTTATAGGGCAAGCGGGCGTGATTTTGATCGCCTAATCGCGGCTGAATATCTTTGAGATTTATCGATGAGAAACCGTTCGAACTAGGGAGCGCCGCTATGTCGGGCGTCGCAGAAATGAAACCAAGAAGGAACGTCCTTCAACCTTCTCAAGCAATTAGAGTGTCTCGATCCAGTCCATCTAGTGCTCGATAGAGAAAGGGATGAAGGGCGAGGGACTGGACAAGATGGTTACCGGCGGAAACTCGACGCACAATAGTCATACATGAAGGGCTTGGTAGCAGAACTCAATCAGTTATCCGACAAACTTTACTTCGACCATCGCGAGATGGAAATCTTCAGAGAACAATTGGAACAACTGGTAAAGTCCAATCCCCGTCGACCGGCGGCTGAAAAGAAGAAACGCCTGGTCGCTCAGCTCGGTGCCAAAAGTAGGAACGCCCAGCGCGACAGAAACGACACGCTGGCAGAAACCGCGGTTATAGGTTTTTACGCATTGGCCCACACAGCGGTGCAAAGAGAACTCTCGAGAAGCGACCTGGCAACCGAATTTGACACCCTAATCAACGACCAGAAATTAGCCAAAGAGTACAAGAAGAGCCTGACCAACAGTCCTCAGAAAGTGGGCAAGTATTACGACTCAACCAGAGCAAAGTTCGCCTAGGCAACCAAAAGAAACAAACGCGGCTAACCCGTTGAACAACAGCATGCATTTTAAGATTGGTTAGCGCACTACGGTCCCAGGCGGGACCTGGGGGTCCACGGCCACCAGACTTAAGTTACCCTCGTCATCATTGGCCGCCAACACCATTCCCTGTGAGAGAATGCCTCGCAGTTTGGCGGATTTGAGGTTAGCGACTATGACGACCTTGCGACCGACGAGATCTTTCGCCTCGTAATATTGCGCAATACCGGCGACGACAGTTCTTTCCTCCCCGCCGAGATTCAGTTTTAGTGTTACGAGCTTGTCGGCGTTTACTACCTTTTCCGCTTCGATAACTTCGGCTACCTTCAACTGCATCCTGTTGAATTCCTCGATGCTGATTTCGGGATCACTCACTGCCGTTTTCTCCTCTTTAGCGCGTTTTTCCGGGCGGGTTTGTCCTGTGAGTTTGTCCTCGATCTTGGGAAACAGCAGATCGGTTTCATCAGGCATTGTGGTGCCGGCTTTTATGTTTCCCCACGATTCGATTTCATCAAACCGATAACACCCTACCCCAAGATCCCGGCGGATCTTCGCCGCCTTCTTGGGCAAGGCGGGTTCTAAGAGCACCGAGGAGATTACCAATCCCTCGGCCACGTTTAGCAACACATCGCCTAGTCTTCCATGTTTCTGAGTATCCTTCGCCAGGGTCCAGGGCTCCTCATCATTGAAGTACCGGTTCAACTGCCGCACGTACTGAAGCACTTCTTCCAAAGCAGCGTGAAGCCTCAGCTTCGCCACCTGGGTACGTACCTTACCGGAAAGCTCGATACCCGCTTTGGCGACTTCGTGATCACTATGCCTCAACGGACCCGACGGACCATCGAAACGCCCACCGAGATGGCGCAGAACTAGAGCCCTCACACGCGACAACAGATTGCCGAGATCGTTTGCCAGATCTGCATTGTAGCGCTCGATCAACCCTCCTTCTCCGACGGAACCATCCTGTCCGTATACGGTGTCCTTTAACAAGTAATAACGAACAGCGTCGGATCCGTATTTGTCCGCAAGCTCAAATGGATCGACCACATTGCCCAACGATTTGCTCATCTTGCGCCCGTCATGCCCCATCAGGAAACCACCGACGTTGAGATGTTGGTACAGCGGAATTCCAGCCGCTTTGAGCATGGTTGGCCAAAAGACAGCGTGCGCCTTCAGTATGTCTTTCCCAATCAGATGTTGCGCAACGGGCCAAAAGCGTTTGTACTTGGAACTGCCATCAAAGCCGATGGCCGATATGTAATTGATGAGCGCGTCGGTCCACACGTAAGTCACGTGGTCTGGGTCCCACGGCAAGGAGATTCCCCAGGGGACCCGGTCTTTGGGGCGCGAGATCGACAGGTCGCCGATCGACTCCGACAGCATGGACAGCACTTCGTGACGATAGCCCGCAGGCCGTATGAAATCGGCATGCTGTTGAATGTGTCCCACCAGCCATGCGCGGTACCTTTCCATCTGAAAAAAGTAGTTGCCTTCCTTGCGACTTTCGGGAACCGTGTGGTGATCGCGGCACTTCCCGTTGACGAGCTCCTTTTCGGTTAAGAAACGCTCGCAGCCGACACAGTAGATCCCTTCATATTCATCGTAATAAATGTCCCCTGCATCGTGAATACGCCTCAGGACATCGATAACGATTGTCTTGTGGCGTTCCTCAGTAGTCCGAATGAAGTCGACGTTGCTTATGTCGAGCGCAGCCCAAGCATCCTTGAATCGGGTGCTTATCTGGTCGACAAATTCCTGAGTCCCGCAGCTCGCCGCCTGCGCAGCCTGATAGATTTTCTCACCGTGTTCATCGGTACCTGTAAGGAAATGGGTATCGTATCCATCCAACCGATGAAACCGAGCCAGATAATCACCTATGATGGTAGTGTAGGCGTGGCCGACGTGGGGATGATCGTTTACGTAGTAGATCGGCGTCGTTACGTAGAAAGCTTTCTTCATGGAAGAGTATGATAACGGCTGCCCCTAACAGTGGCAACAGGTTCGTGGGTTTCATTTCAAGAGCTCGATGTCGCGTTGAACTGGAGTGGTTATTTGAGGTCCATGCACAGGATGCACGTAGACGTTTATCTCTACCCTGACGCCGAATTCCTTTGTGTAGATTCCGGGTTCTATGGTAAATCCGGCACCCGGCAATAGCTCTCGGGTGTCGTGGGTCTCGAGATTGTCCAGGTTGACGCCAAGGCCGTGTACCGAAGGACCCGTTCCAAGGCTGTGTCCAGTGCGATGAACAAAATGCTGCCCGTATCCTGCTTCGTCTATGTACTGTCGCGCTACGTCATCGAGTTCCCAACCCTGCAAATACCTTCCAGATTTCCAGTTTCGCTGCAATTTCTCGACAACCGCATCGCGGGCACCTACAACGATGCCAAACAGTTCCCTCATCTTGAGTGGGACCGAATCACCCACATAGCCAACCCAAGTGATGTCAGCGTAGACGTTGGTTTCTCCAGGAACTCGAGCCCATAGGTCAATAAGCACCCAATCTTCTTTTTTGATGGCCCGGTCGGTTATTGCTGATGGTTCGTAGTGGGGGTTTCCGCTGTTTGCATTCACGGCAACGATGGGGCCATGGTCAGTTTCCAAGCCAAGGTCGCCGAAGAGTTTTAGCATGAACTGCTGGACACCGAATTCTGATATTAGTCGCTGTTCGCTGATCTCGCTAGAAATCAACGAGAATGCCGCATCTTTGACGGAGGCCACTCCCTCGCAAGCGTGCAGGTGAGATCGGTAGGCATCATCTCCCCAGTTGGTTAGGGCGACCTGAAAGAGGTCGGCCGAGGACACCACCTCAACCCCAAACGACCGCACAAGTTCTAATGTGCCACCATCTACCCATGATGCAGTTGGCAGCTCCCCCTTGGGAGAGTATTCCATGGCTACACGATCAGTTCCCTCCAATGCAGACGACAACTTCATGTCCAGCTCATGCTTACTCGCGTACCCCACCACGTCCAATGGCAGTGAGGCGAAGATATGCAGTTCGATGGCATGCGTGATCACCGTGGGCACACCCGCTTCCGGCACGATAAGGAATGACCGCCGCGTAGTAGATCTCTTGCCTTCCAGCAACTGCCAGAAAACCGGATTGCCACCGCGAAAATCGTACAACACCCAGAGGTCGATCCCCTTTGCTCGCATGAATGACTGCACGTCGTTTAGGCCGATCATCGCCCGTATTCGCATCGGAGACATTTTGATCCCGTCAAACCAGCCCTCCCATTCGCTTAAAATAACGCTGCAAGTACTCTCCCGTCCGCGAGACTTTGTTTTCCACAATTTCATTGGGCGTTCCGCATGCCACGATATCACCACCAGCCTCACCCGCACCAGGCCCCAGATCGATAACGTAGTCGGAACAGGCGACAAACTCGATGTGATGCTCCACAACAACGACGCTATTCCCCTGCTCCACCAACCTTTGCAGAAGATCTAGTAAATAACGAACATCCTCTAAGTGCAGACCTGTCGTGGGTTCATCGAGCACGTAGATCGTGCGATCGTTTCGCGGCTTGCCCAGCTCGGTAGATAGCTTTACCCGTTGCGCCTCGCCACCGGACAGTGACTGCGCAGACTGTCCGAGATGTATATAAGCCAGGCCGACATCAATCATGACCGCCAGGATCCTTTCAACCTCGGGGACGGCTTGGAAGAGCTGTCGGGCAGCATCTACGTCCAGGTCGAGCACATCGCTGATGCTGTGGTCTCGAAACCGGACGTCCAAGACCTCGCGTTTGAATCTCCTACCGCTGCAAGTGCCGCATTCGGCTTCGATCCCTTCGAACAGTTCGCTGCGAATCCTCGCAACTCCTGAACCTGCGCAATCCGGACACATACCTTCGCTTGTATTGAAGCTGAAATGCCCTGGGTTGTACGCCCGCAAACGAGCTTCTGGCACTTTGGCAAAGAGACGTCTGATGGAATCCGACAATCCGGTGTACGTTGCGATTACCGACCGCAGGCTTCTGCCGATTGGCTTTTGGTCGACGCAGATGATGCGGTCAAGTTGCTCTGCGCCTGTCACTGACTCGAAAGCCAGTGGGCGTCGCTGTGCTCGCTGCAACTTTCCCGCCAGCACAGGAAATAAGGTGCCTTGAACAACCGAGGACTTACCCGAACCAGAAATGCCAGTTACGCCGACGAGGCATCCAAGTGGGAGCTCGACATCGATTCCTTTGAGATTGTGCCCTCGCAAGCCGTTCAGCTTGAGCCAGCCTTTTGATCCGGGCTGCCGCTCCTTGCTGGTTCCGACCGAAATCTCACCGCTAAGATAACGGCCGGTCAACGATTGAGTTCGACCCACTTCCTCAGGAGTTCCCCGGGCGACAATGCTGCCACCTGCCGCTCCAGCGCCGGGCCCCATGTCGATGAGCAAGTCAGCCTTGGACAATACCTCCTGATCGTGCTCCACAACTAAGATTGTGTTTCCGTCCGCGCGCAGAGACGCTAGTGCGTCCAATAATCTCGCCACATCACAGGCGTGTAAACCGGTAGTCGGCTCGTCCATGATGTAAAGTACCTGCGTCATATTCGATCCCAACGAAGAAGCCAACCTCAGGCGCTGAAACTCACCGCTGGAAATGGTGTCCGAGCGACGATCGAGGGTCAGGTAATCCATCCCGAGGTTGACGATCGTCATCAAGGAACCCAAAATGCGCTTCCTGAGAACTTCCGCCACCACCGCGTCGTTTCCGGACGGTTCCCAGTGGTCGAAGAATGCCACAGCCCCGGAGATCGATTTCCCACACACGGATGCGATGGTCTCTCCTGCGATTTCGATTGCTCGCGACTCCGGACAATAGCGCGTGCCATCACACGTCTCGCACGAGGTGTCCCCCAAGCGATCTTCGAACCAGTCCAACTCGCGACCCGCCGCTTCCGCGTACAACCGCTCTAGCAATCTCTGTAGGCCGGGAAAACCGCTGCGGTCCCGCTTTCCTTTCCACAAAAGTTCACGGGCTCCGCACGCAAAATCAGCCACCGATGTTTCCAAGGTCAACTCATGCATCGCACAAAAACACTCGAGATGGTCACGAAGTTCGTCGTGCCCGAAGTCGCACCAAAGATCCCCCAAGCCCTCCTCGAGATTCGCGCGACCATCCTCGAAGAGATGATTAAACTGCATCCCACTTCGAATGCCTAAGCCTTTGCAGTCCTTACATGCCCCTTGGGAACTGTTGAAGGAAAACAATCCCTCGTCGATGCCTACGAACGGTTCGCCGCATGTAATGCAGCTGGGTTTCACGGCAAAGACAAATTTCTCGTCGCCCCCTTCCACAATCGCTGTTGCCTGGCCTCCACCCAGGTCCAGCGCCGCTTGGAGCGATCCCTTCAACCGCCGTCGAGTATTCGGCTTCACGGCAAGCCTATCGACGGCTACTTCTATGGACATAATGCCGGACAAATTAAGATTGTCTGCGACCTGAAATTCACCATGTACCCGAATTCGGCGATATCCCGAGCGCTGAAGCCAGTCTCCAAGCTCAGCGTCCGATTCACCGATCTTGCGGTACCGAGGAGCTAAGACCAATAGCTTCGTATTGTCAGGCAAACCAGCAAGAACTTCGAAAGCCTCCTCAAAACGTTGGGACCGTACCGGCGACCCACAACGCAGGCAGCTCGGTGAACCCACTCGATGAAAGAGAGCACGCAGGTAATCGTGCAAGCCAGCCATGGTGGCTACGGTTGAACGAGGATGATGTCGAAAGCGATGTTGCGACAAAGCGACGGCGGGTGAAAGACCATCAATGCTCCGCACCTTTGGTGCTTTGGTAATCGCGATGGCGCCCTTGTCGGTCATCGTCATTAGATATCGGCGACGAGCTTCCACATACAACGTATCGAATACCAGGGACGTCTTTCCAGATCCTGACGGCCCACTAACGACGTTCAATCCTCCGTGGGGGATGTCCACGTCAACAGATTTGAGATTGTGCTCCTCCGCACCGCGGATCGCTATGACGTGGTTCACGCTGAATATTCTAGTGTCACCCTAGTTGGGCCGTTCTACAAGGCGCTTGACAGATACGGCGTTGGTCCGTTATCAATTAGAAACGCGACTGGGACAGGGTTCGACAAACCGTATGCGAAAACTGTGGTTGATCGGTGTTTCTTCAATTTTGCTGTCGTGGTCGATAGAGGCACAGTACCGCGCCTCCTCGAGTGCAGGTCGCAAGCTGTTCCACTCACCAGCAATAAGTAACAATGGCCTCTCCTGCGCCAATTGCCACGCCCATTTTGACGAAGTCAAGCAGGGCGATGGTTTAATTCGCGCTGGGCACAGCCTTTATAGCGCTGCCAAGCGGTCCACGTTTTGGGGCAAAGATCCCGAACTACCCGGCGCATTTCCCGACATCTCTGCGGCAGCCACCATCTGCATCAAACAGTTCATGCTTAACGAGCGGGGATTGACAGCTCGACAGATGCAGGACCTACAGCTATTCCTAGAGTCTATCACCCGGCGACCGCTTCCTACTCCTCTGCCGATTGCTCCGGCGGCGGACAAGACCGGTCTATACGCCGGCTTCGATGGTGGGAACAAACTGCTGGGACGCGACCTGTTTTACGCTGCCTGCAACGTCTGTCATCCCAATGGCAACAGAGGCATCGCATCAGAACCGATTTCCCGAGATCGACCGGCCTCCTATTACGCCAAAGCTATTCGCGAAGGAGACGGGTTGGGCGCGGTATTGTCGGCGGTGGATCCAAATGCCTACGTGGAGGGATCGGGAAAGTTCATGCCGTTCTTCGGCGCTGATCGCCTTTCCAAAGAGCAGATCCGCCACATTATAGCATACATAAAAGACCTGTCTCCTCCCAACTGAATTGTTTCATTTTTGAGCCCAACGTCCCGCAACCACCTGCAGCAAACGTAGGAAGTGGTATCCGAAGGTGATGGCCATCCAGGCAACCGCCACCTGGAACGCTAGGCCAATTTCACTGATAATCGCTCCGATCGTGAGAATCAGCAAGGTGATGTTCCTGCGCGCCGCGACCAAGTGGAATCGAGCGTCGAACGGCCGGAGGTCGAAGATCTCTTTGCCGTAAAGCTTCTTGAAACCTCCGCTTACTAATTTGTCGAGCACAAAGAGTACAATTCCCGTAGACGTCCACCAGAACTCGCCCCCCGGAAATCCGGCTTGTACCTCGTTCAGATGCCAACCAAACGCAGCGTACCAAAGTGCGAGCCCCGGTGCTGCCGTGAAATGCTCGAAGGCACCCATCGTATCGGTGAGATGCAACCTCAAACGAGCAAGTTTACCGTCCACCGAATCCATCAAAACACCACCCCACGCCACAACAACTCCCGTCGACAGGTATCCGAACGCGAAACATGGTATGGCCATCCAGATGCCGAGAATGGACAGCAGTGTCAAGAAGTTGGGTGAAACAGAAGTGCGACTCAGCAGCCCCGTGATGATGCGCACCAAGTGGTAGTAGCCGTAACGGGCGACGGCGTCGATCACCCCTTTGAAGGTGCGTCGGAACATGAGGCGAGCGAGGGGAGCCAAATCTGCATCTGAGCTTACCCGCCTCATCAGGGGCTCCATGGTAAGGCGCAACGAAGCCACATAGTAGCCTATATCGCGCGAAGGCGTCGCGTCGAGGTCCCCATTTATTGCGTCGGCGAGGTGCGATTCTAGAGAGATCTTGCCTTCCCGGATCTTACGAGCGACCTCTTCCACCTCTACCGGACCCAAGTAGACAGCTCGCTCGTCCAGAGGACCTATGACTTGGGACCCCGCCCCCTTCTTGACCAAGTGATATAAAACTCGGTCATCGTAGATTAGATCTCCTTCGAGTAGCAGAACGTCACCCTCGACCTGCTCCAATTCCCCCGTAATTTCGTCTATCGCCGAGATCTCAGAGATGCGCAGATCGATGAAATACAGCCGATGCAGGTCACTCCGCCACTTAATGACATCGGCTGCGCTTTGTGGGGAAACCCAAACGCGGAATCGTTCAAAACCGAGCAGTGCCATCTCGCGGACCTGCCGCTCCACGATATTCATGCCCCATATCCTATATCCGCACGCGACACGCCTCGCGTCGATGCAAACCACCGCACTTGGCAAACCTCGATCCGCGAAGCGGTTATGGGGATAAATGCACACGGGATGCCGTGAATTCAGTCGATCAAAGGAAGCACGTTTTGCAACGCCATCTCGTAGTCACTTAGAGAATCGATCTCGGCCCACGGAAAATCACCAGCTTCTACTACATTCAACTTGTTGTTGTTTATCAATTTATTGTAGGCTGAAGTGGGGAATACGTTCTCTTGGCCGTTGTTGACCAGGACTTCAACCTCGGAGGAAACGGAGGCAGCACCGTCAGCGTCGAACTTGGCCAGCTGCATGCTCTGAGCAGTGGCTACTGCGGGATCTAGAGATTTGCTGATTTTCGTGACGCGCTGATCCGCGTCGGCAATGACATTCATCTCGTTTGCCAATCGTTTCCTCCGCGAATCGACAGCTATCGCGTTCGCAAAGGGAACGTCCAGTAGGCGCTGCAACACAGAGCGATGAAAGAGTATATCGCAGTTTAAAAGAACCAAATCGGTGTCCAACTCGTCCCGTGCGCAATACAGCGAATAGATGCTGTTCGTGGTGCGATACGCCTCGTTTTCCACGTAACGTACATCGCTGCCTAAATATTCTCTCACCCGCCCACCTTCATACCCAATTACCAGAACGATATCCTTGATCCCGCAGCTTCGCAAAGCATCAATCTGATGCTGCACCATCGGTTTCGAACCGGCGACGACCAGACACTTGGGCAAGTCGTTTGTCAGTGGATGAAGCCGCGAGCCGATACCAGCGGCTAGTATGAGTGCCCTCAAAGCACCTGCGCGCCAGTAATGAGCAAGCCCCTGAGGCTAAACGATTCGGTCAACTCAGAACCGTTTCGAGGATCTGGTTCCCGTTGGTTACAGACATTCATGTAAGGTCCGGTTACCAATGCCGGAGGAAAAAATGTGTGGGACATCTGAACACGGGGACGTGCCACGACTTCGATTGGATCCGCGAAGCTGGGTATTCGAACAGGGAGCGCTCAAGTCCGGCTCGATCGGCCTCTGTGCCGTTATTGGCGCGCTCGACCACGGTTTCGATCACTTCTTTGGGATCAACGATCTTGCCGGTGCGAATAAAACCGTCGTAGAAATGTTCTCCCGTCAAGGCGTTATCGATCTCTTGATCTTTGTTGTAGTCGTCAAGTTCAGTGAAGTACACCACCTGATTACCGTCGATTGTAGGAAGACTCGCGAGATGCCTCCCGTTAGTTGTCTAAATAGTTGGCCTATAACTTTTATTGGACTGACATGTCAGTCCAATAAAGTAGAAAAAAAACACAATCACGTCTCATGCAAGGCGCAGTCGGAACGGCTCACCGAAGTTGTTTTCACCCGCTCGCGCGACCACAAAAAGAATTACATCCGCAAGGTTAGCAAGCCCTGCACTCCAAATTTTAATAATTCATCCACCAGTGCATCGTCATCTATTTCGTCTCCTTGGTCTGTCGATATCAAATAGATGACTTCCTTGACTGCGCCAATGCGCAATGGGCGGCGAATTGGGATCCGCAATCGCGTACCGAACCAAGCTTCATACCGTGTTTTATGGCCGCTTCGATTCGTTCGAGAAGAATGTGGTAAGACTCGTCGAAGTCGGTATCGAAAACGCCGGCGCGATTAAGCAGTATGTGCATCTGACCGCGGTCCTCCAGCGCGAGCTTTATGATCGATCGCAAGATCGTTTTCAGCTGCTGCAAAGGCGTGGGTCTCCTTCCGCCAGCCTATAGGGTGTATTATCAACTCCAGTCGAGTTAGCAGTTGATACAGGATGGTCTCGAAAACGTCGATCTTATTTGGAAGTAGAGGTAAATAAAAGGTGCCTCAGGCTATTTTGGCTCGTTGAATTATGTCCGAAGTCTTGGTGCGATGATATCCCTTCTCGGAGAAGACTTCCTTGGCGCTTCGAAGGACGATCTGTTTGCGCTCTTCTTTCAGCATTATCGAATATTGAGCGGATGCAACGGTTAATCTGCGGACCACAATGATGTTTCATAAATATATGAAACGCCAATGCGAGCGGCTAAGCTCGCCTGCGGCCTCTCTTAAAACGTCCTATATCGTTGCCCCAAAAACACTTCCTCGCTATATTTTTCTACGCGAATCTCCACCGTTATAGGGAGATTTTTGCTCCCCTGACGACCCAACACCACCCCCGTCCAGAGCACTGCCACAATTTCCGGCATCGGTTCCCGGACCTTCGTCGTCGAGGTGAGCACACATGCCAATAGGGGCAAATCGTCTTGCAGGTAGAAATGTTACCCCAAGCTGTCATTCTCGTTGCCGGTAGAGGCCGTCGACTTCTTCCGCAAACTCGCACGAATCCGAAGTGCCTGATCCCTATAGGGCAGGGCACTATCCTCGCACATCAATTGAACAACCTTCGCACCCTTGGTTTCGAAGACGTAGTGATAGTTTGCGGATTCGGAGCGAACCAGGTACGGGATACCGCAAGCAAGTTCAAACGCGACCTGCACATCCAATTCGTCGTTAACGAACATTACTCCATTGGTGACAACCTGATATCCTTGTGGTTAACAAGAAATATCCTGAGAGACAGCTTCGTCCTAATTAACGGCGACAATCTTTTCCACCCGGAAATCCTGGAGTTGCTGACAAGGTCCGCCAATCGCTGCTGCTTAATGATCAATCGCAAAAGCTGTTACGACGACGACGACATGAAGGTAAAGACCAAAGACAATCGCATCGTGCGAATTGGCAAAACGTTGGACCCGCGCTCTGTAGACGCCGAGTCGGTCGGCATAATGAAATTCACCTCAGATGCCGTAGACGTGTTAAAGGTTTGCCTTGATGAAATAGTCTCGACCGATCCCGCAACTGATTGCTGCTACCTAAATGCCGTTCAACAAATGATCGACGGCAACTACGAGGTCGGCTATAGTGACGTCGGTGATCTGCCTTGGGCCGACGTGGACACCTTGGAAGATCTCAACTTCGTTCGTACCCACTTCTCGCATTTCACTTCCCCGCAGTGGCTCGAAGCCGTGTGAGGTGTCGTTGTACAAATTAACGACAGGTGTTCTCGTCTTCGACGATTCCGAAGCCGGAGCAAGAGCGATGAAGCTTCGGATAGCGGGGTTGTCAATGCTGGAGCGGGGCATCAGGACGATGGCCAGAGCCGGAATCCACTCGATTACTATAATTCATCCGGCTGGCAGTTCCTGGAAGCTCGGAGCTGTGACTCGGAAACTCGACTTGGACCTTCGCTTCGTTTGCTGGGGATCCGAGGAAACTGACGGCAACGCTTTGGACGACACCGGATATCAGCTGTTGCTCGCGGGAGAATACGTACACCATCATTCCTCCCTCAGCGAACTCATGGAGGCAGAATTCGGACCCTGTGAATTAATCGTTCACGCCGGTCGTCCGCCGCAGGAGAACGGTGCGCTTTTGGGCGTGGACGAAGATCAGTCGGCAGTTTCGTTCGTCGAGGATGGCCAACTCTCCGATCTGGCGAACACCGGCGCGTTCCTCTGTGCCCCGGGGGTACTTGCCCCTCTGGAGTTAATCAATTCCGGAAACAATCTTGGAAGCATTGTACGAGCAGAAGTCGAACGGCGGCGGACCGATATCCGTCGAACAGCACTGGATCTGTGGCGACGAGTTTCTGCCGACCGACCTTCCCGACGCGATGCAAAAAACATGCTATTCAGCCAAGTGACCAAAACCACCAGTGGGTTCGTGTCGCGCAACATCAACGCGCGGATTTCGATTCCAACTAGCAAACTTCTAGTGGAAACCGGTCTTTCTCCTCACCTAGTGACCGTACTGTTCGTGCTCACCACCGGACTTTCGGCAGCCTACGTAGTCACCATGGCTCACGAATACAAAATGCTGTTGTTGGCGGGCATCCTTTGGCAGTTCGCCGCGATCTTCGATAGGTGCGACGGCGAAATTGCTAGGATCCGGCTTTGCGAGTCTAAGTTCGGAGCGTGGTTCGACACCATCACTGACAATATCGCCTACATCGCAGCATACGCCGGATTTATGATAGGAACGCAGCGCCTTTACCCCGGAAACCATTTATACATTGGCTTAGGCATTTCAGCGGTAATTGCGCTGCTAATCTACTTGGCGCTGGCGTACCGCTACGCCATGAAAACCGGCTCAGGAAGCTTGCAGCATTACCTTCGTGACTCCATCCACAACGTTCCCAATGAGGAAAAGATCTTCATCTACAAAATCATGGAACGTTACGGATTTATCGCTAAGCGGGACTTTTTCTCCTTCTTCTTCCTGATTGCGGCTGCAGCCAATATGATCCAGACCATCTACTGGTTCTTGATTGTGGGCCTACACATTCTGGTAATTGCAATCCTGGTTTCACAACGAAAAGTACACGAGGCCTATCAGCGCAATTGTCGAGAGCAAGAGCGCGAAACTGCAGCAACGCTGGAGATGGTACCGATAACTGAGGGATCTGCTGAGAAGGCGAGATGAGATTCTTTAAACTTGCCATGCCGGGCCTGGGTTTACTATTCCTAGGTTACTTGATCGGAACACTCGGACCAGACGAGATTCTGCGAAATTTCGCATTAATGAAATGGTCTTTCCCGCTCATTCTGCTGCTTGCTTGCTCGTGGCATATCACTAATTCCATAGCGTGGAGTTTTGCGTTTCCGCCAGGCGCTTTTCGTCCTCGATTTCACACCTTGATTATGGCCAAGTTGGCAGGAGACGCTGTCAACCAGCTTACGCCACTTGCAAACGTCGGAGGCGAACCACTAAAGGCCTACCTGCTGAAACATGAATCTCCCACTTCGAGAGGACTGGCTTCCGTCGTAATCAACAAGACTGCACAGGTGATGACAGGCCTAATGTTCGCAACTCTCGGGCTCGGATTGGTCGTTTTGTACAATCTGCGCGCTCCGTACGAGATTCCGCTACCCATTCGTTTTGGCGTCGGGATTCTTCTCGCCGTGGCCGCCGCCCTCATCTGGTTGTTGTTCATGAAACAGCAACACATGTTTTCGTCGTTGTTGAATCTGCTGCATCGGATCGGTGTCAACACCCGGTTCATCGAGAGCAGAATGACAAGAGCAGCAAACATTGATGACAACATCAAACGTTTCTACAAGGAGTACAAAGGACGTTTCTTTTTCGTGCTGGTATTCCATGCCCTCGGTTGGCTTCTCGGAGCCTGCGAGACGTATGTAATCCTGAGCACGTTGGCAGCCAGTACCGATTTTCAAGTAGCCCTACTTATCACCTCTCTCACCGTTGTAATCAACAGTCTGTTTTTCTTCATGCCCTCGAACATCGGCGTGCTCGAAGGGGGACAGGTGTTCCTTTTTCTAACTTTGGGATTGAGCCCCACAATGGGACTGTCCTTGGGGATCGTGAAGCGCATGCGTAAGATCTTCTGGATTTCGCTTGGCTGGCTCTTCCTGACGCACATGAGCCGTGGGGTGCTCGAGGCCGATATCTTAAAAAGAAGCCGAGGTTTGACCACGATCGATTCGGAGCCAGAACTGAAAATTAGTTGAATTGTTAGTAAGATGCATAAACCCGTGATCGCTCTTCTTCTTACAAGTCTACTGCAACCATCTGTGTGTCTGTCGCAATCGACTCACAAATACAGCTTCTCGGAACTCATCGAGAGAGCTGCGAGTCTTAATGCCGAGATCGGAGAAGCCCGTTGGCGACTGCGCAAAGCACAAGCGTGGAAACGGCAAGCCTTCGGGAGTAGGATACTGCCGAGGCTGAGATTGAGCAGCGAATCGGGTCTGGTACCAGAAGCAAAAGGAGACCTCTTCAATCCACCTTCTGACACCACGGGTGTCCGCACCTTGGGTCCTTTCACACGCGCAAAGCTAGAATTTGCACAACCGATCTACGCATTTGGGAAATACAGCAACCTCATGCGGGCGGTAGAAGCGGGCGTTACCGTTGAAGAAGCTGCGCTGGATGAGAAGTCATTGGAGGTGGTGTTCGAAACCAAGGAGCTCTACTACGGTCTGCTTCTGGCCAAGGATCTCAAAGACTTGGTTGAAGGGGTCTTGCAACAACTGCAGGAGAGACGAGTGGAAACCCAGGACAATCCTGAGCTTTCCCTCGGCGACGAATACAAGCTAAAGCTGGCGATGATCGAGCTCAAACATCAAATCCTGGAAGCCAAATCAAATGCAGATCTGGCGCGTGAGGCGCTTGCTTGGAAGGTAGGAATCAGTCCACCTGACACCCTGCTCCTAGCGGCGAAATGGTTGGAACCTGAGGTTCACGACGTTCCGTCCTTTACGGATCTGGTGTCTCATGCGCTGGCTACTCGGCCCGATTGGCGTCGACTACAAGCTGGCAAGAAAGCCAAGAAGTCCCTGCGTGACGCTGCTCGCAGCTCATACTACCCGGAGATCTCTCTGGGTGGAGGCATTCGCTATGCCATAGCACCAAATCGCACCGACCAACACAACCCGTTTGTCAAAGACAACTTCAACTACTTCAACGGCGGGGTGTTTCTGCAGATCCGACAGTCATTTGAGTGGTCCATGCTCCGCGGTGAGTCAGAACAAGCGCAGGCCGATTACAGAGAGCTTGTGGCGAAGGAAAGAGGCGCCAGTCAGGGGATCAGAGTCGACGTGAAACGCGCCCATTCTCAGTTCATTCTTGCAGAACAGGGTTTGGAGTCCATGCGAGAGCGACGCAAACTAACCAGAGAATGGTTGCGATTGGCAAAAGAAGAACAGGAGTTCGATCCAGGCCAGATCAAGGAGCTCATCGATGCGTACCAAGCATGGGTCCTGCAAGAGAGAGATTATTTGGAATCGATCTACGAATTCAATGTGAAATTGGCGTCCATAGAACGCACCATCGGTGGAACCAGCCTGATTCGCCCATGAACGCGAAGACAACTGCGACGATGCTCTCGTTGATTATAGCGGTGAGTATTGGTGCTGAACAACAGCTTGGGTTAGCCGGGGGAGATTTTCTTCAACGTGAAGTAGCCCAGCTAAACCGCTTGTTGGCGTCGCCATCCGCTGATCTCAGATCAGATCTCATTACAGTAATCGAAGACCTGGTGGATTTCGGGTTACTATCGGAAAAAAGCTTTGGCGGATATTGCGAATCCAGCCTTGACAGCTATCGAGACACCAAAGGCGAAAGCGAGCTTGGATCGTTGATCGCCAACTGCAAACGGGATCTCTCAATGGCGTACCGTGATCGGGTATTCGCCGATTTCACTCGTGTCATGGGCTATAACGTCGAGGGCAGATTGGAGATACTAGGTTACAACTTGATGCAGAGCGCGGGAATCGTACGTGCTCATTTAATCTCCGCGCGCGGGAATTTTGCCATTGAAATTGAGCTCCGTCGAATTGACGGTGGCTGGAAGATCATAGACGTCGATCTGGGAACAATAAAGGTCAGTCGGCACTACAGCAAGCTGGGAAGATCGGTGACCAGAGCCAATTATTCGCTTCCGGTGCTGGTGGCAAAACTGAAACAACGACCCTACGTGATTCTTGAAGACTTTTCATCTAGCTCAGTGGGACAATTGCCTTCTGGTTGGAGTTGGCGAGATCGCGACGACGACAAACCCAAGCCTTACAAGATTAATGCGTCCAATAGACGCCACTATCTGGCAGCTCAAGATTCTGGTGGGTCGGTAATCCTGTTAAAGTTTTCGCACTGGAACCCAAGAGAATTCCCCATTTTAACTTGGTGTTGGCGCGCCAGTACACTGCCCTCCGACGGCGACGAGCGCTATGACCACACCAATGACAGCGCCGCTGGATTGTACGTCAATTTCTCCACCAATTGGATCGGCCTCCCCAAACACATCAAATACGTATGGAGTACCACGTTGCCGGTTGGGACGGTCGATCGCCGCAAGCGCATTGCCCGTCCTTGGTTCTTCGTAGTCGAAAGCGGAACAGAAAAGCTCGGCAACTGGGTCTTCGAGAGAGTGGATCTCTCCCGAGATTACGATCAGGTTTATTCTGGGCGCCCGGCCAAACGCACAATCGGACTGGGGATACTCACGGATGCCAACTCCACCGACTCCATAGCCCGCGCCGACTACGCAGATGTTCGCGCCTGGACTCGCGAGGCAGATATTCGCGGAGATGTTCAAGACCACTGCAGCTGCGACTTCGAAGGGATGTCCGCAGAGGGGATCCACTACGGAGATATATATGCCATCCAGGAGCAAACGCCATGACCAAGATTTTGGGCCTTGTGATGTCCGTTATTGCTTCAACCGCTCTTGCCAGCGAGCCCTCCGACCGGACGCCCGGTGCTAGCGCATCGCCCATGAGAGCATTATTGGCACGCGACCAATCAGTCAAGACCATCCTCGACAGCATGGGGTCCGACTCGTTAAGTGCGGATGTGCGGCAGCAAATAAAAGATCACATCAACGCTACCTTTGATTTCACCGAGTTGAGCAAGCTTTCCCTGGGAAGCCATTGGGACGAGCGAAGCGCCCCCGAAAAGCAACATTTCGTATCGGTATTCAGCGGCATTATTCAAGAACAGAATTTCGAAGGCTTTCTCCGATACTACCGTGAAAGCCAAATCGACTACCAAAACGAACAGATTGATAGTACCAAAGCGACAGTGAAAGCACTAGTGCCGCTCAAAGCCGAACAGGTCGAAATCACCTACCATCTTCATCGCGTGAGTGGAGAATGGAAGGCTTATGATCTGTTGATTGACGGATCCAGTACAGCGGCCGGCCACCGACGACGGCACGTGCGATACATCCGCAAATACTCCTACGCGCGCCTAGTGGAACAACTTCAAAAGCAGTTGTCGAGACTCACGCAAAATAGCAACTGAAGGTGTCGATGCGTTTTAGCTATAAACGTCTGGTTCACTACATATACCACCACTACCTGAGCATTATCACGGTAGCGGCATTGCTGACGGTCGTGGCTGTTTATTTTGCCGGACAGCTGCGTGTGAAGAGCAACATCGTCAACCTACTTCCGGCTGATCATGTTAGCGTCAGTGAGCTCACCAAGATCCAGGCGCGGGTCGGCGGCATCGGGCCATTGATGATCGTCATAACCGGTGACGACATCGACAAATCGCTGGACTTTATGTTGACATTAGCCGATTCCCTGGAACACAACGCCTATATCAGCTCCGTAAGCCGCGGCAAGGACTCCCAGTTTTGGAGTTCAAACCGGCTGCTCTACATGGACTATGAAGACCTGGAAACCATTTACTCCCGCGTCGACGACTACGTGGAAGAAGAGAAGGTCAGGCATTCCCCGCTATATTTCTCCTTCGAGGACGAAGAGGCGAATACCCTCGATTTTTCCGACCTAGAAGCCAAGTACGAAGGCAGTAGAGGCTCGAAGCGGCTGGACAATTACTATCTCACCAAAGAGGGAAACGGCGTTATCCTGAGAGTGTATCCAAGTGGCATCATTACCGATGTCTCGTTCAGCCAGCGGCTCTTTAATAGCCTGGATCACACTATCACATCCATCGACCCCAAGAGCTTCCATCCCAGCATCGAATACCGTTACAAGGGTGCCTTCAAAAACAGTTCGTACGAATACCAGCTCGTCATCGATGACTTGAAATCGACGGCGGTGTATGGACTGCTCGGCGTCCTTGTTCTCATCTCGCTCTACTTCCGTCAAGTTTTTGCCTCGATATTCATCGTATTCCCGCTACTTATGGGCGTCGCCTGGACGTTCGGCCTAACCTATCTGGTCATTGAGAATCTCAACCTCGTCACCGTTGGTTTGTTCGCCATTTTGTTTGGCTTGGGCATCGATTTTGGAATCCACATCTTCGCGCGTTACCGAGAAGCCCGGCGACGGGGAATCGACATCGAGGAGGCATTGACGATCACGGTTTGTCATACCGGCAGTGCGCTCACGACCACTGCCATAACAACCTCCGGGGCGTTCTTCTCCTTGATGGTGACCGAGTTTAAGGGGTTCTCCGAGTTTGGCTTCATCGTGGGATTTGGCATTCTCTTTTCGCTGGCAGCTATGCTCGTGGTGTGTCCGGCTTTTATCATACTTGCCGAACGACTCCGTGTCATCCGCTTGCACCAGAGCAATGTCCCAGCCCATTTGTTTAGACGCGGAAAATACCCCTTCGCACATCTGACCGTGTTGCTCGCAGCAATCGCTACTGGATACTCGATCTACAATGTGTCCAGCATCGAGTTCGAATACGACTTCAGCAAGCTGAAACCGGCCAAACCCCCAGGGGCCGGCAGTCTACCAGAATCTTTGAAGGAGACCCGTTCGCCTGCCATCGTGCTAACCGAAAACTTCGAAGAAGCGTCGGAAGTGGTGGCGACAGTCAAGGAAATCAAATCGAATCACGGCGATTCTTCGACGGTGAGTTCGGTGAAGAGTGTATATTCTGCGCTTCCAAAGCGACAATCGGAAAAACTCGACCTCATAGAAAAACTCAAAACCCTGATCGATGAATCGGAACGATACCTGGACCACGCCCAGCGGGTAAAGGTCGACTCTTTGCGGCCTTACATGGAAGTTGCTCCCTTGGTTTTGGAAGATCTTCCGGGCGACGTCACTAAACAATTCTCCAGCAAAGACGGGGAACTGTTAAACATCGTGATGATCAATTCGGCCGTACCCTTGAAGGACGGTCGCCAAGCCATTCGTTTCACCAAAGAGGTTAAAAAGATAACCACGCAATCCGGCAGGGTTTATCATGCTTCCAGCGCTCACATCATATTCGCCGAGATGCTGGAAATTATGCTGGACGATAGCGTTCTGGCCATTGTGCTTACCTTGGTCGTAGTCACCACCGTGTTGCTCATCGATCTGCGCAATTTCACACACACGCTGCTCGTGTTGACGCCGCTGCTGACCGCCTTGCTTCTGATTACGGGCTTCATGTATTTGTTCGAGATACGTTTAAATCTGTATAACATGGTGGCATTCCCTACTGTAATCGGCATGGGAATCGACAATGGGGTTCACATGTTTCACAGATATCGCGAGGAGGGTGCAGGTTCGCTGAAGCTCGTTCTCAGGACCACCGGCGTGGCCCTGCTTGCCACCTCGTTAACTACTATGGTGGGTTTTTCGGGTCTGATTCCCGCCAATCATCCGGCTTTGCCATCTATCGGCATACTGTCTCTGATAGGCTTGGGATGTTGTTTTGTCACAGCCATAACCTTGCTGCCCGCGCTTTTGCAGATCAGAGAAAACCGCAACCGTCCTCACAGATAGAAGATGGTTGGCGACGTGAACTACCGCCGACGCACAAAAAAAACCGGCTGAGCTCTACTCAACCGGCCGGATCACTTATCTGTCGCGAAATTTTTCAATGGAGCGGGAGACCGGACTCGAACCGGCGACAGCTTCGTTGGCAACGAAGGGCTCTACCAACTGAGCTACTCCCGCCCCGCTTTTAAACAAAACGAGAGAGAAAATATACCTATGACACTAAATCACGTCAAGCTACTGCTCCCCTATTCGCTACGGGTTGCCACTTTGACGGTGTTTTTTGGCGCGTGCTCCGGAGATAGCCCAAGTTCCCAACAGCGTGACGCGCGATGGCACAACAATCAGGGAGTGGTTCAAATGGACCAACATCAATACGCGCGAGCGGTCGACGAGTTCTCCAGGGCCGTCGGGCGCGACGTTGAGTACCCCATCGGTTTGGCGAACCTAGGTATCGCTTACTTCAGGTTGGGCAAGTCCGATAGCGCTGCCGTCGCCAGCGAGACGGCGCTCAGATTCGACCCCGACAACCTGCACGCACATTATACTATTGGCTTAATACGCAGCGCTCAGGGAACACAATACGAAACCGCCCTGTCCTCTTTCGAGCGCGTTGCTTCGGTCGATACCGACGACCCGCTGGTGCTCTACTATCGCGGCCAGGTCAAAGCCAAGATGGGAAACGCAAATAGCGCCATAGAAGACTTCAAGGCGGCAATTCGTTTGGATTCTCTGAACGTATCTGCGTACTACGCCCTGGCAAATCAATATCGGCGCGTCGGTGCCAAAGACAAATGGTTGGAAACCCTCAACAGGTTCGATCAACTGAGCCGTGACGGGCACTCGGGAGTGAATTCGTCTTATCAAGGCCAAGGAAAATATGCGGAAGTGGTTGCAGACGCGAGCCTAGCGAGGCCAAACGAGGACGATACGGGCGGTGCGTTCACTTTCTCCGTCACGCCGCAAGCTTCAAGATCGGGACGCTTTGCCGTCGTGGCCGACATCGACCAAGACGGCGATCAAGACCTGCTAGTGGGACCCGAACCTTCATCCGTTATCGATAACAACGGCGGCGTCTTTTTTGCAAGTGCAGTCGTTGCCACAGAGGACACTGATAACAACGCCGTCATCGGCGATCTCAACAACGATGCGCGAAGGAATGTGGTACTTACCGGCCCCACCACCCGATCTTACGGACAGGAAGTTGACGGCACGTGGGAACTGCTCCAGGAAGTGCCAAGCAGCAATGCAGTAGTTCTCTCCGATACCGATCACGATGGCGATCTGGACATGCTCTCTTTGCAAGAGGAGGGATTGCGTTACTATCAAAACGACGGAACCGGTACACTGACACCTCAGTCTGACCCTAACGGATTGTATGCCGAACGGCGCCTCGACAAGGTAATTTGCTCAGACAGGGACAATGATCGGGACGTCGACTGTCTCGCTCTTTCTGCGGGACAGCTCTCCGTCTTTTCCAACAATCGCGACGGAAGTTTCACGCCTTCGACAATCCAACTTGAGAAAAGTCTTCCCTCGGTCCGCGATTTTATCATCGAGGATTTCACTCAAGACGGCCGCATGGATCTAGTGGTGCTGACTGTAGATGGCACAATCGCCTTCTTCGAGAATTCAAAGGATGGATTCACCTTCGTCGACCAAGGACCGGACGTAGTCGTTTCCCTTAGGACCTTGCTCGCTGTCGACCTGGACAACGATGGCGACCTAGATATAGTAGGCGCAGGAACCGATGGTCTGCATCTGTTTTCGTATTTTCGCAAACGGCTGGGTTCCGGAACCAAGGGCGACTATTCCGCCCCTGCAACTTGCGTTCTTCCGGCCGACTTCGACTCCGACGGAGATATCGATCTTTGGGTAAACGGCGATCTGCTGACGAACGAGTCTGACGGCCGCAACTGGCTCGGGATCTCGTTGGAGGGTCTGAATAGCAACAAGGACGGAATCGGTGCAAAAATCGAAGTCAAAACCACCAATCGCCTACAGAAAAAAGAAATTCGTGGCGACGGCGCAGGGCCCTTACAGGTAAACTTCGGCCTCGCTGCCGCTGACTCAGTGGAATTTGTTCGCATATTGTGGCCCAGCGGCGTTCGCCAGACAGAGCCAGCCATGGCAACCAACCGGACTTTGCGGTTGACCGAGCTAAACCGCAAAGGGACTTCCTGCCCGATCGTCTACGCATGGAACGGCGAACGCTTTCGATTTGTGTCTGACATCATGGGTGGGGCAATCATCGGTTATCTTCTCGGACCGGGACAGTACAATCAACCAGACACCGACGAGTACCTGCCGATTGGCGATATCGCCGTACGGGACGGCAAATATGTGATCCAATTGGCCAATCAACTCGAAGAGATCATCTATACCGATGCCGTGCATCTGATCGCCGTGGAACACCGCCGGGGCACTGTGGTTCTTCCCAACGAACGTCTGCTGTCGTCGCCGCCCTACCCCGAGTTCAGTGTTTACGCCCTGGAAGGTTTGTGCCCCCCCCTTGCGGCGACCGACCAGCTAGGTCGAGACATTTTGGAAAAAATACGCAACGTCGACAACAATTGGGTTGATGATTTCGAACTCACCGATATCCACGGTTATGCGAGCGAGCATCACGTGATCTTAGACTTCGGAGACTTGAGTTCGATCCACCGTCCAGTATTAGTTGCCCACGGCTGGGTGGACTATGCCCATTCGACTTCCAATTGGGCAGCAGCACAACGTGGGTGGAAACTGCATCCTCCTGCCTTGGAGGTACCGGACCAACATGGTGATTGGGTAGAAGTAACGACAGATATGGGGGTGCCGGCAGGTCTTCCCAAGCATATGGTGTTCGATTTGACCGGTGCGTTCCTCAACGACGACTACAAGGTTCGCATATCAACCAACGTAGCAGTTTACTGGGACCAGTTTCTGGTAGGAGAAGCCGTGGACGGCGTACGTGCCGTTCGCCGGATCCTACCAAGTCGTAGCGACTTGCACTGGCGCGGTTACCCGAAACACTCCGCCATAGGGGAAACCTTTGCCTTCACTTACGATTACGATGATCTGGCAACCGACGCCGATTGGGGAAGCCATTCTGGAAGCTTCACCCGCTACGGCGACGTTACAGCGCTCACTGACGAAGTCGACGACCGTTATGTCATCCTTTTTCACGGCGACGAGCTCACGCTCGAGTTTGCTGATACTTTACCGCCGCTGGACGCAAACACCGAGCGCACCTTCCTACTTTACGCAGACGGATTCGGCAAGGACATGGATTATCATTCGGCATACTCTCTGACCGTGGAACCCCTACCGTTTCACTCCATGGCCAGTTATCCGTACGGTCCCGACGAAAGTTACCCAAATTCCGAAGCACATCGCGCCTATAGGACCGAATACAATTCGCGACGAATTAAAGGATATTTCGAATGAAAGCGAAAAGCATGGAAGACGGCTGGAGGTTTTACATTTCTTCGTAGCCCATGGCACAGCGGAAACCGATTTATTGATGCGACGTAAAGGACATCGCAAAGCTCCGAGCAACTACCCGAATGCCATCCGGTTTCCCTGAAAACTCCCGCCTCGATAAACCTCGCGGTTACCGCTTGGCTGAACCTTAGGATCGATGAAGGTACTAGACTGATTAACTACTCATCGCTGTACCAATAGTTGACCCACTCACCGACGTCGCCGCACATGTCCCACAATCCGTAGATGCTCTAATTGCGAGGAAATTTGTCCACTTCGGTGGCCTTGCCGATCGGATTGACATAGTTCGGGCAGTCGGAATTGCAGGTCCGTCCCCATGGATAGTGAAAGGTCTATGTGCCTCGCGCCACGCATTCCCACTCCGCTTCCGTGGGTGGGCGTTTGCTGATTCAGTCGACGTACGCTTGGGCATCCTCCCAAGAGACGTTGACCACGGGGTGATTCGCGCGACAAGCCTCTGGGAACGTGCAATTGAGCCAACGAACCGTCTCGCGGTGATCGGTAGCTTCAACGAAGTCCTTGTACTGTTGGTTGGTGACTTCGTAGCGATCCAAAAAAACTGGCTGATTGCGACATTGTGCTCCGGCTGCTCGTGCAGGTGGCCTGCCATGTGGAAGATGCCGCCCGGTATGCAGATCATCTTCTTGATGTTGAGGTCAGCCTGAAGCTGTTCGTGCCACTCTTCGAGGTCGCCGATTAGCTGATCTGCTGGGTATAGTCTTCTTTTCAACTACTAACCGAATCAATGCTGGGCACCATGTCGTTGATATTATCGCCGTAATCGACCAGTTGATGAATACAAAAGCAGGTGCCGATTATTATTAGCCCGTAGGTCCAATCACCCATCCTGCAAATTTCCCCGCTTGACCGCCCGTCGAGCCGTTTGGATATTTCGCAAATTACACCTCATTCGATCGATCGGGCACAGCACGGTGTCTGTCTCTCGTCCGGCAATTCTAAAATCGTGAAAAAGCTGATCGTTCTCGTTTCGGCCATAACTGCAACTTATCTGGCGTTGTTCTTGGGGACGTATGTGGCTTTCAATGACAACCTGCCCGACATAGACGATTGGAGCTTTCAACCAAAGCGAATCACCAAGGTTTATTCGGCGGACGGGCAACACCTCAAGAATTTCCTCGAAGAAAACCGGGAAATCCTCACCTATGAAGAGATCCCCAAATCGATGCGAAGCGCCCTGATCGCTACTGAGGACCAACGTTTCTTTTCCCACTGGGGAATTGACATAAGGCGGATCGTCGGGGCTACCTTCGCCAACGTCAAATCCTTGAACATGACTGCCCAAGGAGCCAGCACCATTACCCAACAATTGGCGCGGAATCTGTTCACGAAGGTCGGTCGGCAGCGGGGGAGTGGATCACTGGACGCGGTCCGCGCCACTTATGCTCGCAAAATGCGCGAGCAGATCACTGCAGTAAACATCGAGCGGCGATACACCAAAAGGGAAATCCTGACCATGTACCTCAATACGGTTTATTTTGGTCACGGATGTTATGGCCTAAAATCGGCAGCTCGGTACTATTTTGACAAGAATGTGCAGAATCTGCAAGTCGAGGAATGCGCTTTGCTCGTCGGTCTCTTGAAGGCCCCTGAGTACTACAGTCCGATCAGGCATCCGCAGCGCGCCATCAAACGCCGGAATCAAGTCTTGCTCAATATGAACAAGATTGGGCGCATGTCCCGCACCACTTACGCGCGGCTCAAGGGACGAGAAATTGTTCTGCGTAGAAAGCGTCAGGCTGAAACCTACGGAATAGCTCCGTACTTCGTGGAACATATACGCCAACAGTTGAACCGACAGTTCGGTTCCGCACTCTATCGGGATGGTTTCACTGTACAAACGACGTTGAATTCCAAACTGCAGCGCATCGCCGAAAAATATTTTGAGATTGAAATCGGCAAAGTGCAGGCGCGCGTCGACGAATATCTGGCCAAACAGGATTCAACTACCTCTGCGGTCGACTCCGGGTCGATCGTTCAAGCGGCGTTTGTGGCGCTAGACCCAAAAACAGGCCGCGTTCTGGCGATGATTGGCGGACGCGACTTCGTCGAGAGCAAATTCAACCGCGCCACGCAGGCCAAAAGGCTTCCGGGGTCGGCCTTTAAGCCGTTCGTTTACACGGCTGCTGTTGACAATGGCTGGTTCCCAACTGATGTAATTGACGACAATGCCGTCACCCTGTGGGAGAAGGATGGCAAGCTTTGGGACCCAGAAAACTACGACCGGAAGTTCAAAGGCGATATGACATTGAGGGAAGCGTTCAAACAATCGCGCAACCTAATCGCCATCAAGCTCGCCCAGGAGATCGGACCAGGACTCATAAAGAACTACGCGCGACATATGGGAATCACAACCCGGATCAGTGCCGTACCGACTATCGGAATCGGCACCAGTGCTGTCCACCTTCTTGATCTGGTCGCCGCTTACTGTGTGTTTCCCAATAAAGGAGTCTACGTAGAGCCTGTGGTTGTTTCTACCGTGGAAGACAGGGCAGGCAGCCAAATCTACGACCGAGCCATCGGCCGCAAACGGGAAGTTTTGCGTCCCGCAACCGCGATTGTGATGACGGACATGATGCGCTCCGTCATCGACGACCTCAAAGGTACCGGTCACAGAATCCGTTCGGGATATCATTTCAAACCCGCCGCTGCGGGAAAGACCGGAACCACCAACGATTATGCCGACGCCTGGTTCATCGGCTTCACTCCCCACATCGTTGCCGGAGTGTGGGTCGGCATGGATGATCAAAGCTTAGCTTTGTGGCCGAAACAGGCGGGTTCGGTAGCGGCGCTACCGCTATGGGTTCAGTTCATGAAAGCGGTCTATGCCGAGGTGGATTACTACATGGAACGGGCAGACGAGACCTTTGAGTATCCCGAAACACTGGTTGTTCCATTGTCCGTTTGCAACGACTCCCACGAAATAGCAACCCGGTACTGCCCGGATCAAGCCGAAGATATATTCATCAGGAACGAACCCGTACCCCGGAACTGCACTTTACACAGCTCCGCGCGCAATCGTAACGGCCGGCCTCAACGTTTCTGATTCGAGTGGCCTTGGGAGCGATACCGCCCTCGCAACAATAACCTGCTCACCGGGTAATGACGTAACGGGAACGACTACTCTTCCACCTTGAACTTGGTTGGATTGCGGCGGCGTTCCCGTTGACGGTATTCCTCTACCTTTTTACCGGTTTCACCTAGCTCCTTCTCCATCTCTTTTATTTCCTTCTGGAGCCCTTCGACTTCCTCTTTGGTCGTTTCAGCGGCGAGTTCCTCCGTCTCGATCATCATCTCGCATTGGCGGATCTCCTGGTGTGCTTGATCCACCTGAGGTTTCAGCGAAGAAGACGAATTGAGAAAGTCCACTATGATCCAAACCAAGAAACCGGCTGCACCCAATGCTACCGTGACGTATACCCAAGCCATTGTTCAACCACAAGTTATTGAGGTACTTCTTGCAATATTTTGGTGACGCGAGCTGCATAATCGGCGTTCATAGACCCCATGATCTTTGCCATCTTGGCCGGTTGCAGGTTTTTCAGAAGCAAGGCGACAGTCGTGTCCGACAACGCCGCTTCCTGCTGCAGAATTTCGGCAGCCGCAGCCGGTTTCAACTGATTGTAGAACTTTGCTAGCTCCTTTAGGTTCTCAACCTGCTTGGCCTGCATCGTACTGTCTCCGACCAGACCAAGTTGCTGCTGAAGCTGTAACAGGCTGTCTTGCTGCGTGTTTACCTTGGTTTTCTCGATGACCAGACTGTCCTTGAGCAGCTCCGCTTCTTCAGTCTGCAACTTGTAATACTCACGGTACTCTTCTGCTAAAGCGAAGACATCTTCGAGCCTGTCTTCCTTTAGTCGGAATTCAGGAGCCAATTGGGTCGAATCCTTCTGTCCGAGCAGCATGTCTTGCAACTCTGATGGCTTGCGCACGGTTTCAGTGAAGAACAGCATTGCAACCAAAGCTGCCGTGAACGAGACAAACATCCCGACTATGAGCAGGGGTACCAGAATAAACTTCACTCACTCATCTCGCGACTGCTTCTATCACCGAGACCCTCCTCAAAGTATAAAGAATATGTAAAACAACCCTCCTATCAGCGCAGCGGAAAGCCCAAGCTCCGCAGATCTATTATCTACTTGTAAGTGTATCTGCTCAACCAGCGTACTTTTAGCCAAATCGGATCCATCCTCGAATGGTCTGCCCTCCAAATATATTTCCCTTTCTCGCACCCAACCGATGTCTCCTCTCTGGTTCGTCAGTCTCAAAAAGATAGAACCACGAGCAATGCGTCGGACACCGCGCTTGAAAAAGACCCAACTCCGCCTTTTAGGTTCGTAAACCGCCTGCGGGTTGACAATCCGATAATACAGCATCCACTGCGTCTTGACCCCGTCTCCTTCTACCTGTCTCATGACCACGGGGATGTTCAACTCAAGTGCTTCTCGAGCCAAGGCATCTTCCGCAATCCAGCTGTGCGATTGTCGTTCGTCAGGCAGCAGCACCAATCCAGTGCGCACGTGGGCGGGCAGTTCACTCAACAAACCGCGAGCGACTTGCTGAACCGCTTTACTAAAAAGCTGAAGATCGGTCGAGACCTTTGCGAGCGAGTCATGGCAAACGAGGTCGGGCTTTGGACTCCCCCAAGCGCCGGCCGCATGCAGTACCAGCCAAAGACCGAGAATAGTAAGGATGAGATTCGCCAACTTCAGGCCGTTGGAGGGCTGATTCAGCTTTCCTAAAATCCGCCGAACTGTATAAACCACTGGGACTTGCAACACCTGAACCTTAACACAAATGGCACTAGCTGTCAAGCCGATTGTGGAGCCTATAGACAGCTTTTTTCGTTGACTATGCGTCCATCTCCTTGATCGCCGTCGTTTATCTCAATACGTTATGATTCAGCTCTGATGAATTCACCAAAGCCCACGGCTTTCTCGTGTTGGATTATCTGTTCTATAGTGTGTGTGGCGTTGTTATCGCCTTCTTTCTGCTTCCTATCAGCATCGTACTGCAATTTCGTCGTCGCGATTTCGGAGCACCGCTCGAAATGGTCATACAATGGGCCTTCTTCAGAGGCTTCGCCGGGGTGCAGGTGCAGCGTAAATGGTCTAGTTGGTATGTCTATCCTCTAGTTTGCGGCATCAGCTTCGAAAAACCCCACGTTAGATTGACGGGTCAGCCCGCCAAATCGAAAAAGCAAGCCAAGCAGAAGAAAACGGTCCCGACAAAATCCACTCGAGCTGAAAAGCCAAAACGATCGCTTCGAGAAACCGTCTCCCGCTTCAGATTACTGACCAACCTGCTCGTAACTCCCGGATGGGCGCTGATACGTAGATTGCCGAGAACGATTTCACTACACCGGTGTTCGTTGAACGGCTCGTTAGGACTGGCCGACCCCTCATCCACCGGTTCGTTATGCGGTTACCTGCATGCATTGAAGAGTTGGGGCCGTGCCCCGTTCGATGTATCTGTGCAACCGGAGTTCACCAAACGAGGTTTGAAGGGTCAGATTAGCCTATCACTGCACCTCCATCACAGTTACGCTTTACTAGCACTGTTGCAGTTTGCCGGCGTCGTTGCATGTCGCTTCGCAATCGAATTCGCGGGCACAACATGGCTCAAGCTGCACCACAAAATGTCTAGCCCGAAAAGGGAGAAATCTCGATGACCGCATCGTTAGAAAGTCTGATAGAACGCGTACTTGGCGAACTACACCACATGGTCAAAACCGAGACCATTGTCGGGGAACCGGTGGAAACCGGAGAGGTCACATTGATTCCGGTATCCAAGATCTCGTTCGGATTCGGTGCCGGGGGTGGTGCCGAAGGCAAAGGTCAAAGCGGAACAGGGGGCGGCGCCTCTATCGAACCAATCGCTTTCGTTGTTGTCAACGCCGACGGCAAAACCCAGATCTTGCCCATTAAAGAAAAGGAAGACAGTTTGGGACAGTTAGCCCAGTACATACCAGAAGCGTTAGCTAAGGTCAGGAGTTATGTGATGAAAAAGAAAGACAAACAGGCGGAGGAAAATGAAGAAGACACGGTAGACAAATAGCTGAGCGATCCATCTCTGGTTAATAATGGTCCTTGTCGGTGGGAAAGAGTTTAAAATACCCGTCCAGCACCAAGTGAACATACCAACCCAACGCACAGGCGAGTAGATACATTTTATTGTTCAGCAGGTACTGCCAACCGAAACTACCTTCTTCGCCACCGTTCCAAAACCCGAACAACAGATACAATATTGTCGGAATCAACACCGGCGCCGTTCGCCAGTGAGTCCAACCGCGATGGCGGTCGATGACCGGTAGGATGGCAATCACGCCAAGCAGGGCCGCTAGTCGATACCGTTCGTACCACGCCAGCACAAGCATCGTAGCCAAAACGATTCGAAAGAACCACCTTTGCGGTATGGAGGCGGTATCGAGATCCGGAAAAAGCGAAAAAAACAGGGTCAGACCGAACAAATGGATCCACGTGCTGAAATCCTCGTTCGCCACATTACCAATTTGCACAGCAAACTCAGCGAACGCGACAGCAGCAACACAACCTCCCGTCAGATGTCCTCGGAACTGCACTCGGCAACTCCACGAGACCTGCTGTTTGTTAGAACTTTTCGGTTTTCATGGTATAGCTGCCCGCACGCGGCCAAAACATCTTTGCCCTTGCTCTCGCGAACGGTCACGGATGCCCTGTTTGCACGACTCACGATCTCTTGGAACCGCTTGACCAGGTTTCTGTCCGGACGTCGAAGGACATCGGTAGGATCAAATTTGTTGAAGGGTATTAGGTTGATCTTGCAGGGAATGCGGGTACTGATTGTCGCCAAGCGCTTGGCATCGGCATTGCTGTCGGTTAATCCCTCAATCAGAACATATTCGAACGTAACCCGGCGACCGGTGAGATCGAAATATTCCCCAGCCGCGTCAAGTAGCTGCTCGATACCGAATTTACGATTGATCGGCATGAGACGACTGCGTTGCGCATCGGCGGTTGCGTTCAACGAAATGGCAAGACCCACGTTTAGGCCCTCTCGAGCGAGCTTGCGAATCCCGGGGACGTACCCGGCAGTGGACACGGTGGTCTTTCTACCGCCGATACCCAAACCCTTTACCTGACGCATAATCCGCAACGACTTGACAAGGGCGTCGTAGTTCAACAGCGGTTCGCCCATTCCCATCATCACTACGTTCGTCACCCGCCTGCCGTCCGTCATGTGTTGCTGCATTCGAATCAGCTGATCGATGATTTCAGCGGGCCGCAGATTGCGCACAAAACCCATTCTGGCCGTGGCGCAGAACGTACATCCCAATGGGCACCCGACTTGGGAAGATAGACAAGCCGTTACGCGTGCCTTGTCACGCATCATAACCGATTCAACGTGGGAACCGTCTTCGAGTCGAAAAAGGAATTTCGTCGCCTCGTCGGCCATTGATCGGGCCGACGATTTCAATGCCAAGGCGGAAATCCGGGCGCTTTTTTTTAGCTGATCGCGCAACGATTTTGAAAGATCAGTCATGGCATCCAAATCGTTCGTGCCACGGACATGGATCCATGACACAATTTGACCAGCGCGATACGACTCATAGCCCCACCCTTCTACCAAAGTCGTCAGCTCTTCCAACAGCAGATCCTTGAGATCGATTATTTCAGGCTTATTCACCGCGCATCCGAGTCCCATCAACTTGACGTCCGAGTACCGTAGGTGTATAATAATAAACATCTTGTGAGGAAAGTGACAGGTACGGTCCTAGCACTTTGGACGCATCCGAGTTTCCCGCCTTTCGACAGTTACTCGACCACTTCTGATTTGAAAAGTAGCCTCCCATCAGCAGCTTGGTTCTGGGGCAGCATTGCCGCCATCGCCGTCTTGATGGGTTCGCGATTCGAGATTCTCAACCAACGCAACCGCTCCAAACAGGCCGACGGGTCACCTACGGTAATGACACCAAAGGAAGACCCCACTGGTTTCGCATTTGTTGGTCCGCTGCCTGATCTAGCGAATGCAGAGTTCAAAAATCCACATGTAAGGGTGATCCTCGACACCCTTCGTCGCGACGACTCCATCTACAGCTCTCTCAAGCAGCACGGTATTTCCGAGCTGCAGATCGCCCAATTGACCCAAGCTCTTGGTAAGGTATTCGATGCCAAGAATCGCTCAAGGCCTCGTGACAGTTACATTTTGACTGCTGACGACAAAGGAAAGTTGCGTCGATTCAGGTACGTTTCGTATGCCGAACCTGAAAAACCGATCCTGGTAGAGAGAGAAAAAGAGACCCTGTACGGGCGTCGTCTCAATTTGCCATTGAAGCTTAAAATCGAGGTTTTGGAGGCTGTAATAGCGGACAACCTGTCAAACGCCATCGATCGCCACGGCGAGAGCGATGTACTGACCGATGTTTTGGCAGACGAGATCTTCGGGGCCATTATAGATTTTCAGAAGGATCCACGGGAAGGCGATCGCGTCGGCATCGTATTCGAAAAACTGTACCAGGATGGTCGTTTCGTCCGCTACGGTGACGTCCTACTCGCTAGCTACGCGGGGAAGCAGGTCAACAAGATTGCGGTATTATTCGATGATCGAGTAGGACGACCAAGCTATTACGATGTCAAAGGCAATAACATGCGCCGCCCGTTTCTGCTCAAACCGCTTTCCTTCCGTCGAATAAGCTCACATTTCAACCGTCGCCGCTTCCACCCGATCTTGAAGAAGAGGGTTCCTCACTTGGGAACCGACTACGCGGCTCGTCGAGGAACCCCTGTTTGGGCTACCGCACGCGGGCGCGTGGTGCACGCCGGATGGAAAGGCAGCTACGGCAAGATGGTCGAGATCGAGCATCCGAACGGGTATCGCACCCGATTCGCCCACTTGAGCAGAGTTAAGGTGCGTCGCGGGCAATCGGTCGACCAACGAGATGTAATCGGTCTCGTCGGGTCGACGGGCCGCTCCACCGGGGCACACCTGCATTACGAACTCATCAAACGCGGCAGACATATCGATCCTAACGGCGTCAATCGCGGCATAAAGGGCCAACCGTTGGCAACTGAGCACATGGCCGCTTTCGCCGATCAGCGCGATCATCTGCTTGCACTCTTGGAAATTCGATCGCAACATGTTCCCGCCGGGACCGTTCTCGCATCCAGTCGTTGAGTAGAATTGCAGCCGCACTTGCGGGTCTTGACAGGGGGGGCGACCGCATCCTGTTTCTCCAATTGTGGAACGCGATTTCTTAGAGGATATCGAGAAGGTCGCGGATGCGGATGGGCGTTTTCGCAAGGAAGCGTATCTCTTCGTCTTCGATGCCCTCCAGCACACCGTCAAATCACTGGACAAGATAGATTTGCCCAAAGACCACAGGCACGTTTCCGGTCAGGAGCTGCTCTCGGGAATCAGCACGTTTGCCTTGGACCAATTTGGCCCCCTGACCCGATCGGTGTTCCATCACTGGAGAATCGCCTCTACCCGCGATTTTGGCATTATCGTATTCAGCCTCGTCGAAGCCAACCTTATGAGCAAAACAGAGAACGACAGCATCGAAGATTTTGCGGACGTCTACGATTTCGACGAGGAATTCGATTGGAAACGACGAAGGACTGAGTTCAAACCCAAGTCCTCGGCCAAATGAACGTCGCCTACTTCGAGTGTTTTGCCGGCATCAGCGGCGATATGGCTCTTGGTGCCCTTTTGGATGCAGGAGCTGAGATGGTCACGATCCGCAATGCCATCGACAAGCTCGGCGTCCCAGGTTTGGGGCTCCATGCCCATCGGGTTAGCAAACATTCCGTGGCCGCCACTGCGGTTGGCGTAACCGCAGACGGCGTCGATATCGTCGAAGATAACGCGCATTTCGAACGTGGCCACTCCGGCCGCCATCTTTCCGAAATCGTTCAGATCATCGAGAATAGCGGACTCGACGACAACGACAAAATAACATCGATTCGGGTTTTCGAACGTTTGTCGACGGCGGAAGCCCTCGTCCACGGGGTTTCGGTAGAGCGCGTTCATTTGCATGAAGCCGGCGCGATGGATGCTATCGTGGACGTGGTCGGCACGGTCGTCGCGCTATCGTCTCTGGGAATCAGTCGGGTTTATTCTTCGCGGCTTCGTTTGGGAACAGGTATCACCACCTGCAGTCACGGCACCCTCCCAGTACCCGTTCCTGCGGTAATCGAGTTGTGCAAGGATGTTCCCTGCGAGCAAACCGATATCCCCGCCGAACTTGTAACCCCTACCGGAGCTGCTTTGATCACCACTCTGGCCGACGCGTTTGAGCCGCCGCCCACATTCGCCCAAAAGGGAGTCGGTTACGGTGCCGGTAAGCGGGATCTGGCTGAGATCCCCAATCTGTTGCGTGTTCGTATTGGAGCCGCCATCGAACCATTGCATAGCGACCACTGTATCTTGGTGGAGGCCAACATTGACGATATGAATCCCGAAGTTTTCGGTTATCTGTTTGAAATCCTGCTCGAACGAGGCGCCAAGGATGTGTACCTGACCCCGGTGATCATGAAGAAGGGCCGACCGGGACAACTGCTTTCCGCGCTCGTCGACAGCGTCAAATTCGATGAAGTAGTTAGCACCATATTGCAGGAAACCACGAGTCTTGGCGTCAGATACTTTCCGGTGGATCGCAAGAAGCTGGCGCGTCGCATGGAGACCGTAACGACGATTTACGGACCGATCAAAGTGAAGGTCAGCGAATTCGATGGAAAGCGCCGATTCGCCCCGGAATATGATGACTGTCTTCGCGTTGCCAAGGAGAAAAAGGTGCCTATTCTATCTGTGTTCACAGCGGCCCGAAAATCGGCTCCGGAGGAGTAATCTGCAATGAATTTTTTTGCGATGCAGGCGTTTTCCCTCTGCATTGTCGCCCTTTCGACAGCGGTTTGCGCCACAGATGAGAATCCTCGAGGCCTCTTCCTAGAACTCGGTGATTTCGATCTCGTACGGCCGTTACCTGCAGTAGGAGAGCAACTACCCAGGCTTATACTCGGCGATATTCACGGATTCGTTAGAGTCTTCGAGCAGCGGGATATCGGCTTCGAAGAGATCTGGGTCAGCGAATTTTTCGAGGGTGCCATTGCCGGCATCGAGGTCGTCGACATGGACGACGACGGTGTCGTCGAGATCCTCGTATACACGGACACAGGACGTTTCCACTACCTCGATACCAAGTCGTATACTATCAAATGGAGCAATCCACCCAATGAGTATGAACGCATCACTACACTGGCAGTTAAAGACATAGACGACGATCCACAACCGGAGTTGATCATGTGTGCCGACGGCCGGCTAATAATCTACGATGGCCGCGACCAATTCGAGGAATGGCGCAGCGACCAGGACAACATTAATGCTACCGAGCTGTTAATCGCCGACGTGGACGGCGACGAAGAGCGGGAGATCGTGCTCAACGATGGCTTTGTATTCGACGCGATGTTCCGCGATCTAGAATGGCAGTCCCCCGTGCAATTCGGCGACAAGATGGACGTTTTCGATCTCGACAACGACGGCATCGTCGAACTCGTCGGCGAGTTCCGCGGGCGTTTCATTCGGATCTTCGACATCGACCTTCGGCGGGAGAAATCACTCAAACGTTGAGGACGGGCGTTATGCGCTCGTTGAAAGGAGTCCCGAAATGTCTAGACCGGTTACCCTATTCACTGGGCAATGGGCCGATCTCGATATCGACACTATGTGCCAAAAAGCGGTTTCGTTCGGTTTTGACGGACTTGAGCTAGGTTGCTGGGGCGATCACTTCGAGGTCGCCAAAGCCGATCCGGCTTACTGCGGAGCCAAGCGCAAGCTGCTCGATGGATACAACCTCCAACTGTTTGCTATCTCGAATCACCTGGTGGGGCAAGCCGTCTGCGACAACATCGACGAGCGCCATCAGGCGATTCTCCCCGATTACGTCTGGGGCGATGGAGATCCAGAGGGTGTACGCCAGCGGGCGGCCGACGAGATGGTGGCAACAGCCGAAGCTGCAAAGAATCTCGGCGTGCGCGTCGTCAATGGCTTTACCGGGTCCTCTATCTGGCACCTGCTATACTCCTTCCCTCCGGTCCCCCCGGAGATGATCGATGCTGGGTTCGACGACTTTGCTCGTCGATTCACCCCGATCCTCGACGAGTTCCAAAGCCGCGGGGTTCGCTTTGCTTTGGAAGTACACCCCACCGAAATCGCTTTCGACATTGCCTCAGCTAATCGCGCGATCGACGCCGTCAACGGCCATCCTGCATTTGGTTTCAACTACGATCCTAGCCATTTGGGGTACCAGGGTGTCGATTACGTCGATTTCATCAACAAATTCTCAGAACGCATCTTTCACGTACATATGAAGGACGTTACGTGGGCTATTGCTCCTACCGAGGCTGGGGTGTTTGGCGGTCATCTGGAATTTGGAGACGGACGCCGATATTGGGATTTCAGATCTGTAGGTAGAGGCAGAATCGATTTCGAAGAAATCATTCGCGCCCTCAATGGGATAAACTACAATGGCCCGTTGTCCATCGAGTGGGAGGACAGTGGCATGGATCGCGAACACGGAGCTACTGAGTCATGTGCTTTTGTCAAAGAGGCAGATTTCGAGCCCTCCGGCATCACCTTCGACGCACAGTTCTCAGAATAGGCACCTTGTCCAGAGCCCGATTTTGGTCGACGCTGCTACCAGCCTTCTTAGGCGGGGCCTCGCTTGCCTTTGGACAGGGGCAACGTGCGGAACTGACAGACGAGGAGCTGAAGACCACCACTGACAATTTGCGGGCCGTTCTTGCCGGACCGAAGGAAGAAGCCTACCTCCAGGTTCTGGTAGATGTGGAGATCGTGCTCAATCCATACGCAGGCACCAAGTCCAGCTACGATTTAGTCGTCAGATACGACCCGGACCGCTACCGAAACGATCGAGTCGGTGTTTATCCGTTGTCTTTCGAGGATCAGTTCATTCTCTGGGGAAAACGGATCTCCCTCTACACCCGCAGCACACAATGGCAGAGTGGATCGTTCTACTTGCGTGACATCGGTACGGCCCGCGAGGCGTGGATTTCCACGGAAAACTGCCGCCGACTTTACCAACCTCCTACCAATAAAATGCCGCCCATTGGCGCCGAACCCTCAGCCTTCAAACGGTGGCTTCGATTGATCTACGACATCGCTCCCGGAACGGAGCTGCGCACCATGAGCCGCTGGCTACAGCTGCTCAACGAAGAACCTCGCACCCGCGTCTTGGAGCGTATCGAGGCAACTGGAATGGCAAGAAAACCGCCTGAGAAGGGTCAATAACGATTGTCCGTCCTACTGGTTCTTGTAGTTTCCGCCCTCGCTCTTTCTGGCTGCAGCGACGCGCCCGAAGATGTTTTGATCTTCGGACGTGGTTCCGATTCCATCGGACTCGATCCAGCTCTGGAAAACGACGGTGAGTCGTTCAAGGTCTGCGACAACATCTACGAAACTCTGGTGCAGTACGCCGCCGAAAATACTTCGGTCAAGCCACTGCTAGCGAAATCGTGGGAAGTCTCCTCGGACCGACAGGTCTGGACTTTCCACCTGAGAACCGACGTGCGATTCCACGATGGCACGCCTTTCAATGCCGCAGCCATGAAATTTTCGCTCGAACGGCAATTTTCTGTGGATCATCCCTATCACCATGTCGAAGGTGCTTTCAAGTACTGGAAAGACATGGGCATGAATGACATCGTCGCGCACATCGATGCACCCGACGACAGCACGCTCGTGATTTTCCTGCATCAACCCAACGCACCTTTCCTCTCCAACCTTGCGATGAACTTCACGGCAGCCGTAAGCCCGAGCGCGCTGCGGAAATACGGCGACGATTTCTTCAAAAACCCGGTTGGTACTGGCCCTTTCCGTTTCGTCGAATGGCGCAAGGACGAACGGATCGTGATGGAACGAAACCCTGAATACTGGGGACACACCCCGAAGATTCGACGATTGATTTTCAAACCGATTCATGATGCCTCGGTTCGTTATCTGGAACTAAAGACGGGCGCCATACATGGACTCGACAACATCAGTCCAGAGTTCATCGACGATATCCGCGACAATCCCGAACTCCGGCTACTGGAGCAACCTGGCATGAACACGGGCTACCTCGCAATGAACATGGAGCGTCCACCCTTTGACGATCGATTGGTGCGACTGGCCGTGAACCACGCAATCGACAAACGCTCACTGGTCGAGAATTTCTATCAGGGTTTGGCGACGCCAGCCAAGAACCCTATACCACCTACCATCTGGGGCTACAACGATAAGGTAAAACCTTATCCATATAATCCCGCGAAAGCACGGCAACTTTTGGCTCAAGCAGGTTTTGAAAAGGGTTTCGACACCGAGTTGTGGACAATGCCGGTGCCACGGCCGTATATGCCACAACCAGACAAGATTGCGCAGGCGCTCCAGGCCGATTTGAGCGAGGTTGGAATTCGATGCAAGATCGTACAGTGGGAGTGGGGAACCTATCTGGACAAGGTGTTTGCCGGCGAACATACTATGGCCCTCCTTGGCTGGACAGGAGACAACGGTGATCCGGACAACTTCCTTTACGTACTTTTGGACAAGACAGCCGCCGAGAAGCCGGCCCAAAACATCGCATTCTACCGCAGCGACGAACTCCACGAGATCCTCGTTCGCGCCCGCCGTTTGTCTTCTCAGTCAGAACGCGAATTCCTTTATCACCGTGCCCAAGAACTGGTACACCACGATGTTCCATGGGTCCCTCTGGTACATGCAACCCAGACCGCCGCTTTTCAACAGGACGTGATCGGCTTCTCGTTGCATCCCACTGGAAGCAAGTGGTTCCACAACGTTCGATTCGTTCGCTAGCATAACCACCCGTTAGGAATACACGCTCCATGCTCAGCTACGTGCTTCGGAGAATAGTCGTCCTGATTCCCACGCTCCTGTGCATATCCCTTTTAGTATTTCTCATGATCTATCTCGTGCCCGGAGATCCAGCTCAGATCATGCTGGGAGAAAGGGCTAATGCGGAAACCGTGGCGGCATTGCGCAAAGAGATGGGACTGGATCAACCTTGGTATGTGCAATTCGCTCGTTTCTTCAGGGGCATTCTGCAGGGCGATTTTGGCCGTTCGATCCGCACCCACGAGAAGATCTCCACCGAGATCCTTCAGCGATTTCCAGCAACCTGTGAGTTGACCGTCTGCAGTATGTTCATCGCGACCTTAGGAGGCACACTGGCCGGTGCGTTGGCCGCTTTTCGTAGAGCGCGATTCATCGACTATCTGAGCATGGTGGTCTCCACAGTCGGGATTTCGCTGCCAATCTTCTGGCTGGGGTTGATGTTGATGTTGATTTTCGCCGTGTACCTGCCCGCCTTTCCGATTTCGGGCAGAATAAGCCCGCACGTGTTTCTGGAGCAACACTCGAATTTCTATCTGCTGGATGCCATCATCGCGGGAAACTGGAAAGCATTTGCGAACGTCTTGTGGCACTTAGCACTGCCCGTGTTGACCCTCAGCACGGTACCAATGGCGGTTATAGCGCGAATGACGCGCGCTAGTCTTCTCGAGGTGCTCGGCGAAGAATACGTACGCACTGCTAGGTCGAAAGGTCTTTCGGCGGGAGCCGTGTTGCTGCGCCACGCAATCAAAAACGCCTACATACCGTCGCTGACGGTAATAGCGCTGCAGTTCGGCTACCTATTGGGCGGTGCCATTCTGACCGAGACTATTTTTGCGTGGCCCGGGATCGGTCGATGGCTATTCCTTGCCGTTCAGGCTAGGGATTT
>CAYNZV010000013.1:0-63068 GCA_964401715.1 uncultured Gemmatimonadaceae bacterium | reverse complement strand
CAGCGTTTTGAACCCTGCCGTGGGGCTAGCCGAATTGCCGGCGGATAGTGAGCGCTTTGGCATCTACGCCAGCGCCCAGGTGGCTGGAGGACCGGAGTTTGTCGATCTGGCGGACAGTTTATTGGCGGTGGGGGGCAATACCATCGTGTTCGATATAAAGGATCAACCTGGAGAGCTGAATTATCTCTCCGCAGTGCCGCTGGCTCTAGAGATCGGCGCGTCGCACAAGGCCACCATGGTCGATCCCATGGGGTTGGTGGGGATCCTGCAAGAGCGCGGTATCTACACCGTGGCGCGGATTAGCTGCTTCTATGACGAGCATCTGGCCAAGTCGAGACCGGATCTGGTGCCCCATGCCCGAGGTGGTCAGGGTTTGTGGCGAGAAAGAGGACATCTGGCTTGGGTCGATCCTTCATTGCCGGAAGTGCAATGGTATGTCCTCGATCTGGTGAGCGAGGCAGCTGGTTTCGGCGTCGATGAAATCCAGTTGGATTACGTTCGCTTCCCGACTGGAGGGAAAGTGGAAGAGGCAGTCTTCGCGGTGGACGGACTTAACGTCTCGAAGCGCGAGGTGATCACTGCATTCGTTCGACAGGTCCGCCGGACTCTGATCGGCACCGGGGTGCGATTGTCCGCCGACATTTTTGGAATAGTGGCCTGGAGACGAGATGTAGACTTGGACCGCACCGGCCAAGATCTACTGTCTATATTGCCATACCTCGATGTCGTTTCGCCCATGCTATATCCCTCCCACTTCTTTCCCGGCTTCGACGACGTGGTGAATCCGGTGGAGCACCCGTACTACTTCGTCCACCAGGGTTGTAAGCGGATCCTACAGCTAGCGACTAACCATGGTGTCCAGGTGCGGCCTTGGCTGCAGGCATTCCCGTATCGCATACCGAACTTGGATCGCACCTACATCACAGAGCAGATTGCCGCTGCCGAAGATGCGGGGACCAACGGCTGGCTATTGTGGCATCCTTCAGGCGACTACAAACTCGCCCTGACAGCAATCGGCGATTATCGCCACGGTCCGCGGCGTAATTTGGTTGACGACGAACGCATGCCGGTGCGTTTTAACCAGCGGGCTTCGCCCAAGGACGCGACGTCAGATTCCGTGGCAGACTAGATCTGCCGCTTTCAGCTGTAGTCCACGATCTCACCCGATCGCAGCCGTTGCCAATAATCCGCCAAAACCGCCTTGATCTGCGGGCTCAGGATCACGCCGCCAATGATGTTGGGAAAGGCCATACCCAAGATCATCATGTCCGAGAAATCAAGCACGTTACCTAGCGCGGTCACCGAACCCATGAAGACAAACCAGACAAATATCACTCGGTAGATCAGGGTTGAACCGGCACCGAAAAGGTATTCCCATGCTCGTTCGCCGTAATACGACCAAGAGATCATCGTTGAGTAGGCGAAGAAGATAACGGCGATCGCTAGGATGTAGCGCGCTCCGGAAAAAAACGATTCCCAAGCCGCTGCGGTCATACGGACGCCGACAGCGTTCCCTTGCGCGCCCTGAAACTCGGGGGCGTTGTATATGCCTGTGATCAGGCAGACAAGTCCGGTCATCAAGCAGATCACGATGGTGTCGATAAAAGGTCCGATCATCGCCACCATGCCTTCGCGCGCAGGTTCGTCAGTCTTGGCCGCAGCGTGGGCGAAAGCAGCTGAGCCCAAGCCTGCTTCGTTGGAAAACGCGGCCCGCTTAATGCCGGTGACCATTACGCCCAGAAAGCCGCCATACACGGCATTCGGGTTGAAGGCTTGGGTGAAGATCATCGCCAACATGGCAGGGACGTCGCTAATTCTCGACAAGATGATGATCAACGAAGTGATGACATACAACAGGCACATGAACGGCACGATCCGAGAGGTAACCCTGCCAATGCGCTGAATGCCGCCGATGATCACCATCGCTACGACGCTTGCCAGCAACATACCAAAGACCCAGTTGTAGGTTTTGAAGATGGGGGAAATGGTGCTGAGTATCTCTATGGTCTGGTTTGCCTGGAACATGTTGCCGCCGCCCAAACTGCCGCCGATGGTCAGCAGTGCAAACACTACTGCCAAGGTACGACCCAACGGATACAGCCCCTTTTCGCCTAACCCATGTTCTAGGTAATACATGGGACCGCCAGAGATGTGGCCATCCGGATTTACCTTGCGGTACATCACGGCCAGAGTGCAGGAAGCAAACTTGGAGGACATCCCGAACACAGCTGTTACCAGCATCCAGAAAATGGCTCCGGGGCCACCGAGGCTTACCGCGATGGCGACGCCGGCAATGTTGCCAAGGCCAACCGTAGCCGACAACGCGCTTGTCAGGGCTTGGAAGTGGGAAATTTCGCCCGGATCGTCCGGCTTGTCGTAGTGTCCCTGGATTACGTGAATCGAATGTTTGAATCCACGGATCGAAATCCAACCGAAATAGAAGCTGTAGTAGATACCGCCAAGCAGGAGGACGGCAACGATCAGCGGCATTCCGGAACCGAAGTCGGCGAAAAGCACGGCCGCCAGCCTTGCGATCGTAGCGCCGAAGAAGTCATCTAACTTCGCCAGTCTTTCCTGACCCCAGGAGCTGTCCACCTCTTGTCCCCATGAATGAGAGGTGGCAGCGATCACTAAAAGAACCGCGGCAATTGCGATTGATCTGAGATACACGTGTGCCTCCGTGTGTTGAGGAAATGCAGTGGAATTGGAGAAGAAGCGGGGTTACCGCTTTTGCTCCTCCTGCGTTTCGCTGAGAAGCTCCCGGAATTTCTCCAGCTTCCCTGGTTCCATGTGCACGGCGTTATCGCAGGCGGGAAACTGTGCCTCCTCCACCTCTCGTCGATAGGCAAGGAAGATGTCCCGAAGCTTGTTGTGCATCGAGGTGTAGGCCTTGGACGCCAGAGGCACATCCTCATTCATTCCCAACAGGTCGTTAACCACAAGGATCTGGCCGTCGCAGAAGCGGCCCGAGCCGATTCCGATAACAGGGATGGTCAAGCGTTCTGAAATGGCCTGGGCGACTTCCTCAGTTACCTGCTCGATGACGACGCCGAAGATGCCGGCATCCTCCAGCGTTAACGCTTCGTCGAGAATCTCCTTCGCACCACGAGGACCTTTGCCCTGGTACTTTGGCACGGTGCCTCGCCGCTCGCTGAACACGTAGTAGTCGCTGGTTTTGGATTGAGGCGTGAAGCCCAAGTGTCCCATGGTGGGAATTCCGGCCGAAACCAAAGCTTTTATCTGTGGCAGGATACGGACCCCGCCTTCTAGCTTGACGCCGTCAGCGCCTCCTTCCTTTATGAGTCTACCGGCGTTGATAAGGGCAAGTTCGACCGAAGGCTGATATGACATGAACGGCAAGTCCGCCAACAAAAACGAGGTTTTCAGGCCTCGTCGGACCGCTTTGGTATGATGCAATATATCGTCAACGGTAACCTCGTGTTCACTGCGATATCCGAGGACGTTGGTGCCCACGGAATCCCCAACCAACACAATATCGATGCCGGCCTTTTCTTCGAGCATGGCTGTTGGGTAGTCGTAAGCGGTCAAAGCAGATATCCTGCGGCCCTCTTTCTTTTTGACCTGCAAGTGGGAAGATGTAATTTTTGCAGTTGGCGATTCGGAATACATTTTCTCTCGGTTCGACATCCTAAACACTGGTGATGTCTACAATTATAGAATTCACTGAATCAGTAGACAAGGTGCTGTTTTGACCGTTTCTGCCGACCAAACAGACCTCTTTGATTTCGTCGATCGCGAGCTCGAATCCCGTCGTTCGACGCGTCGATTGCGCCATTTGCGGGAGGCGCAGCCGCTCCGCCATGGAATGATCGAAGTGGATGGGCAGACGCTGATCAACTTCAGCTCAAATGACTATCTGGGTTTGTCGTTTCATCCGGAACTCAAACGACGCGCTATCAAGCAGCTTGAAAGCCATGGCTCCGGATCTACCGCCTCCCGTCTGATGAGCGGTACCAGTCCCCTGGTGAGTGCCCTCGAGACCAAACTCGCCGCCATTAAGGGGACCGAGCGCGCGCTAATCTTCAATTCCGGATACCAGACCAACGTTTCCATACTGCCAGCGATTGCCGACCGCAATTCTTTCGTACTGATGGATCGAGCTTGTCACGCGAGCTTGGTCACTGGTGCAGTGGCCAGCCGGGCCACCATCAAACGTTTTGCCCACAATGATATGGATCAACTGCGCGACCAGCTCCGAGGTTTGCGCTCTCGGTCGACCGGTCGCATCGTGGTGGTAACCGAGTCACTGTTCAGCATGGACGGTGATCTGAGCGATCTTACCACGATACTGGGTCTGCGTGCGGAATTCGACACTATTCTGATCGTCGATGACGCTCATGCTTTTGGCGTCTTGGGGGCCAGCGGTTGTGGTCTGGCGTGTAATCCCGATATCGATCTGGTCGTCGGCACGTTTGGCAAAGCGTGCGGGTCGTTCGGTGCGTTCGTTGCCTGTTCTGATCGCCTGCGGACCTACTTAACCAACTGCAGCTCCGGCTTTGTCACTTCCACCGCCCTCCCCCCAGCAATGTTGGGCGCCATCGACGCTGCCCTGGACTTGGTGCCGGAGATGGACTCCGAGCGCCTTCGGTTGCACAAAAACTCCAGCAGGCTGCTCGCGACCTTGCGATCTAATCGTTGGGATTGCCGCGCTTCGGAATCACAGGTTGTTCCGGTAGTGGTGGGTGGGGAAGAGGAGGCGGTGCAGTTAGCGGCATGGCTGGAGGCAAACGGTATCTTCGCTGTGCCCATAAGACCACCAACTGTGGAGAACGGAGCCTCCAGGATACGGCTAAGCGTCACTGCTGCTCATGAAAGCTATCAGGTCGACCACGTCGCCAACCTGATTGAATCCTGGCGTGAACGGCAGCGCTAACGTTCTGCTGCAACACGGATGGGGCTGGGATCGATCGATCTGGGCGACTTGGGACAACCGGTGCTTTGGAGGGGAGCTGCGATGTGCCGACCGTGGTTACTTTGGTTCGGCTATTGATCCGGGCAGAGCCGAGATCGTCGTTGCTCATTCGCTCGGTTTGCATCTGCTCCAGGACTTGACTGGCGTTCGACTGCTCGTGGTCTTGTCAGGATTTCGGGCGTTTCATGCAGCAGACGCTCTGCAAGGTGTCAAAACTCGGCGGAAAATTGCTCGCATGCTGAAGCGGCTCCCGGTCCAGCCGCTGGAGCTGTTGCGCGATTTCCGCGCCCGCTGCTATCACCCTTATCGCCCAGAACCGGCGTCCATCAGAGCACCGTGCATCGATCTTTTGCGAACCGACCTAGAGCTGCTAGACAGCCATTGTTTGCCCATTTCGCGTCTAGAGCAAATTCCAGAGATCCTGATCGTCCATGGTGCCGAGGACATCATAACCCCACCGGAGCGAGCCGGCGATTTGCACCACCAGCTGCCCAACAGCCAGCTGCAGATCATTCCCGGAGCCGGCCACGCCCTTCCCTTGACTCACGGAGATGAATGCAGGTTGGTTATCAAAAGATTTCTTGAGCCCAACATCGCTGAAGAGTGAGAGATGGTAGCCGCTTTACCAGATCGTGTATTCGTCACTGGCACGGACACCGGGGTCGGGAAAACCGTTGTCGCAGCTGTGCTGGTCGCTGGCTGCAACGCTGATTACTGGAAGCCGGTACAGACGGGATGCACTGAACTCACCGATTCGGACTGGATTCGCTCTGTAGTCGGACTCGCGGCCGAGCGTATACACCCAGAGGCGTATCGATTTGACCCACCTCTCTCGCCCCACGCTGCGGCGAAAATGACAGGCACGGAAATAGATATTCAACGGATTTCCATACCGACCAGCCGGTCGCTGATCGTCGAAGGCGCTGGTGGGGTGTTGGTGCCGATCAACCACAAGCAGACCATGGTCAATCTGATGTCTCAGCTCGCCTTACCCGTACTCGTGGTTGCTCGTTCCACACTGGGTACGATCAATCATACCTTGCTGTCGGTGGCGCAGCTCAGGCAAGTCGGTATCGATCCATTCGGTGTGGTTTTGAATGGTCCCCCAAACTCGAGCAACAGGGAAGCGATAGAGCATTTCGGCAAACTGCCCGTCATCGCGGAGATCGAACCGCTGGAAACCATCGACAAAACAACCTTGTTGCGGGTATTTCGGCAGCAGTTCCAGGGTGAGTGATGACAGACGAGCGTTCCTTTTCCAGCATCTGGATGCCGTTCACCCAGATGCAGAATGTTTCACCACCTCCGGTTGTTCGTGTCGGTAAAGGCACGATGTTGGAGCTCGAGGATGGTCGACAAGTGTTGGACTGTATCTCGAGCTGGTGGGTCACCCTCCACGGCCATGCCGAGCCAGATATAGCGGCTGCTATCGCAAACCAGGCGCAGGAACTGGAGCAGGTGATTGCCGCCGGATTCACCCACCAACCAGCAGAGAAACTCGCTCGTGAATTGACTCGCCGCTTGCCCGAGCGCAGCAACCACGTGTTCTATTCCGACAACGGCTCGACAGCTGTCGAAGTGGCTTTGAAGATGGCGACGCAGTATTGGCGCAACTTGGGCGCCGGAGAGCGATCTCGTTTCATCGCTTTCGAAGGAGGCTATCACGGGGATACGGTGGGTGCAATGTCCGTCAGTTCGCGCTCGGCATTTACCGAGGCTTTCGAGGGGCTCTTGTTCGACACCGATTTCGTCCCATTTCCGGCCACCTTCGATGGTGACGACAAAGTTGTGGAACGGGAACACCGTTCGTTGGCGATGCTGGAGGAAGTGCTGGCTAGTGGCCCTGAGCGCTATGCTGCGATGGTCATTGAACCTTTGGTGCAGGGTGCTGCAGGTATGCTTGTTTGCCGAAAAGAGTTTTTGGTCGAGCTCCAACGAATCTTGCGGCGCAACGGTGTCCTGCAGATATACGATGAGGTGCTGGTGGGATTCGGTCGCACCGGAGCTTGGTTTGCCTGTCAGAAGGCGGATACGACTCCCGATCTCGTATGTTTGGCCAAGGGGCTGACGGGAGGTTTTTTGCCGATGGGTGCAACCGTCTGTTCCAGCGAAATATTTGATGCGTTTCTCGGCGACGACTCGGGCAGTACCTTTTTTCACGGACACTCGTATTGCGCCAATCCTCTGGGATGCGCGGCGGGACTTGCGTCGATTCAGCTGTTGGAAAGTCGGTTCGAGAAGCTCGCGGAGATCGAATCATGGCATCGAGCTGGGTTGGACACACTCGAAGGGGAAACGCGGTTCGAGAGACCTCGTTTGTGTGGCACAATCGCTGCGATCGACCTGGTCGACCCAGATGGCGGTTACTTGGGCCCCTCTGCGCTGAGCCTGCGTGCCTTGTTTCTAGAGCGGGGGTTCCTACTCCGTCCAATCAATCGAGCAATCTACGTCATTGCACCCATCTGTATCGAACGACAACAAATGGAGGCGATCTACGACTGCATTGGGGAAGTCGTGAGAAAGTTGTGAGCCGTGAAGGCTACAAGGCGGGTAGCTACAGAAAACCGGGGTCAGGTCGGACGTGTCGACGTGGCGTTCGGTGAACGCGGTTGCAGATCGAGCATCTTGAGCAGAGTGGCGTCTGCCTCGTTCCCCGGGTGGGGAGTGGTTAGCAGCTTATCGCCAGTGAAGATCGAGTTGGCGCCAGCGAGGAAACAAAGCGCCTGTTCTGCTTCGGTGAGCCGATCTCTTCCGGCTGAAAGTCGCACCATGGCGGTTGGCACCAAGAGCCGGGCAACGGCGATGAAGCGAACCATCTCGAGGGTGTTCGGTGGCTGGCGTTCCGCCATAGGCGTGCCGTCCACAGGGACGATGGCATTTACGGGTATCGATTCGGGTGGATGTGGAAGAGTCGCTAGGGTGAACAGGAGGTCGATACGGTCTTCGTCGCTTTCGCCCATTCCCAGTATGCCTCCGCAACAAACCGAGATGCCGGCTTGACTCACTTTGGCAATAGTCTGTAGTCGTTCCTGGTAACTGTGGGTCGTAACCACGCGATCGTAATAGTGCGCGCCGGTGTCTAGGTTGTGGTTGTAGGCCGTGAGGCCTGCCGCCTTCAATCTGTCGGCTTGCTCAGTGGTGAGCATTCCTAATGTGCAACAGACCTCGATGTTCAATGCGGCCACCCCTTCGACCATTTGCAGCAGTTGATCGAATTCTTGCCCATCGCGCACTTGTCGCCAAGCGGCGCCCATACAGAAGCGGGTGCTTCCCGATTCTTTGGCCAAACGGGCTGCTTCCAGCACATCCTTTGCAGGCAGAAGACCTTGGCGTTCCAAGCCGGTGTCGAAGTGGGCAGACTGGGCGCAATAGCCGCAGTCCTCGGAGCAGCCTCCGGTCTTCACCGAAAGTAAAGTGCACAGCTGTACTTCGCTGCTACGGTGATGTTGACGGTGGCATTCGGCGGCTCGGAATACTAGATCGAGTAACGGCGAATGGTAAAGTTTTGCAACTTCCTGGCGCGTCATTTGACCTCTCGTACAGATGGCAGCAAGCTCGATCGCTTCTCGTGATGTTCGACCCAAAGATGCATCCGGCCGTACTGGACAAAAGCAAGGGGTTTCCAGAATGGCCGGCAAGGCGACACGCGAACAGGGGTCAACGGAGGGCATTTGCGCCATCTAAAAAACCGGAGTTAATGGATTGATTTTGCTACAGATACATCGTCGATTGTGCGCTTTTGTGGTGAGGTCAAACTCGTTGACGATACCATGGGGCGTATCTATCTTTCGTTGCGCTTGACTTCCGGTGTAATCGCCAGATATTACTTTGCTTTATCCTACCAAACGGCGCCGGGGGGCTGGCTCCAAAGCATATATGACCGCAAGCAAGATCAAGATAAAAAAAGGACTGGATCTTCCGGTAAGTGGAGTGCCGCAACAGACCGTCGATGGTTCGGTTGCGGCTGAATCGGTTGCCATTCTTGGTCCTGATTACATCGGTATGCGGCCCACGATGGCAGTCGCTGAAGGGGATCGGGTCGAACTCGCCCAGGAGCTTTTTACGGATAAGAAGCAGCCCAGTGTCAAGTACACTGCACCCGGTTCGGGTACGGTAACTGCGATTAATCGCGGTGCTAAACGCGCTCTACAATCGGTAGTCATCGCCTTGGATGGCGCCAACGAACGCGAGTTTCAAAGGTATTCCGACGTCGGAGGGCTTGATGAGGTGCAGGTCCGGGATCAGCTGCTTTCGTCGGGATTGTGGACGGCGGTGCGTGGTCGGCCTTTCAGCAAGGTCGCCGATCCTGACGCCAAGCCACACTCGATATTCGTTACTGCCATCGACACCAATCCGCTGGCGGCCGCCCCCGACCCGATCATCTTGGCGCATGAAAACGATTTTGCCAATGGCGTCCTATCGTTGACAAAGCTAACCGAAGGGCCAGTGTATGTTTGTAAGGCGGTGGGCACTGCAGTGCCAAACGTACGCTCCGATGCGGTGCAGGTAGTCGACTTCGAAGGGCCTCATCCTGCCGGGCTTCCGGGGACTCATATCCATTTTCTCGATCCGGTGGGACCGCAGAAAACGGTCTGGCATCTCAACTATCAAGATGTGATTGCTATCGGAAAGCTGTTTGCTACCGGCAGGTTGTGGGTAGAGCGCATTATCGCCCTTGGGGGACCGGTGGTGAAAAGCCCAAGACTTCTGCAAACCAGAATCGGCGCTTGCCTCCGCGACTTGTTGCAGGGGGAACTGGAAGAGGGCGAAAATAGGATCATATCCGGTTCAATCCTTGGCGGGCGGCAGGCTTCGGGAGCGCTGGATTATCTCGGTCGATACCACCTGCAGATCTCAGCGCTTGCCGAGGGACGCGAAAGAGAATTTCTCGGTTGGCAAAAGCCGGGAGCGGATAAATTCTCGGTCAAGAACGTTTTCACTGCGAAGCTGACACCGCGCAAGTTGTTCGATTTTACGACTTCGACCGAAGGCAGTGAACGTGCGATGGTGCCCGTTGGCTCGTATGAAAAGGTCATGCCGCTGGACATACTGCCCACACAAATATTGCGTGCCCTGATCGTTGGCGACACCGACCAGGCGCAGGCGTTGGGTTGTCTCGAACTCGACGAGGAAGACTTGGCCTTGAGTACCTTTGTCTGCCCCGGTAAGTACGAATACGCTCCGCTCCTTAGGAACAATCTGGATCAAATCGAGAAAGAAGGTTGATGAAGCTTCTTCGCGACATGCTCGATGCAGTCGAGCCCCATTTCACCAAGGGTGGGAAGCTGGAGAAACTGTACCCCGCCTACGAAGCTGCTGACACTTTCTTGTTCACGCCTGGTCAAGTGACCAAGGGCGCCGCCCACGTTCGCGACGGCCTCGACCTGAAACGCATGATGATCACCGTGGTGGTGGCGCTGATACCTTGCGTGTTCATGGCTATTTGGAACACTGGATACCAGATCCATCTGGCGATGGAGCAGATGGGTCTGCAAGCGGCGGGCGGATGGCGTGGTATGGTAATGGATGCGATGGAGGTACCATACGACTCCGCCAGCATGGTTTCGAACATTTTCCACGGTTCGCTCTATTTCCTTCCGGTCTACCTGGTCTGCATGATCGTCGGTGGTACCATCGAAGCGATCTTCTCGCTCATCCGCGGTCACGACATCAATGAGGGATTCTTAGTCACGGGACTGCTGTTTCCGCTGACCCTGCCGCCGACCATTCCGCTTTGGCAAGTGGCGTTGGGCGTTGCTTTCGGGGTGATCATTGGCAAAGAGGTGTTCGGTGGCACCGGTAAGAACTTTCTGAATCCGGCACTTACTTCGAGAGCGTTTCTGTATTTTGCTTATCCGGCAGAGATAACCGGCGACGCCATTTGGGTCGCTGTTGACGGCTACACCCGCGCGACCCCACTGGGTTTGGTGCCGGCAGACGGGTTGGCCGCACATCTCAATACGATGAGCCCGATGGAGGCGTTCCTCGGAGTGATTCCCGGATCCATGGGGGAGACTTCGGTGTTGGCTTGCCTGATCGGCGCCTTCATCCTGATTGCGACCGGCATAGGATCTTGGAGAATCATGCTGAGTATGACGATCGGTACCGTCGGGTTGGCTGCGCTTCTCCATGCAATTGGCAGCACCACCAATCCGATGTTCGGGGTTAATCCCATGTGGCATCTGCTGCTTGGAGGTTTTGCCTTCGGTGCAGTGTTTATGGCGACCGATCCAGTTTCCGCTACCATGACCAATGGCGGCAAGTGGGCATACGGATTGTTAATTGGCATCATGACGACGCTGATCAGGGTGGTAAATCCGGCCTTTCCCGAGGGTGTTATGCTGGCCATCCTGTTTGGTAACGTGTTTGCACCTGTCCTGGACCATTTCGTGGTGCAGGCAAACATTAAACGTCGGATGCTGCGGACGGCCGTATAGTCGAGTAACCGATGAAGAGCAATCGTGGCTAAAGAGACCATAAGCAGAACCTTTGTTGTTGCTTTCGCATTGTGTGTGGTTTGTTCAGTGCTGGTCTCCAGTGCTGCCGTCTATCTGCGGCCGATTCAGACCGTCAACAAAAGCCTCGACAAGAAACGCAACATTCTCACTGCTGCCGGACTCGAGGCAGGGACCAAGACAATCGACGAGCTCTTCGAAGCGATCGAAACCAAGGTGGTCGATCTGGAGTCGGGCGCCTACGTCAAAGGGATTGACCCTGAATCATACGATCAACGCCGGGCGGCGAAGGATCCAAGTTCCAGTGTGCTCGTGCCGACGGACGAAGATGTTGGTGATATCAAACGCCGGGCCAAGCATGCTTCGGTCTATCTGGTTCGCAAAGGTGACGAGGTCCGCAAGATTATCCTTCCGATCCACGGGCTGGGATTGTGGTCGACGCTATACGGTTTCGTGACCCTGGATGCCCGCGACCTGTCCACGATCAGAGCACTGGTTTATTACGAACACGCCGAAACGCCAGGCCTTGGTGGCGAAGTGGACAATCCTGCTTGGAAAGCGTTGTGGAACGGAAAGCAGGCCTTTGACGAAAGTGGCAACGTGCGCATTACCGTCATCAAGGGGAAAGCCGATCCTTCGCGCGCTGAATCAGTGTATCAGGTCGATGGCCTGTCAGGAGCAACCATCACCGCTCGTGGGGTGAGCAACATGTTGACCTACTGGCTGGGCGACAGCGGTTTTGGCCCCTACATCCAACAGTTGAAAGCGCAGACAAATGGCTAAGAACAAAGAGGCCCTGCTTGACCCCATACTTAATAACAACCCGATAGCTCTACAGATTCTAGGCATCTGTTCGGCGTTGGCTGTAACCAGCAAGCTAGAGACCTCGATCGTAATGTGTATGGCGGTGATCTTTGTGCTGACTTTCTCCAACTTGGGTGTCAGCCTCATTCGTGCTCACGTGCCGACCAATATCCGCATCATCGTCCAGATGACCATAATCGCTTCGCTGGTCATCATCGTCGATCAGGTTTTGAAGGCCTACGCGTTCGATATCAGCAAGCAGCTATCGGTTTTTGTCGGCCTGATAATTACCAACTGCATCATCATGGGCCGTGCCGAGGCTTTCGCTATGAAGAACGGTGTAGGGACGAGTCTGTTGGATGGCATCGGCAACGGCTTGGGTTACAGTGTTATTCTCTTAGTCGTTGCTGTGTTTCGCGAGCTGTTCGGCTCGGGCAAGCTCTTGGGCGTGGAGGTCTTCGCCTTAGCTGCAGAAGGAGGATGGTATGCCCCGAATGGGTTGATGCTGCTACCCCCTAGCGCCTTTTTTATCATAGGTCTGTTTATCTGGGTGTTGAGATCATTCAAGGTAGAACAGGTCGAAGAGGAGCGGCACTGATATGCTGGAAGCTTATCTCAGCTTGTTCGTAAAGGCGGTGTTCGTCGAAAACATGGCCCTAGCTTTCTTCCTCGGCATGTGCACTTTTCTTGCAGTGTCGAAGAAGATCACGACGGCCTTTGGTCTCGGGATCGCCGTTGTGGTTGTGCAAACCATAACCGTTCCTGCCAACAATCTGATCTTTAGCTATTTCCTCAAAGAAGACGCCCTCGCCTGGGCGGGATTGGGTGGACTCGATCTCACCTTCGTGGGACTCATAAGCTACATCGGTATGATTGCGGCGATGGTGCAGATTTTGGAAATGTTTCTCGATAAGTATGTCCCGGCGCTCTACAATGCTCTAGGTATATTTCTGCCGTTGATCACGGTGAATTGCGCTATACTAGGGGGATCGCTGTTCATGGTAGAGCGCGACTACAATTTCTCGCAGAGTGTAGTTTTCGGGTTAGGTTCGGGCGTGGGGTGGGCGTTGGCCATCGTCGGCTTGGCTGGCATCAGGGAAAAAATGAAATACAGCGACGTGCCCCCCGGTTTACGGGGATTGGGCATCACCTTCATCACCGTAGGGCTCATGTCTCTTGCCTTCATGTCGTTTTCAGGCATTCAACTGTAACTAAAGATTCTTACGTGATGGTTGACGGAGAAAAAGCACTAAATGATTGAAATTGGCGCTGGCGTCGGCATGTTTACAGGTGTTGTGATCTTGCTCGTAGCCATAATCTTGGTAGCGCGTTCGCGACTAGTTGCCAGCGGCGACGTCAATATTCTCATCAACAACGATCCCGACCGTTCCATGACCGTGCCCACTGGTGGCAAACTACTGAATGTCCTCGCCAACAGGCAGGTATTCGTTTCGTCCGCTTGCGGCGGTGGTGGCACCTGCGCACAGTGCAAAGTCCATGTTCACGAGGGTGGGGGGGACATCCTGGCCACCGAGCTGGAGCACATCACCAAGCGGGAAGCCCGCGAGGGTATGCGACTTTCTTGCCAAGTCAATGTAAAGCACGACATGAAGATCGATGTGCCTCCGGAAGTCTTCTCGGTGCAGAAATGGGAATGCGAAGTGGTGTCCAACGAAAACGTCGCCACCTTCATTAAGGAACTGGTACTGAAGCTTCCCGAGGGGGAGAATCTCAATTTCGAATCGGGTGGTTTCATTCAGATCGAAGTGCCGTCCTTCGAAGCTGATTTTCACAATTTCGATATAGAAGAACGTTTCCATGACGACTGGAATCGCTTCAAGGTCTGGGATCTGAAGACGGTAAACACCGATACCGTTGTGCGGGCTTACTCCATGGCCAACCATCCAGCCGAGGGCGACATCGTGATGTTGAACATACGTATTGCGACGCCACCCCCGGATCGTGAGAAGGGGGGGTGGATGAACGTAAATCCGGGAATCGCCTCGTCCTATGTTTTCGATCTCAAGCCTGGCGACAAAGCGACCATTTCCGGGCCGTTCGGCGAGTTCTTCATTCAGGAGACCGATCGCGAGATGTTGTACATCGGCGGCGGTGCCGGCATGGCACCCTTGAGGTCACACATCTTCCACCTCTTTCACACCGAGAGCTCGAAAAGGAAGGTGTCCTATTGGTATGGTGCGCGTTCGAGCAAAGAAGTCTTCTATGAGGAACACTTCCGCAAGATTGAGGCGGAATATCCCAACTTCAAATTCCACATAGCTATGTCGGAGCCATTGCCGGAAGACAATTGGACCGGCTATACCGGGTTCATTCATCAAGTAGTACTCGACAACTATCTATCTCAACACCCTGCGCCCGAAGACATCGAGTATTATCTGTGTGGACCACCTTTGATGTTACAGGCGGTTATGGGGATGCTGGACGATTTGGGCGTTGAGCAGGAAATGATTCGTTTCGATGAGTTCTGATAGTACTATCTAACATGGAACAATATCTCGCAGCCCTTTTGGTGTTCGGTGTAGTGGTCGCTGGAATGGCGGTCGGAGTGATATTCAGCAACCGTCGCATAAAGGGTTCGTGTGGTGGGCTGAGCGCCATGAGCGATGAGTTCGGGCAGTCCCTATGCGAATGCGGTGCCCCTCCGGGGTCGTGTTCAGATGATGACACTGCGTCGTCGTCGAACGCCGTCACCAGTGGCAGAGATGTAGCGACGACCGTCTAATTCCTTCCAAATTCCCGGTAGACAGGCCATGGTTCAACAGTACGCTGCCATCCTGGTTCTCGTAATCGTGGCATTGGCGATGGTCTTCTGTTGCCGGTTGATTTCCAGCTATCTGCGGCTTTCCCGCTCACACGCCAACGTTAAGGATAAGAGCTATGTAGACGGCGAGCCGACCTTCCCGTTCAAGCATTACGGTATCGCTTTCGTCGCTCTGGGCCTGCAAGGAGCATTGGCACTGTTGCTTATTTGGATAGCGGAGTTCCGCACATTGTTGCTCCAAGGCAAAGACCCCCTCATAGAGATTTTGGTCTTCCTGACAATAATTGGATCCGGCGTTGTCACTATCTGGCGCAAAGCCGGCTTTAGCAGGATCTGATCGAACGTTAACGGCAGCTGCGATGGCCAACGAACCTATGTTGCTCGCCGATCTACGCACTTCGTTCCCGGACGCCCCGCTCGACATCAACTGTTTTCGCGGCGAATGGTCGCTGGTTGTTGCGGCCAAAGACCAATTGCGCGTCTTGAAATGGTTGCAGGGATGCGAGGGAGATGCGATGGACACATTGGTGGATTTGACTGCCGTTGACCGGATGCACATGGGACGCGGGCCGCGCTATGAGGTGGTCTACCAGCTGCGTTCATCCTCGTCAGCTTTCCGGCTGCGTATTAAGGTTCCACTGGATACCGATACTCCCAAGCTTCCCAGCGCTGTTTCCTTGTGGCCTGCGGCTGCCTGGTTGGAACGCGAGGTCTACGATATGTTCGGTATCCGGTTTCCGGGACATCCGGATCTACGTCGACTTCTCCTGCCGGAAGGATGTGATGGCCATCCACTGCGCAAGGACTTTCTTGCCGACGGGAGCGTAGCTGTCGTCTTGTCTCGGGACAATAACGATGCCTCTGAATGTCGGGACGCGGGCAGCATAGCGGTCGATTTTGATTGTAGCCCCCTGCATCCAGGAATGCCGGGTAGTCTTCGCGCGCAGATGGAGTTCGATGGTGAGCGGATTACGGAGTTGGGATTGGATCTGGGTTTTGTGCATTCGGGTGTGGAGAAGCTGGGCGAAAGCCAATCCTACATGCAATTCGGTGCGGTCGGTGATCGGATAAACTACCAGTCCCCATTCTGCACAAACCTCGCCTTTGTTCTTTGCGTCGAGCGTCTGCTCGACTTGGCTGCTCCCAAGAGGGCGCAATACGGTAGAGTTGTGCTCGCCGAGTTAGGCCGCATCGGCGAACATCTGATCTGGCTGACGGCACAAGCCCGCCAGATTGCTGCTTACGGTTTGTTCCAGCTGGTAGATACTCACCGCGAGGCATTGTGTGACGTCTATGAGGCGGTGGGAGGAACCCGTTGGATGACCGGTTTTGTCCGTATCGGCGGGCTTGCAACAGATCTCCCGTCGGGATTTGTCTCTAAGGTTTCAGCCTTTCTTGCAGGTATTCGAGACGCCGTGGATGAGATTCGTGCAACGTGGGACGGCAATGGTGTGTGGTTGAAGCGCAGCCGTGGGGTGGGAACCTTAGGGGTAGCCGAAGCGCGATCGTGGGGACTCAGTGGCCCAGTTGCGCGCGCGGCTGGCATCAACTGCGATTTACGTAAGGATGAGCCGTATTGTTCGTACGAAGATTTCGATTTTGAGATTCCTGTTGGCGTTATAGGAGATGTTTATGATCGTTATCAAGTGCGCGTCCAAGAGATGGTGCAGAGTAGTCTGATCATAAGACAAGCACTGCGAGATTTTCCCGAGGGCGAGTTTGCGGTGACCGAAGAACTCGTACGGCGCCCGGACCAGATCCAGGTCGAGCAGGAGTCGGCTTCCATGATTCATCATTTCAAGCTGTGGATGGAGGGGCATGGAATACAACCGCCGCCGGATGTGGATTCGTATATGCCGACTGAGTCGCCGAACGGTGAGTTGGGTTTCTTTATCGTAAGCGATGGATCTGATAGGCCTTATCGCTTGCGATTGCGAGCACCCTCCTTTCTCAACTACCAACTATTCGAACGTATTGCCCCAGGTTTGACGCTCTCCGACGCTCTGGTTGTGCTCGGCAGCTTCAACGTCGTTGCTGGGGAGGTCGATCGTTGAGTTTCCGTTTAGCGGACAATGCCATCGGTGAATTAGAAGATATCGTCCGCAGATATCCACAGGCTTCGGGGGCTCTGTTGCCGACCTTGCATCTCGTCCAGCGCGAAGTGGGTCACATCCCGGAGGAGGCCATCGAGTTTGTCGCTCAAAAGCTAGGCCTTTCCCCCGCCAGGGTTTACGGAGTCGTCACGTTCTATCCCGTCTTTCGACTACGCCCACCTCCTCGACATCTCATCCGCGTTTGCTCCACCCTCTCTTGTCGGTTGATGGGAGCGCAAAAAGTCGTCGAACTCGCAAGAGAAAAATTGGATGCCGCCGGGGTCGATCGCTCGACGGCGGAAGTGGAGGAAGTGGATTGCTTAGCCTGTTGTGGCATGGGGCCGGTGATGATGATGGATGGCGAGTTGCATCAAAACCTCACCCCTAAGCGGATAGAGCAGATCATCGAACGTCTGCGCCTGTCTACGGTGGATGGACACGGTGACTGAGTTACGCTTGCTCCTGAAAGACATCGATATCCCCGACATAGAACAATGGGAAACCTATGTGGCCAACGGGGGGTATAGAGCCGCGGAAACCGCATTGCGGAATCATACCCCGGAAGAAGTTCTCGACATCGTCGATAGATCAGGACTTCAAGACCGCGGCGGTTCGTGGTACAACCTTGCGTCGCGTTGGAAGCGCCACGTCGATCACAAGGTCGACTACCTTTGTATCGGAGGTAATGAAAGCGAGCCGGGTACCTTTCGAGACCGCAAGCTTCTGGAGCGCAATCCACATCAGATTATAGAAGGTATAATTATCGCCGCCTACGCGTTGCGGGCCTCTACCGTCTTCGTGCACATTCGTAACGATATGGGACGAGGAGCCAAACTTCTTGACGAGGCCTTGAAGGCGGCGCGCGCGCAAGGGTGGATGAGTCCAGACGTTGGCCAGAATGGTCACGACCTGGAAGTGTTTATTCATACTGGAGGGGGGGCCTACGTCGAAATTGAAGACACCGCTATGTTGCGCGCTATTGAAGGGCATCGCGGTGAGCCCTGCGTAACAGCTGGCCTTGAGCTCTTTGGAAAACCTGCAGAAGTAGTCAACCTGGGTACCGTCGCGTATCTGCCTCACATCCTCAATAATGGAGCAGACTGGTTTCGCGATATCGGCGCTCCAGATTATCCCGGGACCTTGGTTTTCTGTCTCAGCGGACATGTCAAAAGACCCGGATTGTACGAACTGGAGCTGGGAGCATGGACCCTGCGTGAGGTCATCTATGAGATGGGTGGTGGCGTACGTGCGGATCACCAATTGAAGGCGGTGATTCCGGGTGGGGGTAGATCACCGATTCTTAATGCGGATCAACTCAACGTTTCCACGGATCCTGCCCAGTGGTTGCACCCCGGCGGTGGTGTTTTTGGTGGGGTTTTCGGTACGGGTGGGATCATCGTCATGGACGAGACCACGTGTATGGTAGATGCCGCCCTCAATTTGGCAGAATTTTACGCTGCGCAATCTTGCGGGAAATGTACACCGTGTCGTCAGGGTTTGCCGTGGATGCGCGATATCATCCGCCGGATTGAAGCAGGTCAGGGCAAAGAGGGGGACTTGGAAAAGTTGTGCGAACTGGGCGGCAAGATGGGACCTCTGCTGAGGTCTTCGTCGCCTATGTTGTGTGGTCTGGGAACGAATTTCGCGTGGCCTCTCCAAGGGTTTCTGGACGCATTTGAGAACGAGTTCATACAGCACATCGAATCTGGAGCCTGTACGATCCGAAAAGATCTAGAGATCAAGGTGCCGGAGGCGGTGAGTGTGCGGTTTTGAGCGACCGACATCGCCCTTGACGAACGCCTGTGCAGCTGACAACGTAAACCAGAGATGCCGACTATTCAGCTCAATGGAGAAGACGTAGAGGTCCGTCCGGGTAAGAGCCTCCTACTCGCAGTGCTTCAAGCTGGCGAGTTCATTCCTCACTTGTGCTTTCATCCCGCGCTTTCCAGTCCCGTTAGCTGTCGCTTGTGTGTCGCTGAGCTAGGCGAAGGGGACAATGCAGTGTTGATGCCCACCTGCAATCAACCGGTCATCGGTGGCATGGTAGTAACCACAGATTCACACGAGGTGGTGAAGGCCAGAGCCGACGTGATCGAATTCCTACTGAAGAGTCACCCGCTCGATTGTCCAACCTGCCCCAAAGCCGGAGAGTGCGAGCTCCAGGATTATGCCGACGCTCATGGCTCGCAGTCGAGCGATAATGAATGGACCCCAAGAAGCACAAGCAATGAGCGTCTGGGCTCGCGTCTGGCTTACTACCCCAGTCGGTGTATCGCGTGTAGTCGCTGCAGCCGCTTCAGCGAAGAGGTATCCGGAGACGGCGATCTGACGTTGGCGCATCGTGGTGAAGAAACCGTCATCAGTTTGTCACCAGGGCATTTTCTTGGTGATGGGCTTGTGGGCAACACCGTGGATATCTGCCCGGTCGGGGCCTTGGTGGACCCCGATTCGCAGCTGGATCCGCCCCCTTGGATGCTTACAGGTATCAACTCCATCTGTCCTGGTTGTAGCTCTGGATGCAACATCCGCGTCGACGTTTTTGAGGGCTCCATCCGGCGCCTTAAACCCCGAGCCAATTTAGAAGTGAATCAGTACTGGATGTGCGACGAAGGGCGTTTTGGCTGGCGCGAGATTCAGCGGCACGAAAGGTTGGTCGAGCCGTGCTCCGGCAGCGGAGATGACGAGAAAGCAGTAAGCTGGGACCTGGCTCTCGATGCTGCTCGACAGGGCTTGTCTCAGGCAGGGGAGGGGGGCGACGAACTAGCAGTGGTGCTCAACGGGAACTTGACCAACGAAGAGACGTATCTGCTACTGCGATTGGCTCGCGACGAATGGCACGCCGGGTTGATCTGTATGGATGACGGAAAGTACGGACAGGAGAGGGTCTTCAAATCTGGTTTCACCATTCGAGCCGACCGGACTCCCAATCGAAGGGGGGTTCGTGAGATCGCCAAGGGGTTAGGGATAGATCTGGGCTCGACCGAAATGTTGGGTACTCGACTGCGAAACGGAGAATTAAAGCGTGCCTTCGTGGTAGCTTCGGACAACCTGGTGGAGCAGCAAGCGGCCGGTAATTACGTCTTCGACGACTTGGATTTTCTGGTGGTTGGTGCCACTGCTCCGTCCTCTTTGACCAAGGCCGCCCACCTCGTTCTTCCAATGTTAACGGCGTTCGAGAAAGACGGCACATTAACCAACCATGCCGGTCGTGTACAAAGAATACGTGTTTGTACTCCCGGTCCGTCGACGGTGCCGGAGGATTGGCAGACACTGGGGAGATTAGCAACGAATGATCAATTCGATTTCAAGCAGTTGGACGAGATTCTGGTCGCGATGAGCAGGGAGATCGGCGGTCTGTTTAGTGGATTGTCGTTTGAACGACTACAACAGCTGGAACAGGACGACCGTGCGGTCGGCCAGGCGTATGGTGCCGGCTGGTCTGATCGATTGCAACAATGGGGTTTTCTGCATGTGGACGATCATCGCAAATAGGATGGGCGTGCCGCTGTTTTGTGTCCGCGCTCAAATCGGATTACAACTACCTGCCTGTCGTCGGCATCTGTCATGGAAGCATTAGCTCTCCATCTGATCAAGGCGGCTATCCTGCTTCTCGCGGTCCTGGGTATAGTCGTTCCACTGTCGTCGTGGCTCGAACGTGCCTGGGGTACCATAGTTACCGGCAGCGCTGTGGGTGGAAGGGGAATGCTGCAGCCTGTGGCCGATGGCCTCAAACTGTTGTCAAAAACAAGTATTTCGCCCCGGGATGGAGACCGGCACCTGTTTTCGCTGGGACCTACGCTTGCGTTGTTGCCGCCTCTTGTTTTGATCGCTCTGATTCCGTTCGGGAATGGGCTCTCATACGGAGGGGGTACCATTTCTCTGCAGATCGCCGATCTCGAAGCTGGCACTCTAATAGCCCTCGCTTTGATGCCGTTGGCTTCTTTTGGCCTGGTCGTAGCAGGATGGAGTTCGGGGTACGCTTACACTAGATCAGCAGCAGTACGTACGGCCATCCAGGTATCGAGCTTCTCGGTTGTAGCGGGGTTGGCGATTGCTGGTGCCGCCATGACCGGTGGTACCATGCAGTTCGCCGAGATCGTCCGTGCCCAGACGGCAACCCTCGGTTCCCTTCAGGCTTGGAACATCCTGCTTCAGCCTATCGGTTTTCTGGGGCTGCTGGCGGCAACCTTCGCCTACGCCGACAGCCCGCCCTTAGACTCCGGGAGTTCGCCGCAGGAATTGCGGGGAGGATGCGCAGCTGCCTATAGCGGATTGTCGTTGGGGTTGATAATACTGGCCGCCCGCCTTCGACTGATCGCCGGGAGCTTGCTCATTGTCACCATCTACCTGGGAGGCTGGGGTTTACCGATCGTCGCCACCTTCGAGGGGCCCGTGTTAGCAATGGTTGAAGTGGTTGTGGTGACCGCCAAAGCACTACTGGTCACAATGCTCATCTATTGGACTCGAATGGTGTTGCCTCGACCAACAATGGAGCAGCTGCTAGGTTGGGCATGGAAGGTGGCAATTCCTTTGACGGTTCTTAACGTTCCAGTTACGGCGTATATGTTGGTGCGAGGATGACACCGCCAGAAGCTGTCTTGCTTACAATCGCCGCATTTTCTGTCGTTATGGCGGTATTAACCATTACGGCGCGAAGCGCGGTTCGCGCCTCGTTGTTTTTCTGTGCCACCTCCATTGGCACCGCCGGCCTTTTCGTGCAGTTGGGCACACCGCTGTTGGCAGCTGCGGGAATTTTGACAGGGGTCATTGGCTCGGCGTTTCTGTGTTTGGTGATTGCGGTGAGTAACTCCGTTGAAGTTGGCGCCACGAATTCAGTTCGCGCAAGGACTGTAACGGCGAGCACAGCAAGTTTGGGTGTCTTCTTTCTCTTGTGTTGGATTCTGCCGTTTGGCCGAATTCGTGCCGCTGTTGTACCGGGCGGTAGTCTGGGCGAATTGTTGTCCGGTGATTATCTGCTGCCGCTGATGGTTACAGCGTTCGCGATAATTGTGGTGGTCATAGGTTCGGTAGTCTTGGCGCACGAGGCTCTTGTCACCAACAATGATTCTCAAGAGAGTTCATCGTGATTCCTCCCGGACATATCCTGTTGATCAGCGCCATCCTCTTCTGCATCGGTCTCGTCGGCATGTTGTTGCGCCGGAATGCACTGGCGGTGGTCTTGGGAGCGGGGTTGATGTTCAATGCTGCGGCCTTGAACATCGCGTCGTTTTCTAGGATACACGGCGAATTGAGCGGTGAACTCTTCGCGCTATTCGCCTTGGTGTTCGCAGCCTTACAGGTGGCCGTCGGTTTGGCCATCGTCATTGCACTGCACCGTACTCGAGGCGATGTCAACCTAGATCGGGTAGACGAGCTGAAATGGTGATAACGGATACCCTCGTTGCGGCTTTGCTAATTCTCTTGGCGCCGGCGGCCGGTGCTGTTTTCTGTCTGCTATTTGGTCGCGGGCAGACACCGGCTTGGGTGGCGACCGCTGCGCTCTTCCTTTCTTGGTGCGCCGCCTTGCTCGTTTTTTCGCAAGTCGCTAACGGGGAGATAGTAGACGAGGACCTATTCGTCTGGTTGCGATTGGGTGATCTGTCTCTGAAGGCGGGTGTGTTGGTAGATGGCATTACCGCATTCATGCTAGTGGTGGCCACCACGCTCGCTTTTGCAATCCAGCTCTTTTCGGTGGGGACTCGAAAAAGTGCCGACAGCGGGTCTCGTTTTTACGCTCTCGTTTGCCTGACCTCTGCTGCCATGGTTCTGTTGTTGATCGCCAACGGCTTCGGCGGACTCTACTGCGGTTGGGTACTCCTGGGTTTGTGCGGTTACTTCCTGGCTGTCTGGGGCCGGGTACGCCGACAATCCGACATCCGTTCTTCCAGTCTCACGGACGAGCCGGATTCAAATGCCGCTACTGGCGCAGCATTCGCCTTTTGGATGGTGGATAGGGTGGGCGACGCGATGTTCTTTGTGTCTCTGTTGCTGTTCGCAGCTACCGACGGAACGTTGCACTACTCCGGTCTGGGAACGACGACGAACGGGCAAGCACAGTTGGCAGTCCTGCTGTTGGCGATCGCCGCGTTAACTCGTATGGCCCAGTTTCCCATGCACATCTGGCTCGTGGACGCCACTCGAGCTCCGGCGTCAACGAACGCGCTCGTACATTTTGGCTTCATGAGTATGGCGGCCGTGTATGCTCTTGTGCGCGCCGGCGGGTTGTTGGAAGCACTCGTCGGTTTGCGCTGGGCCATTCTCGCTATTGGTCTCTTCACCGCACTGTTCGCTGCATTAATCGCGCTTGGAGAACGCGATCTGAAGAAGGTCCTTGCTTTTTCCAGTTCCAGCCAGCTGGGTTTGATCGTTGCCATGGTTGGAGTCGGCGCGCACGCCATCGCTGTTTTCTGTGTCTGTATGCATGGGATCCACAAAGCCCTGCTGTTCCTCGCCACTTCGGTATTGTCGACGCGGTCTGGACATGGTCTCGACGTATGGAATCTCCAACAACGTTTCAACCGCTTACTGATACCGTTCTGGGCATTCATAATTGGCGCCACTGGGTTGAGTGGTCTGCCACCGACTGCCGCCATCTGGACCACGGGCGCCACCCTCTCTGCCCTTTACAGGTCTGGAGGGATCGAGTTGTGGGTTACCGGTTGCGTGGCGGTGTTGCTGACAGCTCTGTACAGCTTTCGGTTTCTGTTACTTATTTATACGCGGTCCGCAGCTACTTTTCGCGATGATCGTCCCAAGCCTTTGACCCATCACGCGAGTGCCGCTTTGGTGTTGCTGTCTGTTTCGTCTGTAGGGGCTGCGGGGCTTCCGCTTCTGATCTCTCCGCAATTTCTCTTTGAAATGATTCAGCCGACCGCAATGATGGGGGCTGTCAACAATGCTGGTTTTCCGCACGAGGCCTACTGGTTGGCGCCGGTGGCGATCGCCCTTTTTGGTTTGGGAATCGCATGGATGTTGTTTGGTTTTAAGACCGGTCCGTCTGCAAAGGAGAATCTCCTCCAGCGTTGGTCGCGAAATCACTTCTATGTTGAAGCGGTCGTTCGCTATGCAGTGGTGCGTCCTCTGAACTGGGTCGCAGCTTTCCTGCGTGATGCTATCGACACCATTGTTTTGGATCTGGGATTCATTTGTGGCAGCGCGATGTTCGTGCGTGGAGTCGGGTGGCTTTTGAGCGCGACCCAGTCAGGTCGGATAGGTCTGTACGCCACCGTGGCAACGGCCGGACTAGTGGTCGTAACCTATTTCCTGATTGCCTTTTGAGATGAACGCCCACCACATCCCGACGTTATTGATCATAGTACCTCTTGCCGGAGCCATCTTGGTGATGGCGTTACCACGCGGCAGGGAAGAGCTCCTGCGTTGGGTGTCACTGGCCATTGGTCTTTTGGAGCTGACGATTGCTGCGTTTGCCTACTCAGTTTTCGACGGCGCTATCTATGGTCCGCAGATGGAGTATCGTCGTTCGTGGATTGCCGAGTTGGGTATCGAGTATCACGTTGGTATGGACGGGGTGAGTCTTTTACTCGTCGTGACGACGGCCTTGCTACTTATCACGGCACTTCTCGCGAGCTGGGATGAGGTCCAGTATCGTGTAAAGGAGTTCTCTGCCACCTTGCTGGCGTTGGCGGCGGCGGCGGTTGGCGCACTGGTGGCATTGGACATGGCGATGTTCTTCATATGCACGGAAATCGCATTGTTGCCGCTCTTCTTGCTCCTCGGTGTTTGGGGTGGCGACGGGCGCGTGTTCGCCGCCGTCAAGTTCGCTTTGTCGAATCTGGCTGGTAGCACCCTGATCCTCGCTGCTATTGTGTACCTCGGCGTTTTGCAAATCGACCTGGATGGGCCGCGGAGCTTCGCGTTTGCACACCTGGCCAAGCTCTCACTCGCGCCCCAAGCCGAATTCTGGCTGTTAGTGGGAATGCTGATCGGCTTCGCGATGAAAGCTGCTTTGTTTCCCCTGCACAGCTGGCTGGCAGATCTCCATCGTCAGGCAAACACGGCGTCGTCGATTGCCGTAAATGGTATATGGCTGAATCTGGGGCTCTACGGAATTCTGAGGGTGTGTCTGCCGCTGTTTTCGGAAACGGTTCAACAGATCGATCAGTATCTCGTACTGCTGGCGGTGGTGGCAACGGTGTACGGAGGAATGCTGGCATGGTCAGCTGCCGAACTCCCTAGGTTGTTAGCGTTTGTAAGCATCGGTCAAGTTGGGTTTGTTACTTTGGGCTTCGCGAGTTTGACCGTAAGCGGGGTAAGTGGCGGTGTGGTCCATATGGTGAGCCGTGCACTCGTGATGACGGGATTGTTCGTCATCGTCGGGATTCTACGCGCGCGTGGCTTGACGGAAGCCACCGGACTGTCAAAGAAGAGCCCATGGACCTGCGGTGTATTGCTGGTGTTCACCATTGCAGCCGTTGGGGTGCCAGGTTCGAGCTTGTTCGTCGGAGCATTTACTGTGATGGCGGGTGCTTTGCACCATGGGGTTTGGTATGTGTTCGGAGCTATTGTAGGGTTGTTGCTGGCGGCGGCGAGTCTTTTGCGCCGTTATCAACAGCTGGCGTTTGGAACGGCGACCGGGGACACATCGGGGAATCTCAAATCTCGAGAGCTCGCTGTTCTAGTCTCGCTGCTACTCGGCGTCCTGTGGATTGGACTCAAACCACAAACGGCCCTCGACAAGATCGTATATTCGATCGAACACGTTCTCGTCGATGTCGACTCGCACGCGTCGGCCAAGCAAGCGGGAGAGCCGTGATGCTGGGGAGTTCGACATGAACTTGGCTGCGGATTGGTCTTTTCTTTTTCCAGAGGTAGTCGTCGCATTGGCGGCTATCTTGTTATTCCTGCTCGACGCGGTCTTCTGGCCTCGGCGTTCAAGTCGCAGCATCGGTTACGTTTGTCTGTGCGCCAGCTTGATCGCGCTTTGCCTAGAGCTCAACGAGTGGAATCAGGAGATCAACATAGCCCCTTTTGGAGGCATGTACGCGCGGGATGCGTTCTCGTCCTTCTTTCACATCTTCCTCCTAGGTGCCACCGTCCTCACTGTGCTCTTGGCGCTGCAGCATTTCTCTGACGGCTATCGGGGTGAGTTTTTCCCATTTCTCATGGTCGCCATCTTGGGAGCTATGGTTACCGTGGCGGCTACCAACCTGGTACTTGCGTTCGTGGGACTCGAACTCGTCACGTTGACACTTTGCGTGCTGAGTGCCTACTGCAGAGGATCTGAGTACGTCTCGGAGTCGTCCGCAAAGTTTTTTGTGCTTGGTGTTTTGGGGAGCGGTTTCATCTTGTACGGCGGCGGTTTGATCTACGGCGCCGTTGGTTCCCTTGGATTGAAGGAGCTATCTCTGCATCTGCTGGCTGCCGACGGCATGGACGATCCTCTACTGCTTGCCGGCGCGGGATTCCTGTTGGCTGGCCTTTGTTCCAAGGCAGCCGTGGTGCCCTTTCACGCGTGGGCGCCGGATGTCCGGCAGGGAGTGATTGTGCCCGTGGCCTGCTTTTTCTCAATAGTACCTGGGGCAGCGGTAATTGCCGTGTTGATGAGATTCTTCCTGTATGGTTTTGAGCATGTGGCAGACCAGTGGGTGCCGGTGATGGCTTGTCTCGCCATTGCTACCATTGTCGGGGGATACCTTCTGGCACTGAATCAGCGCAATCTGAAGCGTCTTCTGGCTTACGTCTTTGTTGCTCAAGTCGGATTCGCTTTGATTGGCACCGCAGCTGCCAATACGCAAGGGGTCGTCGGGGCGGTGTTTCAAATCTGCGTGAGCGGGATGACGGCTGGCGGGTGTTACGCTTTGCTGGCTATGTGCAGTCGCGCCAACGAAGACGAAACCGAGATCGGTGATTATGCCGGCCTTGCCCATCAGCATCCTGCTATCGCCCTAATTTTCGTGTTGCTATTGCTGGCGCTCGCTGGCTTGCCGCCGGCAGCTGGATTCATCGGCCGTTTTCTCTTAATGGGAGCTGTCGCGCAAGCGGGACAACCGATCCTGGTTGCGGTGACTGCGGGAGTCGTATTACTTTCGGCGTTCGTGGCCTGTCGTTTTGCGGTTTACATTTATATGCGGCCCGCACCTCCGAATCCTTTGGTTGTCAAGATTACTCCCGAAGCGATGGCCGTTCTGCTATTGACCGCATTATGTACGCTTGCGCTGGGCCTTTTTCCTGACATGTTCATCGGGATCATCCGTTCGTCCGTTGTTGCGGTGATGTGACGTGGGGGATGAAATGGAGCCAGGACGCCGTAGATTCCTGCGATCATACGCGAAGGCGGGTGCCTTCATCAACATCGGTTTTCAGTTTGCGGCTTCCATCGCCGTTGGGCTTTTCGGAGGTTTGTGGATCGATGGCAAACTGTCTACGACTCCCTTGTTCCTGATCATAGGAATACTCTTGGGCATTGCCTCTGGTTTTCATAGTATCTACAAGGCCACTACGGGCGATCAACAAGACCGCAACGACTACGAGCAGAAATGATCGAAGCTATCATCGCCGGATTGGCCGTGGCAATCGTTAACGCCGCCATCGCGTGGGCAGCGATCGCTTTGACGGCCAACAGTAAGTTCCATGTATTTTTCGCCTTCTTCGGGGGCGGTGTCATCTTCAGGTTGATTTTTGTGGGGTTGACTTCCTACCTGCTCCTTACCCGAACCGACATCGACAAGATGGTCTATATTTTCGTTCTGATCGGCGCGTATATACTGTTCATGATCGGCGAAATAGCTTTGATAACCAGGCAGGCAAGAAAGCGAAAACTCCAGACTTCGACCTCAGAATAAATCGAATCTATGTTGGGCCGGGAACTGTTGACAGAACATTTGGGTCAACATAATTTATTGCCCGGCCCCAACGGAAACTCGGGCCTTTTTTTCCCGTTTTCCCCTAAATTTAAGGTTTAATGGCAAGCGAGGAGCGCGCCTCTCAAGAGGTAGATATCGTCGGTCACATTCTCGACCATGACTATCTCGAGGTGCCGTTCTGGAATGCCAACCACATCTTCGACGGCAAGATTCCTCTTCCGCAGTTTGCTCCATTTGATCTGTTCGGAATTACAGTAGATCTGTCCATATCCAGACACATATTCATGATGTGGGTTGCGAGCCTAATGTTGATAGTTTCGCTTGGACTCTCCTTCAGACGGTCCGGGCTGGTGCCAAGCGGCCTCGCCAACTTTTTCGAGGCGTTGGTTGTCTTCATTCGCGATGAGGTCGTGGTGCCGATCATGGGCGATCACGGCAAAGTGTATCTGCCGTACTTGTTGACCATTTTCTTCTTCATCCTTTTCTGTAATCTGTTGGGGCTGGTTCCCTACAGTGCCACGGCGACGGGTAACGTCAACGTAACTGCGGCGCTGGCGTTGCTTACTTTCGTTATCACTCAGGGCGCGGGAATTGCGAACAATGGTTTGGTTGGGTATTTCCGCAGCCTTATTCCTGGCGGATTGCCGGCTCCGCTGTTGCTGATCATGGTTCCTATCGAACTGATCTCGCTTTTAGCGAAGCCGTTTGCACTCTGCATTCGATTATTCGCAAATATGATCGCCGGGCACGTGGCAATCTTGGTGTTTCTGGGATTGGTCATCATGATGAAGGCGTTGTGGTTGGCCCCGTTTTCGGTCGGGTTCGCCGTAGCACTATACTTTTTGGAGATTTTTATCGGCTTTATTCAAGCGTTCATCTTCACCCTGCTGTCTGCCTTGTTCATCAACATGGCTGCTCATCCGGAGCACTAGCAGGAATCACATCAGGAGGAGGATTCTCTAGAGATGGAATTAGCATATCTGGGAGCCGCAATCGGCGCTGGTCTTGCCCCGATTGGGGCCGGCCTTGGCATCGGTCTGGTTGGTAAAGGTGCCATGGAAGGCATCGCCCGTCAGCCCGAGGCTGTCGGTGATCTTCGCACGAACATGATCATCGCCGCTGCATTGGTAGAAGGCGTCGCGCTGTTGGGTGAAATCATCTGCGTGTTGATCGTCGTCACCAAATAACGAAGAGATTTCAAGATGTTATTGGATCCTCACGTCGGAACGATAATCTGGACCATTGTTACCTTCCTGGTGGTGCTGGTAGTTCTGCGCGCAACTGTCTGGCGTCCTCTACTTAGTGCACTGGACGAACGCGAAAGACGGATTAGCGACGCATTGGAGGAGGCTGAGCGTTCCCGCAAGGAAGCCCAGTTGCTCATCGCTGAACACCAGCAGAAGCTTCAGGGTGCCGATGCTGAAGCGCGAGAAATCATACGCTTGGCGCGTGAGGCAGCTGAGAAGGTTGAGCAGGAGATTGTTTCAAGCGCCCGGCAGGAAGCCCAACGGACCACCGAACAAGCGCGGCGCGCCATCGAGAGCGAGAAGCAGGCGGCGATCGCAGAGCTGCGCAAAGAGACCGCCGATCTGGCCGTAAAGGCGGCGGGAGCGCTTATCGAAGCTAACCTCGACGATGAGCGCAACCGCAAGCTGGTCGAAGATCTCATTGCGGGCATCCCTTCGGGCAACTAGGGGAAATTCTCGGAAGTGTGATGAAAGCTCCCGAAGTTGTTCGTCGATATGCAGCTACCCTCTTGGAAGCCGCTGAAGAGAACGGTGTATTCGAGGTGGTTCGCAGTGATGTTAACGGATTGCGTCAGACCTTGAAGCAGTCGGACGAACTGGCTGCATTCGTGGGCAACCGCTACTTGAACGCGAAGCTGCAACAGGGCGCCCTGGAAAGGCTGTTCAGGGGTAGGGTCGAAGATCTGACGTTGAACTTTCTGCTGCTACTCGCGAAGAGGCGGCGCATCGATCTGCTACCTGACATGCTTGAGCTCTTCGAGTTACTGTGCGATGAAAGATCGGGTGTCGTGTCGGCTGAGGTCCGGTCGGCAGTTCCGCTGAGTGCAGAGCAGATCGACAGGCTGCGACAGCGGCTGGCCGCGAGCTCGGGTAGACAGGTCAGGTTGCAGGCAGTAGTGGACCCATCAACTCGCGGTGGCGCCGTTGCCCAGGTCGGTGACACGGTTTACGACGGCAGCATTGCCACCTATTTGGAACGCCTGCACCGTCACCTGGTAGGTAGTTGATAAAGCTTTAGTAGATATCTGGAAGGAAAAGAGATGGCGTCTGAGACAATGGTTCAACCTGGAGAGATATCCGAAATCCTAAAACAGCAGTTGCAGGGTTTCGAGAAAGAAATCGACGTATTCGAAACCGGATCGGTTCTCTACGTTGGTGACGGAATCGCGCGTGTTCACGGGTTAGGGAACGTACGTACAACCGAGTTGGTCGAATTTCCCCACGGCATCATGGGCATGGCCTTGAACCTCGAAGAAGACAACGTCGGGTGTGTGCTCTTCGGCGAAGACACCCACATCCACGAGGGCGATCCGGTCAAACGCACCGGGCGCATCGTCGAGGTGCCCGTTGGTGAGGAGCTACTAGGAAGGGTGGTGAACCCGCTGGGACAGCCAATCGACGGTAAAGGTGAGACGGCTGCCAAGAACTCACTTCCCGTAGAGCGCAAGGCTCCAGGCGTGATCGATCGGCAGAAGGTTGAGCAGCCGCTGCAGACTGGCCTCAAGGTGATCGACGCCACCGTTCCCATCGGCAAGGGGCAGCGGGAGTTGATTGTAGGTGACCGACAGACCGGAAAGACCGCCATCGGTATCGACGCTATAGTCAATCAGAAAGATACGGGCGTTAAATGCATTTACGTCGCAATCGGACAAAAGAGTTCGAGTGTGGCGAAGATCGTGGGCGATTTGGAAAACAATGGCGCCATGGATTACACCACGGTGGTGTCGGCGCCGGCCAGCGATCCAGCTCCCATGCAGTACATAGCACCATACTCGGGTTGTTCCATGGGGGAATACTTCCGCGACAAGGGCGAGGATGCGCTGATTGTATATGACGATCTGTCCAAACACTCTTGGGCTTACCGTGAGATGTCTTTGGTCTTGAGAAGGCCGCCGGGGCGAGAAGCGTATCCGGGCGATGTCTTCTATCTGCACTCTCGGTTGCTGGAACGAGCGGCCAAATTCAGTGATGAAAAGGGGGGGGGCACGTTGACCGCGTTGCCGATTATCGAAATCCTCGAAGGCGATGTGTCGACTTACATACCGACCAACGTTTGGTCGATTACCGACGGCCAGATCCTGCTCAAGCCTGAGTTGTTCTACGCCGGCGTTCGTCCGGCTATGGACGTGGGAGCTTCGGTTTCCCGCGTCGGCAGTGCTGCCCAGACCAAAGCTATGAAAGCGGTTGCAAAGACGCTGCGCGTCGACTTGTCCCAATACAACGAAGTGAAGGCGTTCGCCCAATTTGGAGCTTCGGATCTCGATGCCGCGACCCGCAATCTGTTGAATCGCGGTGAGAAACTAACCGAGATCCTTAAGCAAAATCAGTTTGTGCCAATGGCCGAAGAGGAACAGGTTGCCGCGCTTTTTGCGGGCAATCTGGTCGACGATCTGGCCACGGACGATGTGCGTCAATTCGAATCTCAATTGATCGCCCACCTTCGCCAGCAGCACCCCGATCTGCTGACCGAGATTCGCGACAGCAAGGATCTGAGTGAAGAATTACAGGAAAAGCTGAAAGCGGTGGTCGAAGGTTTCAAATCCACCTTCCGTTCTGCGTAGACGATGGCCAATCTTCGTCAACTTCGAACCCGTGTAGCGAGCATCAAGAACATCCAGCGAGTTACCCACGCTATGCAGCTGGTTGCCGCTGCGCGGATGCGCAGGGCGCAGGACTCCATCCTTGCTGCGCGTCCTTATGCTGAGGAACTCGAATCAGTACTGAAGAAACTGAGCAGCAGCGTCGAACAAGGGCAACAACCCCTGCTCAGCGAACGCCCGGTCGAAGCCGTCGCGTTAGCGGTGGTAACCGCGGACCGCGGTCTCTGCGGCGGGTTCAACACCAATATCTGTCGCATGGTGGCTTCCGAGATGCAGAAGCTGTCCGATTACCGGATAGAGCTGTTCACCGTAGGACGCAAGGGGCGCGACTACTTCCGTAATCGCGGTCACGATATTGCCTGCGAACATACCGACGTGTTTCGCGTGCTGGAGTTCAGTCGTGCGGCGACCATTGCCCGTGAGTTGACAGCCAGGTTCTTGTCCGGCGCGGTGGACCGCGTCTTGCTCGCCTACAGCGAATTCCGCTCGGTGGCGCAACAGGCGCCGGTGGTCCGACAGCTTTTACCAACTGTCGCCGATGAGGACTCCTCCAGCTCGACTAGCTATATTTTCGAACCTGAACCAGCGCGCCTGTTGGAAGCTCTCGTGCCCCGTCACGTGACCTTTCAGGTTTGGCGCGCCCTGCTAGAATCCAACGCTGGCGAACAAGCTGCCCGCATGACAGCGATGGACAACGCCGCCAAGAACGCGGGTGAATTGATTGAGCAACTCACACAAGAGATGAATAAGGAACGGCAATCCGCGATAACCCTCGAGCTCATGGATATTATTGGGGGTGCGGAAGCCGTCGCGCAAGGATAGGTCAGATCCATGAACGAAGGAACAATTGCCTCGATCGTCGGCGTTGTCGTCGACGTCGATTTCGCCGACGGCAATCTGCCGCCCATCTACAACGCTTTGAATGTCGGTCAAAACGGCGAAAGCCTGGTACTGGAGGTCCAGCAACACCTAGGAGAGAACCGGGTTCGCTGCGTATCCATGGACTCGACCGACGGACTGACTCGTGGCACCAAGGTGGTGGACACAGGCGAGCCGATCACCGTGCCCGTCGGTGAAGAGGTGCTAGGCCGGCTTTTGAACGTGGTCGGGCAACCGGTCGACGGCAAAGGTGAGATTTCTTCGAGTGCCAAGCGCATGCCCATCCATCGTCCGGCGCCGCCGTTGGACGAGCTAATCACTTCCGATCAGATGTTGGAGACCGGAGTCAAGGTGATGGACCTGATCTGTCCTTTCGCACGCGGAGGCAAGCTCGGTCTGTTCGGTGGTGCAGGCGTCGGAAAGACGGTTATTCTTACCGAGTTGATTAACAACGTCGCAACCGGTCACGGTGGTTATTCGATCTTCGCCGGAGTAGGGGAGCGTACGCGAGAAGGGAATGACCTCTTGGCCGAACTCAAGGAATCCGGAGTTATAGACAACACGGCGATGGTGTTCGGTCAGATGAACGAACCGCCTGGGGCACGTCAGCGCATTGCATTGACCGGCCTCACACTGGCAGAACACTTTCGCGACGAAATGGGACAAGACGTTCTCTTCTTTGTCGACAACATTTTTCGATTCATTCTCGCCGGTGCAGAGGTGTCCGCGCTGCTGGGGCGCATGCCCTCGGCGGTGGGATATCAACCGACTCTGGCCACGGAGATGGGCGACCTCCAAGAGCGTATCACTACCACCAAAAAGGGATCAATCACCTCGGTGCAAGCGATCTTTGTGCCCGCCGACGATTACACCGATCCCGGCGTAGTAACCGCCTTTGCGCACTTGGACGGCCGCATCGTGTTGGAGCGTGCATTAGCCGACCAGGGATTGTATCCCGCGGTGGATCCTCTGGCTTCTAGCTCCCGCATCCTCGATCCAAGGGTTGTCGGCGAAGAGCACTACCACGTTGCTCGGAATGTGCAGCAGGTGCTGCAGCGATATCGCGATCTGCGAGAAATCATCGCCATTCTCGGCATCGACGAGCTGTCCGACGAGGATCGTCAGGTGGTGGCAAGAGCCCGGCGTATGATGAACTTTTTGACGCAACCGTTCCACGTCGCTGAGGTGTTCACCGGTATGGCTGGTGAATACGTCAAGGTGGAAGACACCGTGCGTGGCTTCAAGGGTCTGCTGGAGGGCGAGTACGACGACCTGCCAGAACAAGCCTTCTACATGGTGGGCACGATTGAGAAGGCAATGGAGAAAGCAAAGACGTTGACCTAATGGCGAGGATTCAACTGGAGATCGTAACACCTGAGAAGCGGACATATTCCGGTAGCGTCGATAGCGTCAGGATACCCGGCACCGAGGGCAGTTTTGGAGTCCTGCCTAGGCACGTGCCGTTGCTAGCGGGCGTTGCTATCGGCGTCATCTCCTTCAAAGACCCCGACGGTGGTGATCAGTACGTCTCCACCAGCGGTGGTTTCGTAGACGTCGGCGGCCAAAGTGTTACGGTACTTGCGGAAACTGCCGAGCTGGCTGCGGAAATCGATGTGGACCGCGCTCGCGCTGCGCAGCAGCGTGCCAAGGAACGACTCAAACGTGTTCAAGGGCAAGACGTAGACCGCGTGCGGGCGGAAGCGGCTTTGGGTCGCGCGGTGAACCGCCTCAAAATAGCAGGCGGTTTATAGGCGTATGGCACCGGTGCAGCCGGCCCTGCGCTCCTACCTGCATCAATACATCCCCGAAATCGAACGCGAGATGTTTTCGTTTCTGCCGGTGCAGGAACCGGAGGGATTCCTGTACGGTCCAATGCGCGACTATCCGGAAAGAGGCGGCAAGCGTTTTCGACCTGCTCTCGTGCTCTTGGCTTGTGAGGCGCTGGGAGGAGATGCGGCAAAGGCGATGCGCACAGCTGCCGCGTTCGAGATGTTCCAGTCGTTCGCGGTGGTCCACGATGACATCGAAGACGACTCCGATTTTCGCCGCGGGAAGCCGTGCATCCACAAGCTTCACGGTATCCCACTGAGCGTAAACGTTGGTGATGCCCTCTACTCCAAGGTGTTTGAGATGTTGTGCGCCAACCAAGAGATCTTCCCCAGTAGTATGGTGCTGGAACTTATCCAAGAAATGGTCCGTGGCTCTCGCGAGACCTTTGAAGGGCAGGCGTTTGACGTCGGCTGGATTCGCCAAAGACACATTCCTACCGAAGCGGAATTCATGGTTATGTTGCGCAAGAAGACCGGTTGGTACACCGGCCGTGGTCCGTGCATTGCGGGGGCCATCATCGCCGATGCCGATGCCGATATGCGTGCGACCATAGCACACTTCGGCGAGGAGATGGCGGTGGCTTTTCAGATCCGCGACGATCTGTTGAATTTGACCACGCACGCAAAGGACGCAGACATCGCCCCGGGTGTAATGTCAGGTGCTTATGGCAAAGAACGGGGGGGAGACATTGCAGAGGGAAAACGCACACTGATTATCATTGATTTGTTGCGCAAATGCAGTGACAGCGAGTCGATCGAAGTGCTTGAGATCCTCCACCGAGATCGGGAGTCCATATCCAGCGATGAGATCGAACATGTTATCGATCTGGTAGAGCGCTATGGTTGTACCGTCTACGCTGACGAAGTCTGTCAACGAATCGCGAAGGTGAGCCTCGAGTATCTGGAGAAGCTACCACCCACACCGGCACGCGACATCATGGGGGAGATGCTCGAGTTCCTCATACGACGGGCGTTCTGAATGGATAGGAAGGTGAAGTCTCAGGCGGTAGCGCTGAGACTACCGATAATCTCTTCGGCGAGGGGACGAAGATTCTTCTGCAGGCGCATGCGTCCCCTATTCACACGGGACTTGATCGTGCCTACTGGACAATTGATGATCTTAGAGATCTCTTCATAGGATAGCCCGTTGAGATCCCTAAGCAGCACCGCCTCGCGAAATTCTTCAGGAAGACGGTGAATTGATGCGACGACCGAATCGTGGACCGTCGTCGCGTCACTGTGATCGCCGGGCATCAACCCACGTGCAACCGGCTCGAAGTAGGACATTCTTTCCTCTTCGTCGGAGTTTGGGTCTATCGGGACCGAGCGCCACCGCTTGCGGCGGCGCAATTCGGTTTTGGCAAGGTTGCCGGCGATGGTGTAAAGCCAGGTGGAAACCTGCTCGATAGCCGGATATTGGTGGCTGTGTTTGAGGCAGCGCAGGAAGGTCTCTTGCACGATGTCCTCGGCGGTTTCTCGGTCGCCGACAAAACGGAACACGAAATTGTATAGAGAATTCCGATACCTATCGACGAGAATCGCTAGGCTGTTGCTGTCCCCTGCCGCCCGTATCAGGATTTCCTTGTCGCTCAGTTTATGGCTGCTGTGCACGTTTGGCCTTTCGGTGGTACAATGAAAGTGAACTTATGGGGGTTTCTGCTCGTTGAAACGAATGAGCAAGATGTGTACCGTACAATTGTGGGGGGGGAAATGTGCCATAATGGCTTTTTTAGATCCACCAGTTAGATGTTTTTGGCAAGAGAATCGTTACCGTTTTTCAGAAATTTGAGAGCCTTCTCAAGAATTTGATATTCGATTAATTCGCTCGAGGGCGATTGAAACCGGAAAAAAGACAAACGGATTGGGTTTGGGCGCAGTAGAACACTTGAAGCGATACTGCGAGGAGCACGACGTCCAGAGATTCAGTGCCGATGAGATCCTTGAGCTTCTCGAGGAAGGCGAGACGGTAGACTGGATTGTCAGCCAAGTCCTACCCGATGCGGTCGCAGACACCGAATTGCGAACTGTGTTGGAAGTACTTTCGGCAGCAGTTGCGCCAGCCGATAAAGGCGGCGGTGAGGAATGTGTAAAGTTTGCCTCAGTGCAGGAGACTGCCGACGAATCGCTGCTCGAGGAATTAGACGAGACACCTGCGGCAGCACCCGATCTTGCAGATCTTCAAGGAATGCTGCCCAAGGGTGTCGATATGGCTCAGCTGGAGCAGCTCCTTTCATCCCCTCGCGGTGAGCTCATGGCCGATTTTGGTTTGTTTTGCCAGGAACGAGAGGTCGACACCAGTGGGTCGAATGAGATGATGCAGGAGGTTATGCGGGAGCTGCAAAAGGAATGGCTGACAACGCCGCGCGAGGCTTTGGGTGGAAAAAGACCTCAAGAGCTATTGAACGACGAGGAGTTGTTTCCCTCCAAGGTGGAGACCATGCGCCGTGAAACGCCAAAGATCGGCCGCAACGATCCCTGCCCATGTGGTAGCGGCAAGAAGTACAAAAAGTGTTGTGGTCGGGGGAGCTCATGAGCCAACCTCGCGAATCGGCGGAGATCGCCGATCTCTTTATCGTCGATATGGATGTGAACGCGGACGAACGTGGCCGTTTTATCGAGGTCTTCAGAAAGGAGTGGTTTCCCCAGCCATCGTGGAAAAAGCTCCAGTGGAGCCGTTCCGAATCCAAAGCTGGAGTGCTGCGCGGGTTGCATTATCACCGTCGACAAATCGACTACTGGCATTGCGTCTCTGGCACTCTGCGCGTAGGCCTCTATGACCTGCGACCTTCGTCGCCAACCAGAACAAACAAGATGGTCATCGATATAGATCAGGAGAACCCGCGTGGATTGCTCATTCCTTCAGGGGTGGCGCACGGGTTCTATGCACTGACGGACCTACTCCTAAACTATCTCGTCGACAACTACTACGACGGCTCAGATGAACTCGGCGTAGCCTGGGATGATCCTGACATTGACCTGCCCTGGGAGCTGCCGAAGAAGCCTATTCTTTCCCCCCGGGACAGCAATAACGCCAGGCTGCGCGACATACCTCAAGGAGATTTGCCCACATGACCAACGACAGGTCGGAGATTCTGGCGTTGCTCTTGGAAAGCGGAGCACTTCGTTTCGCCCCTGCCGGCGGGCTCTTCTGGTACACTTCCGGGACCGTGGGGCCTTATTATGTCAGCACTCACTATCTTTGCGGAGGCAAAGCGGAGGCCGAGCGTCTGCTGGAATTCATCGACGAGGGCAGTGTAGATCGCGTTAGTTTCCCCCTCGAAATGCAGGAGAAACTACTATCCGTCGTCGAGCGCGACCCGCATTTCCGCAAAACCGTCGAGCTGTTGGTTGAGGCTGTCTCGCGCAGTCAAGATTTCGATTTCGTGTCGGGAGGAGAAAGACGAGATTGGTTCTTTTCCTTGCCCGTTGCGGGGCAACTGAAGATACCGCACCTGATGGTCTATAAGAACAAGGATGTGCTCGTCCTCAACGGCGAGGTAAAGACCGTAGACCTAAGAGGCAAGCGCGTATTGCATATCGCCGATCTAGTCACAGAAGCCTCGAGCTATTTCAGGCAGTGGATTCCAGCTATCGAGGAACGCGGCGGTGTGTTGTGGCGATCCTTGAACGTCGTGGATCGAGGCCAGGGAGGGACCGAGAAGCTCAGTGCTGCCGGCATCAAGACCGAGTATTTGCTACGGGTGGACGAGTCGGTGTTCGAGGCGTTGGAACAAAAGAGGCTAATCGATGCTGATCAGCGGCGAGTGTTGGTCGCTTATTACCGCGATTCCGAATCGGCGATGAAGCAGTTCATTGAAACCAATCCCGATTTTGTAATCAACGCCCTCGATTCCCAAGAGGAACGAACGCGATTGCGCGCTGAGATGTTAGTAGAAACAAACCCCTATGGTCTCGATCTGAAGGGGATGGGAATCAACCTGCGGCCTCGTTCATGAGTTCGTCTCCGATCTGAACCGAAACGAGCTGCGAAACACCTTCCTCGGGCATGGTTACGCCGTGCAGGGCATCGGCGGCATGCATCGAGATCTTGTTGTGGGTCACCATGATGAACTGAGTGGTACGGGCGAACTCTTTAAGCACGTGCACGAAGCGGCCGATGTTGGCGTCGTCAAGGGGCGCGTCGACTTCGTCCAGAATGCAGAACGGGCTTGGTCGCACCAGATAAAGCGCAAATAGCAGCGAAATCGCAGTTAGTGCTCGCTCCCCGCCAGACAACAGCGCGATGCTCTGCAGCCGTTTGCCGCGAGGCCGAGCAATGATCTCGATGTTAGACTCTAAGGGGTCGGTGTCTGCCTCCAACTGCAGGTCGGCTTCTCCCCCCGGAAAGAACCTGGCAAAGGTCTCGCGGAATTTCTCGCGGATCTGTTGAAAGGTCTCTCGAAAGATAGTGCGAGCCGTGCGGTCTATCAGGCTCAATGTTCTGCGCAGGTCCTCTGCCGCAGCCGTCAGGTCGTCGCGCTGCTGGCACAGGAACTCATAGCGTTCCTTCTGTTCGTCGTAATCTTCCAGTACCCCAACGTGAACGGTTCCCAGACGCTGGATTGAATTGCGCAACTGCTGGAGCCTTTGCTCTCCCCTCCCTGGATCGAATCCTTCATCCTCGAAGGGGCCGAGAAAGTCGACATCGCAACTGTGATCTTCCTGCAACGTGGTGCGGATCTGCTCGGCGCGGAGTTTCAGCTCCGAGATCTCCAGCTCCAACTTGTGGCGTCTTTCCCGCTGGGCATTTAGCTCCCGCTGTAGCTTGCCGATGTGCTCCTCGAGCTTCCGCATCTGCATCTGCACATCGCTCCAATTCTGACGACGTTTGTCTTGTTCTTGATGCAGCACGTCCCGCTGCTGGTGCATGACCTTGAGCTCCGCCGTGATCTCGTCTTCCTGTTGCCCGTAGGTGCGTTGTCGTACTTGCGCGTCGGCCATCTCCGTTGCCAGGCGCGTGAAGTTCTGTTTGAGGTTGGCGCGGATGTGCTGCAGGCGTTCTTGGTCCCGCTTCATGCCGGCGATCTTTTCCGTTTGCCGGACCTCCTCGACGCGCAACGCGGACAGGGTGCGGACCGATTGTTGATGGATTGACTCGATGCGCTGCATCACCTCTTGGCCAGATAGCAAGCGGTCTTCCAGTCCGGCTGCGTCCCTATCTATGTGCGCGACCTTTTGTGCTTGCGAATCGAGAGCTTCCAAAAGTGTTTGGCGACGGGCGTCGATTTCTGCCAGTGTGGTTCTCAGCCGGGATTCACTAACCTCTAGCTGTTGCCGTTCCTGCTGGCACAGCTCCATTGCCTGCAGCTGTTCCCGTTGGCGTTCTCTCAGCTGTTCGACTTCGCTAGTCATCTGTGTCGAACGTTCCTGCAGAACTCGCTGTCGGCTCTCCTCCGCCTGTAACTCGCCCTCAACTGTTGCCAAACGAGCTCTGTCTCGAGCTACATTCGCGCGAAGCTCCTGAATCTGTTCTCGGCGCCCTAGGACCGATTCATCCTGCGATCCTGTGGTGCCACCAGCTATCCTGCCGGAAAGGTCATAGAGGTCGCCCTCTGTCGTCACCAGAACTACTCCCTTCGCTGCCAAGTCCGGGACCAATCTAAATAACGTCTGCAGGTCTTCGACCAAGAAAGTGTTTCGCAAAAGAGAACTGAGCAGGGGTGCCAGCGTTGAATCACCGCGGACAAATTCGCGCAATGGCCCCACCACGCCGGGCATGCCCGAAAGGTCTTCCGTATTCTCCTCGCCGCGATTCCCACCCAGCAAAAGAACCCCGGCACGCCCATGGTTGTTCTTCAGGTGGTGAATAGCATCGAGCACGCCATCTGCGTCATCAGCGATCAAGGCTTCGAGTGCATCGCCCAACGCCACTTCGACTGCTCGACGATAGGCGGGGTCCACATCGATGATGTCTCCCAAAACACCACGGAACAGGTCCCTGCCCTTCCACTCCAGCATCAAGGTGCGGACGCCACTGGAGTATCCCTCGAATCCGGAGCGGACCTTTTCCAGCACCACACGGCTGGCGTCGTTGGCCTCGATTGTCTTGGCAATCTCAGCGTGCTTGTCGCGCAACAGGCGTTCATGTTGCTCCGCCTGGGATACACGCTGCTGAACCTCGTTGCGTTGCTCGTTCAGGTGGGTCAACTGCCGATCGAACTCCGCCGCTTTGTCTCTAGCCACGTGCTCATCTTTTGCGATGCCCGATCTGCGCGTCTGGATCTCGCCAAGATCCGAATTCAAACGTACCAATTGCTGTTCCAAGCCGCTGTCTTCGGCGCTGAGTCGCTCGTGGGCACTGTTTAGCTCTCCCTGTTTGCGCACCAGCTCCAGTCGTTGCGAGCGCGTTTCCTCGAGCATGGATTGGCTGCGCCCGAACTCCGCCTCTGCCTCAGCAGCATCGCGGCTCGCCGCTTCGAGCCGTTGACGCAAACGCTCTGCCTCGGCATCACTGTTGGTCAGTTGATCTCTCGTTTCCGCCAGCTGTTTCTCGGCAGATTCGATCTGCTGGGCATGCTCTTCCTTTTCCCGACCAGCCCTCACGATGAACTGATCCGCTGCCTCACGTCGCTCCCGTGAGGCAACAAGCTTGCGGTCGCGGTCGTGTATCTCCTCCACACACTTATTCATCTCGACACCGAGGTCTTGCAATGCCTTTTCGGCTTGGGTGAGCGCCAGACGTGTTTTTTCCAACTCTGTCTCGCGAACTGTGAAGCGAGTGGAATGCTCCTCAGCTTCGTTTCCGAGACGACCAAACTCTTGTTCGAGCGGGTCCAGTTCCTGGCGCGCATCGAAATAACGCAAGCGGCCCATCTTAACTTCCAGTTCGTCGAGCTCGCTCTTCATTTCTTTGTAACGTCGTGCCCGACCTACTTGACGCCCGAGGTATTCTACCTGGCGCTTTACTTCGGCGATGATGTCGGCCAGCCGGGTGAGGTCGGCGTTCGTAGACTCGAGCTTGGACCAAGTAGAACGCCTACGCAACTTGTACTTGGTGATACCGGCGGCTTCCTCCAGAATACGGCGCCGATTATCGGTTTTTTCGCTGATTATTTCGTCCACCATACCCTGCTCCATCACCGCGTAAGCTCCCTGGCCAAGGCCGGTGTCCATCAGCAGATTCTGAATGTCCAAGAGACGACAGGGCATCTTGTTGAGCAGGTAATCGCTGTCGCCTGAGCGGAAGAGTCGCCGTGCCAATGTGACTTCTGAATAATCCACAGGCAGGATGTTGTTGGTGTTTTCAATCGTAAGCACAACCTCTGCCATGCCCAGTGGTTTGCGGTTACGTGTGCCGGCGAAGACGACCTCATCCATGCGATGGCTGCGAAAAGCTGTTGCACGCTGCTCACCCAGCACCCAACGAATGGCTTCCACTACGTTGGACTTACCGCATCCGTTAGGTCCAACGATGGCGGTAATCCCAGGTCCAAACGGAATCTGGACCTTCTGGGCGAACGATTTGAAGCCGAAAACTTCTATGTGGCTAAGGCGCAAAGTTGGGCTCCTTTATGCCGGACTGGCGCGTTCAAATTAAACGGCTCAAATTTGGTAGTTTTGGGAAACTTAGTACCACAAATTGGGGAGTTCGGGCACAACGATACCATATGTTGCATTCATGGTCAAGACCATGGATTGTGTTGACTTGACGGCACCAAGCACCCAAGTCTAGCTTGATCGTCTCAACAACGGTAGGCAAGGCATTTCCCGGAGAAGGAACGGATAGTGGCAGATACGGATTTGACCGAACAGGCAATCTCCCAAGTCCCGGAAGCGCGACGCAAAATAATGGACGATTTGCTAGAAAAACTCGGCGGAAGCGAGAACTGCCGGTTGCTTCTGGCGTTGGTGGCCGCCGCTTCCAAACGAGAGCGCAATGTGGTACGTCTTCTGATTCGCGAACTTGACCTGTTCGACATCGCTCAAGAAGAGTAAAAAAAGTGGAGCAGTCGGGATTACCGTCGATAACAAGATTACGTTGTAATATTTGGTATCAAAACAAGGGGAATGCTCTGTTGGTACTGTTATCGATCATTCTGGCAGTAGTGGTGGGCGCTCGGTGGTACACTGCGCTCCGTGTTCGCAAGATACGTGCGAGCTTAAGTTTGGCCGGTGGTTCCGTAACGACCCTGAAAAAACAGCTGGTCGCTCTGCGCTCCGAATCAACTGAGGTTCGCAATCAGCTCCAATATTTCGAGACCCGCCGCAGACGGATCTTGGTGGAGATGGAGGGGGCGCGAAAAGAATTGAATCAACTACGTGAACACAACCAGCGCTCTGTGCGGAGGATAGCGGCTTAGCCAGCGCTAGTAATTCCTCTATCCATCGCCGGTGTTCTCTTAGCAATTGGCTGAGAAGATCCACGCCTACATCTGAAGCGATGTCCGTTAGCTGTCCCAACCTCCTCCAAATCACCACGGACCAGTAGCGGGGAGACTGTCTGGGCATCGAGGACCATCCGGTTCTGCAGACGCCGTATCTGGATTGGGTTGGCGCCTCCGGCATTCGGTGCAGTCACGCCTATTCGGCCGGTCCGTTCTGCGGTCGGTGAATCACGGCTCCAAAATGAACGGCCCGGCGGCGACAACGAGCATCGGTGCTTCCTCAGGGCATGAGGTATCGACTGGCCTCGCGTTTCCGATGCCTATGGCATACCGTCCAACGGTTTCCCGGTGCGCAGCTTTTACCTGGAGGAACGCGACTGTTGACCGATGAAGTTACATTTGTTGAGCCAGCCATTTTGGACTTCAGTCCCTTTCTCTGTGGTTTTGCGGTCCACACCGGAACCGAGCCCAGCTTATCTGGCGTGGGGTTAGGCGGCGGCAGCCGAAAGGTTGCTACGGCAATTCTTCAATCTCGAATTGTGGGAAGAGGAACGGCCAGACCTCGTCGGCAAGCCGGTGGAACGCAGCCGAACTTTCGAGGTGACGTGGAGCAGCCACCATAGTGATGCTTTCAGAGGTCAAGTGCTGAGTCGTCGGGCAGAGGATACTCCTTGCCCATTGTCAGAGACTCCACTTCCGAAATATCACGCCGGCCGTTATATCCACCGTCGATTTCGTGCCAGAACCGCACACGACCCTCGCCTCTCTGCCAACATAAGTAGACCCACCTGCCCTCATGGTTAGTAGGGAAATCTACCAAACCGTGCTCAAGGCCTCCGGCGGGAAAGCGCAGCCCGCGACCCAATAGTTCGTCCTTCACGAGCTTTTGAATTTCCTGATAGATTGCAGTTACCTTGTCTCGGTGGGTGACGAACTGCGTGTGATCGGGATTGCTCTTTCTAACAACTGCGTCTCCCCACATGGCATCGAGGATATGCAGTTGTTGCATGTTGGTGGCAATGGTTTGCTGTCGTGCCTCGAGGGTATCGAGAATCTCTTCGATTGCCGGTAAGAGGTCGTTGGCTTCTTCGACCGTGAATGCTTTATGGGCCATGTTTCTCGATTGATTTAGGTCTGGTAATCAGCGCGTCAAGTCCGAGAGGCGCCAACGGGTTAGGAATGAATAATAAGGCGTCGACTGGGCGTCTGCAACATGTTGTGGAGTCGACTCAAAAGCGACAATTGTCTTGCGTCCGACTGGTGATTGGAGCATATTATGACGGCCCGCCAAGCGTGCCCTACAATTCCCAAATCACCACCCTAACATATTGGAAAAATGTCAATTAACGTAGAAGACGTGCGTTTGGTTGCGGCCCTGGCTAGATTGGAGTTCGACGAGAAGGAAGAACGGCAGTTGGCACTGGAGTTCAATCGGATTCTGGATTATATGGCCAAGCTCAACGAGCTCGCTACGGAGCAGGTGCAACCGACCTCGCATGTCGTGCCGATTGTCAACGCATTTCGCTCAGATGAAGTGGCAGAGTTTCCGGACCCGGAAGTAATTGTGGCTGCGGCGCCACAACGAGAAGAATCGTATATCCGAGTTCCAAGAATCATTGATTGACGATCGCGACAGGCAACTGTCGCAGTGTTTTTAGGAGAAAACTCGTGGAAGAGTACGTGGGACCCAAATATGTGGTTGTTACTGGAGGGGTTATGAGTGGGGTGGGAAAAGGTCTCACCACGGCATCGATGGGTAAGATAATGCAGCAGTACGGATACCGTACGACCGCAGTCAAGATAGATCCCTACATCAATTTCGATGCGGGCACCCTACGTCCCACAGAGCACGGCGAGGTGTGGGTAACCGACGATGGCGGTGAGATCGACCAGGATTTGGGCAACTATGAGCGCTTTCTCGGTGTCGATCTTCCCAGGCAAAACAATCTTACTACCGGTCAGATCTACCACGAGGTGATACAGAGGGAACGGAACGGTGAATACCTCGGGCAGACCGTGCAGCCGATTCCGCACGTCACCGACGAGATCAAACGCCGTATCAGCGATGCTGGCGAAGGTTACGATATCGTTTTGGTAGAGATCGGCGGTACTGTAGGTGACTATGAAAACGAGCCGTTTCTCTTTGCTGTAAAGGCGTTGGAGCGAGATCTCGGCGAAGGGCACTTCGCGTATGTCTTGATCACCTATCTTCCGGTTCCTCCTCACGTGGGGGAGATGAAAACCAAACCAACCCAGCAAGCTATTCGTATGCTGAGCGAGCACGGAATCTTCCCGGATTTTATCGTTTGCCGAGCGTCCAGTCGTATCGACGAGGTGCGGAAGAAAAAGATCCAGATCGGCGCCAACGTGCCAGCAGAGCACATCATATCGGCGCCGGACATGGAGACCATTTATGACATTCCACTCGAACTGGAAGCGGAGGACTTTGGTGCTAAGCTGATGGCTAAGCTCGGTCTCACGGCGCGCAAGCAGCCGGATTGGACCAAATGGGAAAAACTTCTTCATCATAGCCGGAAACCGGGGAGTCGAGTCAAGGTAGCGATGGTGGGCAAATACGTAGAGACAGGCGAGTTTCAGCTGACCGACTCCTATCTCTCGGTGAATCAATCGCTGGTTCACGCCGGTGTTGCATGTGATGCAGTGGTGGATATTACCTGGATTGACGGCAACAAGTTTGAACGTGGTGAGATGACGATCGCGGAGCTTGAACGTTTCAGTGGGATCATCGTTCCGGGCGCCTTCGGTGGGGGCGGTGCCGAGGGAGTTATCTCCGCGATTCAGTTCGCACGTGAAAACGGACTTCCGTTTCTGGGCTTGTGTTATGGATTGCAGCTGGCCGTGGTCGAATATGCACGCAATGTGGCTGGCATCCCGGAGGCTACTTCCGCGGAATTCGAGGCCAATTCCGAGTACCAGGTCGTCTGCGTTCAAGAAAATCAAAAGATCAACTTGGCCGCGAAGCGCTATGGGGGTAGCATGCGGCTCGGGGCGTATGCGGCGATCCTGAAACGTGGCAGCAAGGTCGCCCGTTTGTACGAAGAGTCAACCCGGTTGCGGGAGGATGCAGAACGCATTCGCCAACTGCTCAGCAATCCCGATCAGGCTTTCAGGATCGGTCATGTTGTGGATGAGCACGACAAAGTGGTGTTGGAGCGACACCGTCACCGCTACGAGATTTCCGCCAGGTTTGTCCAGCTGCTGGAAGACGCCGGTTTGGTCTTCTCGGGTTATCACCGGCGGGCGGACAAAACGCGATTGATGGAATTCATTGAGCTTCCCGACCACCGATACTTCGTCGCAACCCAAGCCCATCCGGAATTTAAATCCCGTATGGACAACCCGTCCCCGCTGTTTGCCGGATTCGTGGAGGCTGCGCTGTCGTACCAGGAAGAGCGTCTGAATGTGGAAACGGCACAGGTGAACACTTCCTGACGATGGCATCAAGGCCGGTTCGCGATGATTCCCGGATCTGTCACCTTGCTGCCCGATTGCCCATCTACTATTTGTCGACAATCCGCTGGATTATTTTCGAAAAAATGTCGGTTGCCGGAGCTTTCTTTGCGGTGTCTATGGTTTTGGTCAGTTGCAGTTCTTCCGAAAGCCAAGACGCTGTTGTCGAACCGGTTCCTCCGGCCGCTGATCGGCAAGCTTGGGGATTGCAGCTGGAAATCTCCGAACCCAATCTGCGGGTAGAAATAGCTACGCCGTTCATCCAAGAGATTGGTCGCAGCACCTTTGCAGACAGCGGCGCGGCGGTTTCCTTCATCGACGGTAAGGGGCGGCTTATTTCCCAGATTCGTGCTGCCCGCATGGATTTCAATTCATCGTTTCTCTCGCTCTCGGGTTCGGTGGAAATCAACATTGGAGACAGCATCACAGTCGGGTCAGATACTCTACTGTGGGACCGTGCAGCTGGCGAGTTGGTGATAGCAAAAGCAGTAGATCTGAGCCTTCCTCGAGGCAAGATCAAAGGAAGGCAGATGAAGACCGACCTGCGACTGGACGCTTGGTCGATAAAGCACACACGCGAGCTTTGGCAAGCAAACGGAGATTCCCTTTTCATCGCTTCCACTGAACAGGTCGGTCATCGGGACGGTGGCGAGGTGGTGGTTTCTCATCGTGAACCGATGGCCCGCTTTGGCGCTTTGGAGATGCGCGGCCAGCGCGCGGTTTACCGAGAGCAGTCACGGCTTCTGGAGTTTGATGGGAAAGTGATGGGAGCTGATTCGAGCCATCGTTTCCATGCGGACCGCTTGGAATACGATTTAGGTGAACGACGCTTCGACGCGCTGGGGGAGATCGAAATGGTGGCGGACAGCGTTGTCATAACGGCATCGGAATTCTCGAACGAAGATAGCCGAGAAGTATTTCGAGGGTTACCGGCTACGTTCAAGCAAGGGAGGCGCTCAGTTGCGGCACAACAGCTGTCGTACGATCGCCCAAGTGGCTTGCTGGAGGCGACGAACGACGTGTCCTTTCGAGAGGAAGACAAGACCCTCACTGCCCAGCAGCTGGCATACGACACGGCTGCGGACAGCGTCACCGTTCATGGACCATATCTTCTTCGCCTGCCGGATATGTCCGGCATAGCCGAAGGCGGTCAGCTGGCTTACGCCGTCGGTCATGGCAGCGCTGTGCTGTCTGGTAATCCCGTGTTTCGACGAGAGCGTAGTGACAGCAGCTTTCTTTCTATAAGTGCTGATACAATCACTGCTGACCTCAAAGAAAAACAACTTTTTGGTGACGGGTCTTTTCGGGCTGGCTCGACTGAAGCAACGGCAACGGCAGCCTCCGGTTTTTTTGAGCATGGCCGGGACAGATTGACAATGTACGGTAACGTAGATTTTTGCATTGAAGCTATAGAAGATTCGTTCGCCAGTTACATCAATGCGGATTCTATGATTGTTATTCTCGACGCAGGTAAGCTAGCCCAGGTGGAAATCCCGGATTCCCTGTCCGGTTCTATCGCGGGTGGTGCCGGCCGCACAAATTGGATTTCATCTCGAAGTGGATCCATTAACTTAAACGGCAATGAGCTCAAGACCATTGAATTGAGGGGAGGAGCGGACGTGATTCATCGCAAGCTTGGTGAAGAGGAGATGAGTAGGTTTTCAGGTAAGGAGATGACGATGGAATTCGCTGATCGACTAATGCAGCGGGTCCTTGTCAAAGGCGAAGCTGCAGTAGTTTCACGCCTGCCGAAAGACAAAGAGGGTACTTCCATCAACAGGGCGGAGGGAGAGCGTTTAGTCATCGAGTTTTCCGCTGGAGAAATAGCGGAGGTGAAGTTGCTTGAGTCCATCAAGGGTAAGTATTATCTCCCCAAATAAAGAGGACGACAACTAAAGATGTCCCTAAGGACAGAATGGCTTTGCAAGGAGTTTGGCAAACGCCGCGTTGTTGATGGAGTCAGCGTTACCGTTTCACCAGGCGAAATCGTTGGCCTGTTAGGTCCCAACGGAGCTGGCAAAACCACTACCTTCTACAGCATCGTCGGTTTCGTCAAAGCGGATGCCGGGCACATCTTTTTGGGCGATACGGAGATTACTTCCCTGCCCATGTATCGCCGCGCCTTGATGGGCATCGGCTACTTGCCGCAGGAGACCTCCATCTTTCGCAAGCTGACGGTAGAGCAAAACATTCGCGCGGTTCTCGAGTCCCGAAGTCTGGGTGACGAGGAGATGCAAGCGAGATTACAGGAGTTACTCGCCGAGCTCGACTTGGAGTCCAAGGCGTCCCAACTTGCGGACACGCTTTCCGGCGGCGAAACCCGACGTGTAGAGATCGCTCGGGCCTTGGCTATACAACCCCAATATATGCTCTTGGACGAACCGTTTGCCGGTATAGATCCGCGGACGGTGGAGGATCTGCAAAACATCGTTGCTGACTTGCGGGCGAAGGGTCTGGGCGTGCTGATCACGGATCACAATGTGCGCGAAACCCTCGAAATAACCGATCGTGCCTACATTATCGTCGACGGCAGAATCCTTACTTCTGGCACCGCCCGGGAACTCACCAACGATCCACAGGTACGACTTACCTATCTCGGCGAACGCTTTCAGATGCGCTAAGAGTGGCCTTTGAAGTCGCAGGTTTCGCGGGCAGGCGGGCTCCTAATGGGCGATTCGAGCTGAACTTGACACAATCTTGTACCCAGAGTTATTTTCACTGGTATGCGAATTGCTGTGGGTCATCTCGCTTTGCTTCGATAGAAGCTTAAGAAAATTAAAAACAATAAGATATAACGGTCGATGCTGCGTATTTCCCAAAATCTGAGCCTGCAGCAGAAAATGGCGCCGCAGTTGATTCAATCGCTGCAGCTGCTGCAGATGTCCACTTTGGAGCTGGAGATGGAAATCAAGCAGCAGATGGAACAAAATCCTCTGCTTGACGAGGGCTTGGAGCAGGAGGAGAATAAACAAGAGACAGACAGCGACGTGGATGACGGCCTTACCGAAGAGCAGGAGCTTCCCGAGGACATGGAGCAGATCGACTGGGATGCCCTCTTAGAGGACCAGTTCGATCAGGGATCCTACAACAGCGAACGCACCGAATACGATCCCAATTGGGAGACCGACCGGGAACCACAAGAGAACCGCATCACGGTAATCCCGCCTCTGGTCGAGCAACTGCGCGAGCAACTGGTCCTCAGCGATCTCACCGAGCGTCAGGTGGGTATCGGTGAGTTCATCATCGGCAATTTAGATGAAAAAGGTTACTTGGGCTGTACTGTTGATGATATGGTCGAAAACTTGGAATTGCCTACTGAGGACGTCGAAGAGGTGCTGGCAATTGTACAGGGTTTTGAGCCCCCGGGCGTTGCTGGCCGCGATCTCCGCGAATGTCTCATGCTGCAACTTAGGATCTTGGAGGACGAACGTAGGGATCTCGCCCTCGAGATTGTTCGCGACCACATGGAGGATCTGACCAAGCGCCGTTTCAACCGTATAATCCGAGCGTTGGGTATCTCGGAAAACGATCTACGTGAAGCGCTCGATCTGATCGAGGGTCTGCAACCTTACCCGGGATCTCTCAGTAGTAGTGACTACGCAGGTTTGCTCACCTTGGACACCGAGGTCAACTACATCACCCCCGATATAATTGTCGAAAAGGTCGGCAACGAATGGGTGGTGAGTTTGACCGACGGCACGCTGCCATCTCTACGTATCAACAGCTCCTATTCCAAGTTGCTTAAAGATACCCGTCGCAACGGCAAGGACGAGGTGAAGAGCTACGTAAGCAAGAAGCTGAACGACGCTCGGTGGTTGATCAACGCCATACACCAGAGGCGAACCACCATGCTCAAGGTGGCCAACTACATTGTGCGTATGCAAATGCCGTTTTTCGAACACGGACCGGCGCATCTGAAACCGATGGTTTTGCAGGATGTGGCAGATGAGGTGGAAATGCATGTCTCGACCATAAGTCGCGTCAGCAATGGTAAGTACATGCAGACGCCGCATGGGGTGTTTGAGCTCAAATACTTCTTTGATAGCAAAGTTAGCACCGACAGTGGAGAGGATGTCTCCGCCCGCAGTGTCAAGGAACGCATTTCAGGGCTAATCGAAGACGAAGACAAAACCAAGCCCCTGAGCGATCAGGAAATCGTTGACATCCTCAATCGGGAGAGCCTGCAGATAGCGCGGCGTACGGTTGCAAAATATAGAGACCAACTGGGAATTAACTCGCAGAGGTACCGAAAAACATTATAGGAAACCACCTACGGAATCGTCGTAATGTCATTGTTTCAACGGCAGTGCGATGTTTTTCGGAGTTCCTGCCGATGCCGGGTCGGCTACAATCCGACGATCCCACCAACATACAACCCCGCCAGCTCCAACTGCCTCGATTTCATCGCCTTTTGGTTGAACGCCTTTCCAGTGCCAATTCTGTTTGGCATCTCGAAGATCAGGAGGATCCCGGATTGTTCCGTTTTCTTTTTCTGAATTCCGAAGCTGAACGTATTACGAATCTTTCCGCCGGGTTCTTCCGCAGCAAAAACCTCCGCAAGGCGTTTCCTGTGTTCAAGGAAACGATAGACCTAGCCAAGTGTCTGGACCTGATTCACAGTGGTCGAGTGGAGGAGTTGCACGATTTCGAGTACGGTGACGAGCTGGTCCTCATAGAAGGGTAATCCGCTCGTTAGGTTCTGCCCCGACGTTCGGGTGCTCATTCTCACCGATTATTCGATTTGTTCGATGAGGGAATAGAAATTCGTACGGTCGGAAATGGTTATGCAAAATTCGTGCAACCAGAACGACTTGGTGCACAACGTTCGCGAAACTCTCGAAGCTTGAATTCCGCCATTCCCCATTTAAAGTTTCTTCCCAGCTATCTTCCACAGTCAATGGTGCCGAGTCATTCAACACTGCCACTGGGCTGCTAGCGGTAACAATTGCTCCGACGGCGCTCAAAGCCTCCTCCCGCGATGCGCCCATATGACCAACCACAAAGCCGGCGACAAAGTGCCATTTTTGATCTTTTGTAAGCTGATCCTCGTGGCCTTGGAGACAACTGGGGGCGTAGAGGCGACCGACTTTTGGCAACAGGCCAATCGGTGTCCATGGAGCCGGCTCAATAGGCTGCGTTGGCCACGAAATATGGGTTGTAGAACACCGTGCCTTCACGCACGGCCACTGAGATTTCCGGTTTGGTTTGTTAGTCTTCTACGTGGCAGGGAGGGAGTAGCTCGGGCATGGCGCAAATGCCCGCGATGTTTTGTGCCGCTTGACGATCGTCAGGTCTGAGTGCGAACCAGAATAGAAATCTTCATTGGCCAGATCTCTTGAGTGGCGCATTACCGCGGCGCTACCTCCTGTTACTTAGTATATCGATATATTAATAATATTGTGTAGTTGAAGGCATCGGTATGGTCCGGTGGGTTTTTTAATTTTCGGTCTCAGGAGTCCGACAATAGGGCGCGATGCAAGCGTTGGGCGCGTTCAGCTATTGACAGAGCGGGTTGAGGTACCGGCTCTTTTGCTTGTGCTATGCTCCATATGAACACCTGAGGCCCGGTACCATTAATCAGCATCTCCAGCGAAGCTTCGAAATCAGCGGGGTCGGTAACCGTGCAAACGCGTTTGAAGCCAGCTCCGCGGCACAGCTGCTCGTAATCCACGAGGGCCGCACCGGGAATCTGTTGATTTCCGGTTACTTCATAGGTACCGTTTTCTGTGATGACGATCGTCAGGTTCTTGGGATCGAGTTGGGCCACCGTTACCAAGGTGCCCAGACACATCAAGGTGCTTCCGTCGCCGTTTAGCACCACGATACGCCGGGACGGTTGAGCCAATGCTAGGCCGCAGGCGAAATCGGCGGCGTGTCCCATGGCAGATTCCACTGAGGCGAAGTCCAAGGGACCATCGGAGAGTTGCGCCCAAGGGGCAGCAACACTCATGGTGGTCACTATGATTTCATCGGTGCGCCTTTTGGCCAGTTGTTCCAGGCAGTGGTACTTGTTCAACATGCCTATTCGGTGCTCTCTACTAGGACCACGACGGCCGGCAGCGAATCGGTGGCTGCACGTCGGTACATCCGGGAGATTACATCCAATTGGTCGTCATCATGGAGCAAGGCATAGGGCAATTGCCAGGCTTTGAGAGTAGGTTCAAAAAATGTCGCCGCTGAGTCGACACGGTCGGTATCCATGGTGTGGTAACCACGATATCCGATCAGCACTAGCAGCGGAATTCGCATATTGTGGGCAGTGCCTCGCAAGGCGTCGCCGGCCTCAAGGAAACCGGTATTTTGCATTAAAACTACCGGCTGTTGGCCGCCAAGATAAAGGCCTGATGCAAGGGCAAAAGCTTCACCCTCCCGAGTTACGGGGATTACCTGGATTATGGGATCAGCCCACAGTAGCTCGAAAAGGACGCGGGAACCGTTGTCCGGTACTCCCACGACATGGGTGACTGCGTTCTTCCTCAGTTCCGCGAGAATGCCGTTAGCGCCAATCAAGATTTCCCTTTCCGAAAGCGGACTGAAGGTAATGGGCGAAAAGTAGACGTCAAGCTGCTGGCCACTGAACGGGCTTAAACTGGAACACGCAAGATGAAGACCTAGATTACTCGGTGCATGATGGGAATCGACACCTGTTGCATACTATTCGTCAAAGAACCCAAACCGGGTACCGTCAAAACCCGTCTGACGACACATATTACCGCAGAGGAAGCAGCGGAGCTGTATCGTGCCTTCGTGATCGATTCCGTCGATTTGGTACGCAAGTCGAATGCGGATATGCGCGTGATTGCTCATACACCTGCTGAGTGTGCTGAGACGATTTCGAGCATGGTGCCAAATCTAGCGGGTTTCCTGTTGTGGCCGCAGAGAGGGAAGAATCTGGGTGATCGAATGACGACTGCGTTGTTGAGGAGTTTCGAGCAAGGTTGTGAGCGCACGGTGATCATAGGATCAGATACTCCGTCGTTACCCCCACATTGCATCGATGTGGCTCTGTCGCGGCTCGAAGAGACAGAAGTAGTGATCGGTCCGAGTGTAGATGGCGGGTATTACGTGGTGGGGCAACGCGCCGGCGAGGTCAGGCTATTCGAGCGGATCCAGTGGAGCACCGGCCGCGTGTTGGAACAAAGCTTGGAATGTTTGGGCGACATCTCGATGAGCGTCCTGCATCCGTGGTACGATGTGGATACGGTTGAAGAGGCGGCGTTCCTGAAAGTCCATCTTGCCGCACTTGCACGTGCCGGATCTGGTACGGCGCCGAACACGTCTGCCGTACTTGCAAAGCTCGACCTGCCGCCGCCGTCATGAGCGAGCTTGGAGGAGATTACATGCCGGTAATTCGGTAACCACCGTCTACGTAAATAACCTCACCAGTGATGCCCCGGCTGAGATGACTGCACAGGAACAAGGCGGCGTCCGCAACTTCTTCAACGTCCGTATTCTGGCGCAGCGAGGAGCGCTCCGCATGTAGCTTGTGCATTGTGTTGAAGTCTTTGATGCCGCGGGCGGCGAGAGTCTTTATCGGTCCAGCGGAGACGCCATTCACACGAATCCCCGCTGCTCCCAATTCGCTGGCTAGATACCGGATGCCAGATTCCAATGCGGCCTTAGCTACACCCATGACATTATAGTTCGGAACCGCGCGCTCGCTGCCCAGATAGGTCAATGTCACCACTCCGCCGCCGTCTCTCATTAGTGGTTCGGCACCCCGCACCAAACAATTCAAAGAAAACGCGCTGACGTCCAATGCCAGATGATACCCGTCACGGGATGTGTCGGTGTAACGTCCATCCAGATCCTCCCGACTTGCGAAGGCGATGGCATGGACTACGCAGTCGAGGTGCCCAAATTCACCGTCAAGGGCATCAAATGCGGAGCTAACTGAATTGTCATTGGAAACGTCGCACTGAATCAGGAAAGGTGGCTGACTCAACTGGTCGGCGATCTTGTCGATGCCCTGTTTTTCTCGTTCACCTAGATACGCGATGGCCAGTCTGGTACCCTCGCGATCAAGAGCCTTGGCAATGGACCAAGCGATGCTGCGATGGTTAGCCACCCCAGTCACCAGTCCTAGCTTGTCTTTCATTATCATTGCTACTTCTCCGAAAGTATGATCAGCGGGCAGCTGATATGTACACCAGATTCTTCTATCTATTCTTGGAGACAGATTCCCTCACTGTTGAGGCGGTAATCGACCACACGACTGTCGGAGAACGCTTTCTTATTGCGCAGGTTTCTCAATTTATTTCTTAACTCCGACGCGCCCTCTTCGTTGGCGATTAGCACCGCGAAACCGCCACCACCTGCGCCGGACAGCAGTCCGCCATGCATCAGCCCTCGCAGGGAAGGGGACTCAAAAAGAAACTTGATTTTGCTATTGGTCGCATCGGGATCCAGTATGCAACGCAACTCCCAGTAGCGATCTGCGTGTGCTCCCAGCGAGCGATAGTTGCCCGCGTTCAACGCCTCTACCATGCGATCGTGGATTTCCAGAGATTCCCTGATGGCAGCGTATCGTTCAGCATCCCGGGACAAATACGCGTCGAGGACAACGTTCAAACCTCGAGTAGCCGGGCGCGCGATGCCGGTATCGAAAAGTATGATCCTCTGCAAGAACTCGTCCTCGTCAATGTTCGACAAGAAAAAAATTTCTGGTGAGGGAAGGGATTGGGTCGGTGGGGCAATGAAGTTCTTCACGGCGCTACAGCCACCGCACGCTCCGCGCGCGTCTTGCCAGCCGCTGTTGAGGCCAACGCTCTGCTCAAGCAGTAGGCTCTGATCGAACAAAGCTGGGTATTCACGTCCGGAGTCTAGCAGCGGGCTGCGACAGAGGCGATACAGGGCCTTCAAGATGGCGGCTGCCAGAATGCTACTCGTGCCGAGGCCGGAACCTTGCAATACCTTGCTGTGGGTGGTGATTTCCAATCCGCCGCCGCCGGTGAATCGAGAAATATCCTTGACTATGTCGTCCGTGTTTGCACGCACGATTCCGGTTTGAACTAAAGCCTGTTTCACCAGCCGCAGAGACTCGTCGCCGCCGCGTTTGTAGGCGAAAAAGAGCTTGCTTTGGGTAGTGGTGTCACCTCTGGTGCTTGCCTCGAAATCGGCTTTGAAATCCATCGAGTTCGAACGTAGTATCAAGCGTGGCTCATCGATGCGACGCGCGTTAACCTCGATCGGAGGGCTGGGTTGGGGTTCGCCTTCGAACTGCAGATCGACACTGGCATTCAAGGTTTTGCCCCCTTGCTCTTTGCTGCGCATGTGGTTGTCCGAAGCGTTAGCGCTGGAAATGCCCAAGCGCAAGGGGGCCGTCACGGTGAGCGACAAGTCGAAATCATCGTGCGCCATGGCGGGTTTTGTTACGGGTGTTTGCGTCAAGGCCACCAGACTCTCGCGAAGGTCTTTGCGTTGCAGCTGATTGGGTCGGGTGTGGTAGGCCTCTGACAGGGCGGGGACGTCTTTCTGTTCTTTGAACTGAACGATCTGCTTACTGTCGATAAAACATGGCGGCGGAGTACGTCGTCTCCAATACCTCGGGTCAGCGGTTAGCCCTTGATACACATCGGCCAAGATCCGGGCAGCCCTCATACCGCGAAGATAGAGTGTGGAACCATCAAGTTGTTCGAGGTATTCGGCCAAACTCTTGGAGATGTCGAACAACGATTTGGCGGGATTCATCGGCAGCAAGCGGAGCAGATCGCGATGATCCACGTCGGCAAGTTGGTCGACGATGTCGACAACGACGCCTGGTGCTTCCTTTTCGACAGCCGTACCAAACAGTTCGCTCCACTCTTGGTGGTCTATGCATTGCAGCAAATAATCGATCGCCCGATGTGTGATCAAACCGCTCAGCAGCGCTTTATTAAACAGCAAACAGCGCACAAACTGACGTCGGTCGGCCGGCTTGGTGGTGCCGGCGCGGGCCGATTGCAGTACGCCATCGATCAGGCCCTGAACCTCATCGAGGTTGGACGCTTCTTGAAGGCTCTCGACAAACTCTTCCATGGATGGTTCGGATATATCGACCTCCCTCACAAAAACATAGACCACCGGTAGGAAGATGCCAAGACAACCCTTTCCGATGCCAAAGAGGTGCAAGAAATCACGTATTACATGGGGTTCGGAATCGTGTTCGAGCGAATGTTTGTCATATGAAATGTCGGCGCTAAATTAACAGTCAGTGCTACCTCGTTGCTGCCTCAGCACAAGGCATATTTGATCATTTTTTTCGCGTCGGAAAGGTATTTTTTGTACGGAGGATTTCCATTTTCGGCAGCGATTGGAGCGATCAACGAACCGTCTATGTCATGCCATAGGGGTAGCCGATCAGAAGGGGTGCTGATTAGAGCAACCTAACAACACGCTATTGGTGATCCTATCCGTCAAGAGGTCCATTCTCGACCAAAAAGGGGACGGGTTTATGCAAAAACCGTGCAACGGGACAACGGGATTGTTAATAAAAGACAGGGCGCGAGCGGGAAGCGCACACCCCGTCTTTTATTGGTTATATACAGGATCTCTTATGCTCCCTGCGTTACTAGTTCCGTCGAGTGGTTCGCGAGGCGACCGTTCGGTTCGTTCTTGAAGGCGTCCATCGCTCCATACTCGTGGAGTTTGTTGCGCAAGGTCCGTGTACTTATATCCAGCACGATTGCTGCTTCAGTGCGGTTACCTCCGCACGCTTCTAGAGTCTTCATGATGAGCCGACGTTCCATTTCCTGGACCGTGAGACCTACTTGGATTCCTTGTTCGCCAGACACCGAAGGACCGGCGCTTAGTTTCTGTGGGAAATCCCTAATCTCTAGCTGTGGGCCACGGGCCACGACCACGGCGCGCTCGGTATAGTTCTCCAATTCGCGGACGTTGCCAGGCCAATCGTACTGCAACAGAAGGTCCATCGCTTCGTCCGATATGCCCTCGATGGCTTTGTTGTTTTCGCTGTTGTAACGCTCAATGAACGAGCGCACCAGAGCGGGCACGTCATCGCGACGTTCACGGAGCGCTGGCAGTGCGATCTCGATGACATTGAGCCGGTAATACAGATCCTCCCGGAACGTTCCTTCAGCGAGCTGTTGGATGAGGTCGCGGTTGGTGGTGGCGATGATGCGCACGTCGACCTTGATGGTCTGCGTGCTGCCTATGCGCTCGAATTCGCGCTCCTGCAAAACGCGCAACAGCTTGGCCTGAAGCGCGGGATCGATCTCGCTGATCTCGTCCAGTAACAGGGTGCCACCATCGGCCATTTCGAACCGGCCCCTGGTTTGTTTGATTGCGCCGGTGAAGGCGCCCTTCTCGTGACCGAAGAGCTCGCTCTCCATCAGTTCCTTGGGCAACGCGGCGCAGTTCAGTCGAATGAAAGGGGCGTTGCTGCGGGGGCTGTTGTAGTGCAGGGCACGGGCAACAAGTTCTTTGCCGGTTCCGCTTTCACCAGTAACTAGGACGGTTGCCCTGCTGTTGGATACGGTGCCGATCAGATCGAAGACCTGCTCCATGTTGTGGGCTTTCCCGATCATGTTGCCAAAGCTGTAGCGATCTTTCAATTCGGAACGTAGCTGCCGATTTTCGCGATGCGTGGCCTGGAACTTCAAAGCTCGCTCCACAACCATCTCCACTTCCGCAGGATCAGATCCTTTCTGAATGTAGTCAAAGGCCCCCTTCTTCATGGCGTCCACAGCGTCCTCGATGGTAGCAAAGGCCGTCATCATGATGATGAGCACATCTGGCGCCTTGGCGCGGGCGGACTCGAGCAACTCCAAGCCACTCATGCCCGGCATGCGGATATCAGATAGGATCAGATCGTATTCGTTCTCATCCAGCTTGCGTAGTGCGGTGGCCGCTTCCGGAGCGGTGTCCACATCGTACGCCTTGCGGGTGAGGATCTCCTCAGTTGCCTCGCGGACGTACGAGTCATCGTCGACTACGAGAATGCGCTTGTTTGCCATAGTGGTATAGCCTCGCTGAATTATTGGGGTAGTGAAATGGTGAATGAAGTGCCTCGATCGGGTTGGCTCTCGACCGAGATGCAGCCGCCGTGCGCCTCGATGATTTTCTTGGAAGTAACGAGGCCGAGCCCAGTGCCGTCTTCCTTGGTCGTGAAGAAGGGAGTAAACAACCGACCCTGGACCTCGGCGCTCATCCCGATGCCGGTGTCGCTGATACACAAGGTTGCCGTTGGGCCGGAAGGGGTATCGGTTGTGTTCAATATAGCATCGATGGTGCCCCCATCAGGCATCGCCTGAGTGGCATTTTGTAGCAGATTGAGAATGACCTGTTGGAACTGTTCGGGATCCATGTTGCAGACGAGTTCGGTCTCGGAAAAATGGCGCTGCACATGGATATTTTCGTGGGTGCGTTCCAGGTCGATCTCGAAAAAGGCAATGGTTTCCTCCACCAACTCGGCAAAGCGGACCGGATGGGAGTTCAGTTGCAAAGGGCGGGTGTAGGTCAGCAGGCTGGAGACGATGCGATTCAGTCGTGCCACACCTTCCGTGATTTTTTGCACCAGTCGGTAGCGTGGGTCGGAAGCTTCCAGATCTCGTTGCAGCATGGCGGCGAATCCAGCGATGCCTCCGAGTGGGTTGCGAATCTCGTGTGCAACCGTAGCTGCCATCTCACCCAAGGCCGCCAATACGTGAACCCTTTGCAGCTCCGCTTCCAGTCGTTTAACCTCGGTCAGGTCGTTGAAGACCTCTACCGCTCCCAAGACCTTGCCATCGTTATCGCGTACGAGGGAAGTGCTGAACCCCAGAGGTATCTCTCGACCGTCGGCACGCCTCAATGTCTTTTCCTGGTTGATCAGCAAGTCGTTATTGTCGAGAGTGTGTAGAACCGTGCGCTTCCGCCCTGCGTCGGTGCCGATTACCTCTTCATAGGTCTTGCCGACCACATCCTGTTGGGTGCATCCACTGATCGTTTCCGCGGCCTCATTGAAAAGGGTAATGCAACCATCGAGATCGACAACCAAGACTCCACCGCTCATGCTCTCAAGAATATTGTTGAGATAGTTGCTTACCCGGTCTTTCTCTTCTAGGCTCTTGCGCAGCTCCAGGTTGGTTTCCTCGAGTTTCACATTTAGGAACTCGAACTGTTCCTCGAGCTTCTTATACGCCTCCATGTAGCGGCGGGTAGTTTCACTGAATAGGATGTAGGAGTCGGCGAACACCTCTTCCAGCTGGGCGCTAGTCTGTCCAAGTTTCAAGGTATTGTCGGGCAGGGGATCGGGTGCGTTGGTCATGCGGAAGTTCAATCCTTGTCAGCGATACATGCCCGGGCCGTTGATCAAGACACCACGTCGACTCAACAAACGATGGTTGTGGTCTTCCAAATCGGCGAGTTCGCGAAGCTTTCGAGCCAGCCGGTCGCGCTGCGACGGGAAACCGGTTGCCTCAGGATTGATCCGGTTGATCTGCAAGCGCAGATGGGTTGCCAGTTGTAGTTCGTGCCGGAGAAGCGCGAGCAACGAGTGTGCGCTTGCTCCTTTTTCGAGCTTGGAGCCGACCGATTGTGCCAACTGGATGGCCGTCTGACAAATGTTTTCCGCCAGCTGCCAATCCTCATTTTCCGCCTTGTCCACCGCGATTCTCCAAGTGTCTGAGAGACCTAGCGTGGCTGTTCCAAGCAAATCGGGTGCCTTAGTAGGCAAAAAGCGGAAAAAATCGACCACTTCCCAAGCGCATAGGGGAAAAAGTTTGTATTTGTCCAGAGGAACAATGAGAATTCCCACTTCCGCCCGTGCCTGGTTTTTCAGGTCGGCGGAAATTATTTCTTCTTAAACAGGAAATAATTTCTGGTCGTAATATAGCGTGGATGCAGAAGACAGGTCAAGCTGGACGGAGTACCAGATGGGGTCCCCAGGTAAATTCAGGGGTTCTGGGCAGATTTGCGCAGCATCTGCCGATAGCTTCCAACCACATATCGAGGTTTTGCGCGACGAATCGTCCAACGTCGACGCTGGGAGTGCTCCGGCTGCGGTGTTTCTTCGACCTTCTCCGGCTGGGCTTCCAGGATCTCAGCACTTTCTCCTACCTGCTTGTGCCTCTGGCGGATGGTTCGCAATTCTTGATACGAGATCAACAGAGTGCCGATCCCAAAGATAGCTACGCCGGTGATCAGGCAGCCAAGGTAAGCTAGGTGTGAAAGGCCAACGGCGCTAGCGGTTATGACGAGGATGGCGGCCATGAAACCGACAACTGCAAAAGAGGCGTTGCGGTAGGCTGCCCAAAACTTCTGATCGCTAGCACCGAGGTCCTTGAAGGATTTTACCGACGCTTGCGAGCCCTCAACCGCACGGGATTCCAACAGGGTGGAAAGATGTCGAGACATCCTCTCATACCCATCCGCCAAACCAACCATGCCAGATCCGATTATGGCGGCTCCCATGACGAGGGTGGCGCTGTGGCCCAGAAGGGTCGACAGGGAAGAAAAACGGTCCGGATGCAAGCCTATACCGATGCCCACGATTGCAACGCCGATCAACGTAGCACCAACGGCAAAAGCTGCAATGAAACGTCTCACATCCACCTCTCACGCAGCGTCCCTCCGTGGGAGGTGGCGAGTCTGAATGCTTGCGGGTTACTCTTGGTCTTCGTTGGCTTCGTCGGCGAGATTGATCCGTCCCTCGGCGTAGTCGGCAAGGGCGGTAACGGCGGGATTGGGTTCCGAGGGCACGGATTCCTCATCTTCCAGGTGTTGCTCGGCCTCGGCATTGACATTTCGAGCTCGGCGCGAGAGGGCGCGACAGGCGGCATAGCGATTATTGGTGCCTTCAAGTTTTAAATCAAAATCCCGGGTGAACATGTTCTTGTTCACAAGACCCCTCCTATATTGAGGTTACAACCTGTTGCCAACGGTGTGTCCAAAACAAAATAGGGGTCCACGCCTCAATAAGCAAGATTCGCGCCAATGTCCATCTCACCGGCACGGACTGCAAACGATAGGGTGTTCTCTAGCGGCGGCATGGGACAGACGTAGTCTGTGTTGTAGGCGCAATAGGGGTTGTAAGAATTATTAAAATCAATAAGATATCGTCCGCTTCCGACATCTTCCACACGCACGTATCGCCCGGCGGAGTAGGTCTCCGATCCATTCGTCGCATCCTTGAACAGCACCAGAATTGAACCGTCCTGCAGATTGCGGAAGACCTCCAGCGAGAAGGGATTTCCAGTCCAGCTTCCTACCAAGCGACCGAATCGGTCCATCTCGATGACCGACTCTAGATTGGTCGTCACAGGTACGCGTCGTGGTCTTCCGTAAATGTGAAGGTCTGCCTCAATACGAAAAGCGAGGTCGACGGGGAAGTATTGGAGTCCTTCGAACCCTTTCTTCATCTCTTCGGTAAAAGGCGATTCGGATGCAGACACCAGAAAGCTGTCTTTTGCGGCTCGGCCCTGGGAGATCTGTGAGGCGATAAGCTCGGGTGACAATTGGTTAGAGGCATTCTGGGCAAAAGCCACAGGAACAAGCAGCAAGGTTTGGGCAATGAAGGAGATGCGGGAGTTATCCAAAGTGGTTTCGGAGGGCTTTCCTATTTTACTAGACGATCGGTGGCGAATCTAGTTCCGTCAACAGTGTGACGCGGGCATTTGGCGTATTTGCAACGACTATAATGTAATCGCGGAAGTTCCGTGGCTGTTTCCAGATATGTTGGCTTGGTGGGGCTGCGTCCGAACCGGAGTTTCACAACATCACCTGAGATGGGCGCGAAGATGGATTCTATTGACGCCGCTCAAAAATCGTTCGAACGTCTTGCGGACTGTCACTAAATATTCGATCCGACTTTGGTGAAACCAAGATGAGGTAAGCATGCGACTGAAGGACCGGGTAGCAATTGTCACTGGCGGTAGCTCTGGAATCGGGCGCGGTATCTGTATAGAGTTCGCCAAGGAAGGGGCGAGCGTCGTGGTGGCAGATGTGCAGGAAGAGCCGAAGATTGGCAAATGGCACGACACCGACCTCGAAACCACAACAGTAGAGGAGGTGGAGAAACTGAACGCTGCGGCTACCTTCATACGGGCGGATATGGGCAAGGAAGATGAAGTGCAAGCCATGATGGATACGGTGGGCACTCATTTCGGCGGCCTCGATATCGTGGTCAACAACGCCGGCGTTCACATACCCGGAAACAGTCAGGAGCTTTCGGTAGCCGACTGGGATAGTGTGATGGGTGTGAATCTTCGCGGCTTCTTCATCGCCGTCAAATACGCAATACCCCATTTGAGACGATCCAAAGTGGGAAGAATAATCAACATAGCCTCGGTGCATGCTTTTCGCGGCGGCGGCGGTCCAGTCTATCCTGCGGCGAAGGCTGGTGTCGTCAACCTGACCAGGGACACGGCCATAGAGGTTGCGGTTGACAACATAACCGTCAACGCCATCTGTCCAGGGTATATAGAAACCCCCATTCAGGATTACCTGACCAAGGAAGATATCGCGGGCGCGCTGTCCCATACACCCCTGCCACGATTCGGTACGCCAAAGGATATAGGCAGGGCATGCGTGTTCTTTGCTTCCGACGACGCCGCGTGGATAACCGGAACCGCATTACCGGTCGACGGTGGATGGCTTGCGCCGATCGTTTGACCGAGTTGAAGCCAGGAAAAACCATTGGCGGTATATTTTCGTTGTTTTGGCCTTATCGGTCTGGATATAGGCTCAAAGGGAGCTGTTCGTCTTAAACTCCATCGATTTGCAAATATTGCAGATCGATACTGCCGACGGATCCTTCACGAATTCATTTCCGACCCCGGTCCTTTGTAAACTGGGGGGCTCCTGCGGCCTTGTGTATTCCAGCATCAGTCTGTATTTCTCCGATTCCACT
>CAYNZV010000012.1:0-63800 GCA_964401715.1 uncultured Gemmatimonadaceae bacterium | reverse complement strand
CAAATCGCACCCGACCTGTCTCGAACAAGTGAGATAGGATCGGTGATACGCCAATGTAGTCCAGACCGGCAGCAACCGAATGAGTGTGCCTCATCTGGCCATCACTATCCTGAAGAAAGTAGGTCTTATACCCCTGGGCAACACCGACGGAACCGTCGTTGCCTGCCAATCGTGCGGCGTGATGACCACTCCCCAACCCCTCACCACCGGCTTCCACGCCTACGAGCTCCACTTCGGTGTCCTCCAGAAAACCTTGGAATATGCCGGTTGCGTTGGATCCTCCGCCGACGCAAGCGTAAATCCGATCTGGCAAACGGCCGGTCCGTGCCAACACTTGCTCTCGGGTTTCGCTGCCAATGATGCTCTGGAAATATGCCACCATTGAAGGAAATGGGTGCGCGCCACATACGGTACCGAGGACATAGTGGGTATTTTCCATCGAATACGCCCAATCACGCATTGCCTCGTTGATAGCGTCTTTCAAGGTCGCAGATCCATCCGCCACAGGAACGACCTCCGCACCCAACTGTTGCATCCAGAAAACGTTGGGCCTCTGCCGTTCTACGTCCACTGACCCCATGTAAACCGTACAGTCGAATCCCATCCGTGCCGCCATGGTAGCCGTCGCAACCCCATGTTGGCCCGCACCAGTTTCCGCGATCACCTTCTTTTTCCCCATTCTTCTCACCAGCAAACCCTGCCCCATCACGTTGTTGAGTTTGTGGGCACCGGTGTGGTTCAAATCCTCTCGCTTCAAATAAACCTGCGCACCGCCTAACTCGCGGCTCAGGTTTTCCAGATAGGTTAGGGGAGTAGGCCGGCAGGAGTACGTCTGCATCGTTTCCACGAACTGCTGCCAAAAAGCCGGATCGGAACTCGCTTCTTCAAAGGCGGCGATCAATTCGTCAAGCGTCGTACGCAAAATCTCTGGAACGAATGCCCCTCCGTATTCCCCGATGAAACCGCTGGGGCCGGTATCGAAGAGCTGTTTCAGTGACATGCTCACGTTGTTCGATTCTCGCCGTCGATTAGATTGGCGCGCTGCAAAGCATCGAGCATGGCCGAACTCCCCTGGCCCTGAGCCTTCTCCTGGCGTTGCCGGAACGCCTTCAAGTTACTCGCTGATTCAAAGTGCTCTGCCTGTTTGAGAGACAGGCGCACACGTCGTCGTTTCTTGTCCAGCTCGACGATAGCAACTCGGACGGAATCGCCTACAGAAACAACGTCCTTCGGGTGATTCACCCGTTTGTCGGAGAGTTCCGAAATGTGTACCATGCCGCGAACGTTGTGTGCGAGTTCGACGAAGATCCCGAAATCCTCTAACGCGTCCACCTTGCCTTCGACGACTGTACCCGGTTTGCACCGCCTAGTCACTTCGTCCCAAGGATCTTGCTCAAGAGCTTTCAAGGAAAGAGAAATCCGCTCCTTTTTTTTGCTTCCCAGATTCTTCAAATCGATGACCGCCACTTTGACCTGTTGCCCTTCTTGCAAGACGTCGGCAGGATGCTTCACGCGCTGAAAGCTCATTTCGGAAACGTGAATGAGCCCCTCTACGCCGCCACCGAGCGCAACGAAAGCGCCAAAGGGTTGCAAGCGGGTTACGGTCCCTTCGATCTCGAGGCCTTTTTTGAGGCCGGCGCGTACTTGGTCGGTAATCTTCTTTTCACTTTCCTCTAATAAGACACGTCGCGAAACAACGATATTCCGTCCGCCATTTCGGTACTCGATGATTTTGAAGCTGAAACTTTGCCCGCGATATGGCTCTGTATCCTTCACAAACTGCGTTTCGATTTGAGAAATGGGACAGAAAGCCCTTATTCCCCCGGCCAAGGACACACCGAGACCCCACTTGTTGACGGCTTCGACTTTGCCTTCTATGGGGATGCCGTTCTTGAATGCTTGCTGCAGCTGGTCTGAGCTTTGGTCTTCTCGCCGGAGAGATCGCGTCAAGATAGTTTCGTCCCCCTCCTCAGCCACAAAAACCTCAATGGGATCACCGTCTGAAAACTGCATGCTTCCATCTTCTTCTCGCAGCTCCGCGGTTTTTATGACACCCTCGCTCCGACCGCCGAAATCGATGAAGCTGTTTTCCTCACCAATCTTCACTAGGACGCCGCTGACCTTCTGACCTCCTTTCAGTTCGCGCTCACTGTTTGCAGATTCCTGCTCACGAAGCAGCTTCGAGAATTCGCCCTCCGATTGGCCGGCGTCAGTCGCCTGTTCTGCGACACTATTGTCATCCGAGGCGACCGGGCCTACCGCATGTTCTTGAGAAATGGTTTCGTGCCGTTTCGTTCCGAGATCGCCGTTCGCTTGAGTTTCGGACCCATCTAACATCTCGCCACTCCTTTGCAGTTCGTCGCTCATACAGCCGGCAGCAACAACACTTTACCAGTAGTACGCCGTTCTTGCAGCGCCTTGTGAGCCTCCGCCGCCTCCGCTAACGGAAAACGATCATCGACACGCACCTCAAGTCTGCCGTCCCCCACCCATTGCATTAAATCGGTGGTTCTCTCAACTAATTCTTCCCGCGTCTGGATATAGTTTGCCATGGTGGGGCGCGTCAAAAAAAGTGATCCCTTGACGTTCAGTATCGAGGGATCAAATGGCTCCACGGGACCGCTCGATTGACCAAACAAGACCATATAACCTCGAGGTTGCAGGACGTTGAGACTCTTTTCAAACGTGTCACGAGCAACTCCATCGTAGACCACGTTGACGCCTCTACCAGCGGTCAGCGCCATTACCTCTTTCTCGAAATCCTGTTCGGTGTAGTTGATTACCCCGTCGGCACCTGCTTCGAAAGCTAGCTGCTGTTTGGCCTTCGTGGAAACAGTTCCGATAACTTTCGCCCCGAGCAGCTTCGCCATCTGGATCAACAGCAGTCCCACGCCGCCGGCCGCCGCATGAACCAGCGCTGTGTCGGTGTTCTTCAACGGATAGGTATTGTGCGTCAGATAGTGCGCCGTGATTCCCTGGAGCATCAAGGCCGCGCCCAATTCGCAATCCACACTATGCGGCAGCTTCACCAGCTTAGCGACGTCCACGGCTACCAGCTCAGCGTATGATCCCAAGACTCCGGCGTAAGCCACCGAATCGCCCATAGCGAAGCCAGTAACGCCCTCACCGATGGCTTTAACCCTCCCCGCGGCCTCCATACCAGGAACGCAAGGCAGTTCCACAGGATAGAGACCGCTGCGGTGATAGGTGTCGATATAGTTCAAGCCGCATGCCTCGACGCCGATCAACACCTGTCCAAAGGCTACCTGCGGGTCAGCTACCTCTTCGTAGCACAGAACCTCCGGCCCACCGTTTTCGTGAAAACGAATTGCTTTCAAAATGGGGTCTCGATCACTTGCTGCAGCGCTTAAGCAGATGCCGTACAAGGTACGGGATGGCCCATTTTATGACAAATAGGCAACGATCTTTTTACAGGCTGTTAGGGATCCGCGGTCCAATAAGGCCGGTTCGCGACAAATAGATCTCCCGTAACTACTGTGTTTTTAAAAACCTCGGCCTCAAAAATCCGGTTCACGCCGTCTATCCTGGTGATCACAATCGGCTCCCGCGTTGGGACCACCACCAGGTAATCCGTGGCTTCGTTCCTCGCGAAACGCACTACACCATAGTCGACCGCTTCACCTTTTTTCAGTTAGCGATATCCAACAGATAACGTCGCGAAACGAACCATCCGATATCATGGGTTGCAACCACTGCTTCGGGGCGGGTGTTTTGAACCAACCATTTGACCATTCGAACGTAGGTGGAGTTGATGTGCGCCACGTCCAGTCCGTACGTGTTGACGTATCTAATATTGACGATGACCAAATCACTGGCGAGCAACTTCACTAACGCGGGTAGCACCAAACGCTTCAAGTAGACAATCTGATCTTAGCAGCGACCAATCCCGAGAACTTACAGCAACTAGCACAGATCGATTACCCTTAGGATTGTGATCAAAAACATCAGGAACGGACCATAACACTCGTATTGGAACAGTGCACCCTTGAACAGCGCATCGATGCCGCACGCCAATGGGAAGACAATCAAGACCAATGGGATGCTCCCCGCGAATTTAACTCTGTCGATCGCCGTCCGGCGCAGCAATTCCAACCAACCGATTGTAACTGCTCCGGCGAGGACAAAGTTGTTAGCTACTCTAAACTGTCCCATATCTCGACCCTGCCAGAACGGATATACTACCAGCGCCTTACAGATCTGTAACGGGTCGGTATCGGCCAATGCTTGAAACAGTCCGTAGCCGTCCAATTTGGCATAGACGTAATAGGTGTTGGGAAGCGGCTTCCCCGATGCACCCAGACTTAGGTATTACCGCGGGAGCAATGATCACCAAATAGATCAAGAGATCCCTCACCACGCGACGCATTGGCATTTGGGATTAATCGAAGCGCCAACGGACAACGAGACACACAGGAAAAAGTATCTGACATTCTGGGTTGGTAGAACAACTGGCGGCAGCAGCGCCGTTGAACATGGCGATGGCGGGCGGCCAAGACGCTCGACTTACAAACAAAGACTCGCAGTCGACAGGATGAAATTATTGCGGCATCGACATCCCAGAGCGAGCGTTGCTGACCCCACTATCCCTACCAACAGCGTCCATGCACGATCCAAGCCATGAGCGCGAGCGAGAGGAATGGCAGAGAAGCCACCGAAAAAATGAACAACAATGCCAAATGTTTTTTCGCTTCCCACTACACCCCACGGATGCAGCACCAGCAGGGCAAATAGCAGCGATGTGATAGGTTAACCGCACCTGCAGTGGTCTACGCAGGGATTGAAAGTGAAACCTGCGTTCGTAGTGATATTGCGGGCCAACTGATGGCGATTTCAGAACTCGTCCAGCAACAAGACGGCTTCCCCTGCAATCTCAGTCTCGCTATTGAGAAGCAGGAAAGTGGTGCACACTGCCGACGTCATATGGAAAGAAGTCCTGGTACTTCTTCAGGGTAAGTGTCGAGAACATCTGCAAGGCTAGGATCACTCTGGTGTTTGGCACCAATCGTTCGGGCGCCAAGCGGACTAGGCTCAGTGCGACACTAATCGCTACCAGCGGAGTCAAAAAAAGCCATAGCCGACCCGTCTCGCCCAAGGTTCTTCCGAACAGGAGAAGAGCTCCAGAAATGCCAAGTAGAGCCGTACTGATAAGCTCTCGATCTATGGACAGCCATCGACGATGCCAAAGCTGTTTGACCGCATGCCGTAATTCCACTACACAGAACAAACATACTGGAATCCCGCACCAAACGGCGAAATCCAGCATGTTCAAGAGTAAAGAGTAAAAAGTAGTTCCCATATCCCATCCTTCGACTTTCCAGTGGGAGTGGGTACTGACCGCAGCCAACAAACGCTCGGTCGCGTGATAACCTGTAGCGGCACCAAACAGCAAGTAGGCGGCGGCAAAACCGATGACCAAGCCGGTCAACGGTCGAAGAGGTTTATGATGGCCTGCTCGAGCCGTTACATAAGCCATGGGAATGACCGCTACTAACGCGATCAAGGAAAAAGAGAGAAATAAACATAAGTAGAGCAACAGACCGCTGAAGATCCCGGCAAACAGACTGCCCGTCCGTTGAGCCGTGAACGCAGATACTGCAAACCACAGCCCCATTTGAGGCAACAGGAACTGATCAAGGTGCATGTTAATCAGGGTTACGTTTGGCAACGTGACGTAAATTAGGCAAGCCACCCAGGGAACGCTTTGCTGGCCACAATGTTTGGCGAGCAGCAACATGGGTATTAAAACCAGATACGTAACTACTGGAAAAAGCATGCTGGCCATCGTTGTCATCCGGTCCAGAGTATTCCCAGCAAGCGGCAACAATTCGGTGAGTTGCCAAACTACCGAAAAAAACAGCAATGCTCCCGGCGGTTTGGTGGCAAACGGGTAATGAGCAAGTTGGCCGCTGTCCAAGTTGGCGTCATACCCTGATATTACCTGCAATAAGCCGGTTTGGTGTACCGCGACGCGAGGAAAGGCACCATGCCCTGTGCTCAGCAAACGTTGACGCAATGCCTCAATGACCGACCCATCCATAGCCGCAAAGCCGTACTGAATCAAACAACCTAACAGCACGAGTATTCCGAGATTGCGGATCGATCTGTCAGGAGCCTTTAGAACTAAATGAGCCGCTAAAAACAGACCGGCAAACATAACGACCAAAACCCAAAGATTGTTCAAACTTCTCGGATAAATTGACCAGAACCAGTGAGGCAACAGCTGAAACAGAGGAACTTCGAGAAAATGTGCTTCCCAGAACAGGAGCGTGGCAAAAACGGCGATCGGTAGTGGCTTAGGCCACTCGGTGAGCCAGCGCTTCACTAATGAAGTACTGCTGAAACCAAGTATTGCCGCCGCACTCCAAAAGAGTATTGCCACGCCGCGCGCGGCCACCGCACCTTTTTGAAGGTAGTAATCAACCGGGTTGATCGACTGCCGCTTGATGAGGCCGTTCAACAACTCGGAAAACGTCGTGCCGTCGTAAATAGCGCGAATCAGATTTTCCCCCCAAACGACGTACGAACCCCAAAAAAAGGCGCCAGCAAGCAAAAGTAGCGGCGCCCTTATGACTAGGTTCGGTTGAAGTCGGTACAATGCTATCCGATCTGCTGAAGGGCGGAGATACATCGATCGACGTCATCGGAGCAATTGTGCACATGAGTTGAGATGCGAACACGGCCCATCTCGCCCCACAGTAGGATCTGCTTTTTTGCCAACTGGGTTACCAACGCCTCGGCATTCTCGGCAGCGAAGCTCGTGTTTCCAGAACGTCGCTGAACTTCGACAGGTGATATGAGCGTGCGCCCAATGCGCTTCAAGCCGTCGAAAGCTCTTGTCGAGAGCAACCGCGCGTGACTCTGGATGCGCTCGATCCCTAGGCCGAGTAGCACGTCCAGGGCGCGCTCCAGAAACATGATCGAGACCAGAGAAGGATTGCCGGGCTCGAGGAGATCCGGCATCGGCTTCAACGCGACGTCTGGCCTGCATTCATAGGTCTCCCCTTGCCACACGTCCAAGTTGTGCCAGCCGAAGCTAGATACCTGGGAGGCAGCTTCGGCTTGGGGACTCAAATAGCAGGGCGCCACGCCATGGGTAGCCAGCATCCATTTGTAACAGCTAGTGATGCACAGATCAGTGGCAGACGCCAGCACCGGCACGACGCCCGAAGCGTGGGTCGCGTCTACCGCCAACAGCGCGCCATTCTTGCGTGCTGACTCAGAAAGCCTGGCAACATCGAGACATTGCCCCGAATAGAAGCTCACCTGACTAATCGCCACTACTCTGGTTTTGGAATCCATGGCGTCGACGAGGTCTCCTTCATCGACCAACCAGTTGCGATGGGGCACCATGCGAATATCGACGCCGCTTGATTCGACGGAACGCCAGGCGTAGGCGACAGAGGGAAACTCCACGCCAGTGGTTACGACATTGTCTCCCGGCCGCCACTCGAGGCCTCGCGCTAACCAATTCATCCCCTCGGCAGCAGAAAGCATGAAGCCGATCCGGGCGGCCGGAACATCCCAGAGGCTGGCCATCTTTAATCGGCATGCCGCTACCCGATCGAAGATACGTCGTCGTCCTTCGACACCTCCACTTTTGCAACGAGCGAACTCACCGTAGGCTTCCTTTTGAGATTTCAGCCATGGGGCCTCGCCGCCAGTACAGAGATGGACGACACCTTCCAACCCCTCAAACTCAGTTGGCGATAGCAGCGCTTCGACGATCATTAAAATGAATTGAGGGAAAGTTATCGCTTCGTCCGTGCGGGACGTGCTTTCGAGCCCGACTTTCCGTCAGACAGCACGTTCGAAAACGAGACGCTCACCGGCGAATCCGTCACGCCAGACGCTGACACAGGCTTGTATCATCTCCTCGAGGTTTTCGGTGATCGTTCCGAACCGTGTTCCGGGCGTCGGACCCATGGTCGGCGAAAACAGAAAATTGTCACGCCCATAGAATACGGCGAGGTCAACGATCCCATTATCGTAAGCAGTCTCTTTCGCCTCGGGCAACGACACCAATCCCGGCGGAAAAAAAAAGTAGAGCAGATCTCCCGCAATCGGCGTCATGGTGGGATTCTCTAATCCGGGCTCTTCGGCCGCAAAAGGAGGAACGAGGGTGTATACTTCGTTGCTGGCGTATTTGGCGTGAACCGCGTCGCTGCCCTGCGGCAAAGCTTGCCACAGGGCTTCACAGGTCCTTGGCGCGAGTTCATCCAAAAGGTCCGCACCGCATGAAACTCCTCGTTTTTCCAATCGGATCCGAATCTTTTTCGAGCTCATGTTTTCCTCAGGCGTGTTTGTCGCGCAAGATATTAGCGGCTTCACACATTGTGCGAAGCTTCAAGTACGCTTGATCCAGGTCCATCGGGTTCTGTACCGAAGGAGCAAAACCACAGTCTGGATGTAGGGTAATACGTTCCTTGTCCACGTAATCCATTGCTTCCTCCACCCGGGCGACCACCTTCTCTGGGGTTTCGATCTCACGATCGCAATGGTCTATGCAACCCAAACCGAGCCTCGCGTTTTTCGGAAACTGTTTCAACGTCTCCATTCCGCCGGCCACCGGGGTAGCATATTCCATCGATATGGTACCTATCGAAATCTTGGCAAGCGTATCCATGATCAGATCGTACGGTCCCTCTGTTCCGTGCTTGTGGGCGAAATGGGCATGGCAAAGGTGCATGCCCATTTCAACATCTTCAAAGCCGACAACCGTTTGGTTGATCAGATCGGCACAAAGATCTCGCTCGTATTGCCAGCGATCCTCGCTGACACCTTCCCGTTGGCGAAAAGCCGGATCAACCATGGCGCTCAACCAAGGTTCATCCAACTGGATGGTGTCAGCCTTCGCCTCCTTCAACACACCTATTTCTTCGCGAAGAATGCCCACGCAATCGCTCATCAACGACTCCCTCGTCGGATACGCCCGCGTGGAATGCTCCTCGTGCCACATCCGCCGTCCTATTATGTAGGGGGAAGGTAGCGTAACCTTCACCCTGCGAGCGGTCCTAGGGCGCAGGAACTCCAATTCGTCGAGAGCGATCGGACGATAGTACTCTACCGGAGCTACCACGGCAGGATAAGGGATGTCGCTGATGTTGAGGTCATTCTCGAAACCGCGCACCCGTTCCGCAAACACTTTGACGTAGCTTTCGCGACGCCATTCGCCGTCGGTTATCTCCTCCAATCCCGCGCGCTCCTGTATGAGTATCGCCTCGTCGATCACTCGATCAATAAGAGCCGTGGTCTCCGTTTCGCTCAAGACTCCGTTCTTCCGATCCAGGATAACCTCACGAAGCCATTCAGGCCTGGGCAAGCTGCCGATTACAGTTGTAGGAAATAGATGATTAAACATTGAATGTCTGTTCCATTGCGGCACGTGTGGCGAGAAAACGTGAAAGTGATTATCAAATCGCTGTTGTAAAGTCAAGTCCTTCTCGGCCGGCTCGGACGTTTGGGTTGATCTTCTCTGCTGCCGAAAGTAGCTTAGCGGATTAACACTCCGAACATTATCTGCAACCAGCAAGCCAGGACTAAAATGACCCTACAAGAAATCGTTTCAGCCAGCGACGTCCGGGATATGGATCTGCAACACGTGTGGCATCCGATGTTGCAGCACCAGACCCTGAAAACCACCGAACTTCCAGTAATCGTCTCCGGCAAAGGCGTCCGAATCACCGACGCCGACGGCAAGAGTTACATAGACGGCATCGCCGGGATCTGGAATGTCACCTTGGGATACGGGCGCGAGGAGATCGCTGAGGCGGCGTACGAGCAGATGAAGATACTCCCGTTCGCTTCGAGTGCCATGGTTACGGCCCCCGCCGCCAACCTGTCTGCTCGGTTGGCCGAAATCCTGCCTGGCGATCTTAAGCACTCCTTTTTGAGCAGCAGTGGATCTGAAGCGAGCGAAACGGCGATCAAGATTGCTCGACAGTCCAGTCGCCAGCGACATCCGGGAGAAAATCGGTATAAGATCATCGCCCGTTACCAAGGTTATCACGGATTCACCATGGGCGCCCTTTCGGCTACTGGACAGGTGGGACGTCGGGTGAAATTCGAACCTTTGGTCCCGGGATTCGTGCACGTGAATCCTCCTTATTGCTACCGATGCCCACTCCACCTGAAATATCCCCAGTGCAATGTCGCTTGCGCCGACGAAATCGAAGAAGCGATCGTCCACGAGGGGCCAGAAACAGTTGCTGCGGTCATCGCTGAACCGATCATCGGCGGCGGCGGTGTACTGGTTCCTCCCGACGAATACCTGCCCCAACTGCGCGCGATCTGCGATCGGTACGGGGTTTTGCTGATCTTGGACGAGGTCATCAACGGCTTTGGACGAACGGGGAAACTGTTCGCGTGCGAACATTGGGGCGTTGTGCCCGACATGATCACGTTGGCAAAAGGGGCAACCAGTGGCTATCTGCCGTTGGGGGCTTGCGTTGTTACAGGGGAGGTGTTTGAGGCTTTCCTCGGGACTCCGGACGAAGAAAAAGAGTTTTCGCAGATTTCCACCTACGGCGGGCACCCCGTCTGTTGCACAGTGGCCCTGAGCGCCATCGATATCCTCATGAGGGAACGATTGTGGGAAAACTCAGAGGTAATGGGGAACTATCTAATGGACAAGCTTGCCAACATAGATTCCCCGTATTTGGGTGATGTGCGTGGCAAGGGGTTGATGATTGCGATCGAACTGGTGGACGAACAGGGTCAGATGTTAGACGCCGACCGCGCCGCCCGAGTACAGCAAAAGATGAAAGAGAATGGATTGCTCTTGGGCAGGATGAGCCATGCCATTGCAGGCCCGGAACCGGTCTTCTTCGTAGCGCCACCATTGATTTTGAATCGGGATGAAGCGGACGAGATCGCAATCATCGTGGCATCAGGACTGAGTGCGCTCGACTGACGCTGGACGTCGTCGGCTCACGACTGGTTCGGGAGGATGGTGGCCTTCACGCAGCGCATCTCCATCGCAGCCTCGATCGCCCCCTGGATACCGGTCTCGGAAAACTCGAAACAAGACTGCAATTGCGACCAGGGATAGCGGTTCGTTGCCCGCTCGAGCATGTCAATCGCCAACGGAATGTCATTGGCCGTAAACGCCCAGCTCCCAACGATCGCCACATCCTTCGAACAGATCCGGTGCCAGTTGGTTTCGATCGATCCGGCGTCGGTGAATTGTCCCATCTCCACATACGTTCCCCCGTCTCGCAGCATCTCCAAACCTTCCGGACCAGCTGACGGGTGGCCGCTGCAGTCCACCACTAGGTCCGCCCCGAAACCGCCAACCATATCCCTGATCGCAGCGATGCGCTTGGTGGCAGGACCGTTTTCTTCGATATCCACGGTCCCAGCGGCGCCGAACTTGCGACACAATTCTAACCGTGGCTTTTCGGGGGCCCCGATCACATAAACCTGGCCGGCACCCATTTCTTGGGCCGCGACGAGCATCAGAACTCCAATCGGCCCGGAACCCTGCACCACCACCTTGTCCCCCACCGCGAAACCACCCGCACTCTGAGCACGAGAGAGCGCCCGGACACAAGAAGTCAAAGGTTCCGATAATGATCCCATTATGGCGCTCATGTTGTCCGGCAGACGATAGATTTTGGTAGCCGGCAGCATGTCCAAATCGACGTAGACCATCTCAGCCCAACCCCCCCACAAATGAGGGGGTTTTTCGAACGGCAGGTAACGACCGTAGTACGTTGGCTGCAAACAGCGGTTCGAATGTTGCGGATAGTGGACGCAGTAAAAACAGCATCCACAAGGCATCAAGGGCGGCAGCATCACCCGGCAACCCTCGTTCAAAGGAACGCCCATAAAGTCTTTCGTTAGGCATTCGCCTATCTTCAAAACGGTCCCTGCCAACTCATGCCCCAGGGTAAATGGCCAAGGGAGCTCCCCGGGCCAGTGCCCTTTGAGAATGTGCAGGTCCGTTCCGCAGACACCGCACGCTTCGATCTCGATTAGCGCCGCGTTGGCCGGCACGGCCGGTTCGCCAACAGTTTCGATCTTTGGTTTGGAACCGGGTCCTGTGAAGGTTGCCACCCGCACGCTTTCCATGATCTTCATACCTCCTTTACGTCGTCGTCGACAACGTTTCTGTAGCAGCGTCAGCACTCTCCTTCTCGGCTACCTCAACCGCCAACCTCCTCGCCTGCCTGAGGATGTCGCCGTCTCGGCTCAAATCCGCTACCGCAAACACCGACTTTCCCGCCTGCGCAGTTCCCAGCAACTCACCTTGTCCCCGCACTGCAAGATCTCGATCGGCTATTTCGAAGCCGTCGTTCGTCTGACAGAGCAGGTCGATTCTTTGCCGGGCCGATTCGAACTCCGGGGTGTCAAGCTCCCCGTGGATCAATATGCAGTACGACTCTTCTCCACCCCTACCGACGCGACCGCGGAGCTGGTGTAGTTGAGCCAATCCGAATCTCTCCGCATTCTCAATCACCATTACCGTCGCATTGGCCACGTCTACCCCTACCTCGACCACGGTCGTCGAGACAAGTACCTGCGTAGTACCGTCAACAAAGGTTTGCATTACGTCTCGCTTTTCTTCCTCCTTCATCTGACCGTGCAGTAGAGCCACACGATACTTGGCCAGTGCACCGGCCGACAGCTCCCCGAATGCTGTGGTAGCGGATCTTACCGCTAATTTGTGGGAATCCTCAATCGAGGGGTAGACCAAGTAAGCCTGCCGACCCAACTCCAGCTGTTCGGCTACAAATTGAAAAATAGCCTCTCGCCGATCTGCCGTCCGCGAGGCTGTTCGTACCGGGCGTCGTCCGGGAAGTAACTCGTCAAGAATCGAAAGGTCGGTATCGCCATATACGGCCAGCGCCAGCGTCCGAGGGATCGGCGTCGCGGTCATGAACAACAGATTCGCCTGGTTGCCTTTCTCGGCCAGATTCTCTCGCTGCACCACCCCGAACCGATGCTGTTCGTCCACTATGGCAAGGCCGAGCTTGGGAAAACTAACAGCCTCCTGAATGAGGGCGTGGGTACCCACCACAATGTCAATAGCTCCAGTTTCGATAGCAGTTAGCATCTTGGCTCGCAACGCCGCTGGTTGTTTGCCGATCAACAGGCCGGCGTTTGCTCCCAACGGCCCCAACAGCTCAACCACGGTGTTGTAATGCTGCGTTGCCAATATCTCGGTCGGTGCCATCAGTGCCGCTTGGTAGCCACTGCCGATGGCCTGCAGGACCGCGACCAAGGCGACGACTGTTTTTCCCGATCCGACGTCGCCCTGCAGCAACCGACACATCTGATAGGGAGCCGACAGATCCTCCAAAATCTCCTCCACCACGTGGCGTTGTGTCTTGGTGAGAACAAATTGCAGCCCGGCGCAAAAGCGTTCCACCAAGTCTCGCTTCGACAAGGAAACTCCGTCGCGTGCTGCACGACGAGCTACTCGAGCGCGTGCCAAGAGGAGCTGCTGCTGGTAAAGCTCCTCGAATGCGAGACGTCGTCTGGCCGCACTCGCGCCGTTAGCATCAGTCGGAAAGTGGACAAGCCGTAGGCTGGTGGGCAAATCCATCAAACCTAGGCTTTCCTTGGCTTCTGGAGACATGGTCTCTACCACGCAGTCGCCAAATTGCTCCAGTGCCTGAGCCATGACCCTGCGAAACGTACGCGACCGCAGTCCCCGCTCTTTCATGTCGGCGCTAGTGCTGTAGAGCGGCACAATCCCGGATGTATGCAGGAAGTTCTGCTCTCCAGACAGTCTGACGAACTCGTATTCCGGATGGGTGAATTGCAGTTCGCCATTGAAGAAGCCAACCTTGCCACTCAGCGCTATACTGTCTCCTTCCACGAAATTCTTGGCGAAGAATTTACCGCCACCGAACCAAACACAGTTGACGGCACCGCTGTCATCTTCGACGGTGACAATCAGGCGCGTGCGGGGTCGCTTGGTGAGTTGGATCTTGGTGACCTGAGCAAGGATGGTCACTTCGGCCCCAGACGTTAGTTGGGCGATGCGGGCAACCACCGACCGATCCAGATAGCGACGAGGTAAATAAAACAGCAAATCACCTACTGTGTGAATCCCCGCATCAGCCAGCACACCGGCACGTTTCGCTCCTACTCCTTTTACCGACAACACTGATTTCTCGAGGTCTGAAAATTTATTTAACAAGTTGATTATATTTATGTTAAATGTATTATTGTCCGTCGCCGGATAATCCTGTAAACTTATTATTAAGTAATAATATTAACTGCAATACAATATCATTTAACTTTATTTATTTTACTGTATTACTATTTAATATAAATAACTCTAAAGAACTTCTTGGCTTCGCCGATCCCTGTAATACGTACGATCCATCCTGAGGATCACATTTTCGCAAGGAGAATCTATCATGGCAAAGACGAATATGCGTCATCGACTACCGAATGGCTTGAGGATTGGCGAGCGGCTTCTACTTTCTTTCGAGGATCCAGAAATTTCCACGACCCAGCATCTGGGGCGCCTGCAAGACCTCAGTTCGGACGGTTACCTTTGCGTCGATGCGCCCTCAAGCCTAGGCCGCCTGCCCCGTGGCGCAGCCGTTATCGTCAGGGCACTCCCCAAGAGCCCGAAGGACTACAGGTTTTCCAGTGAGATATTCGGCCGTCGTCGGCTCAACGATCGGGTGCCGGTGTTGTTGTTGAAACCACCTCGCGAGATCGAGGGACACCAGCGACGCGATTCCTTTCGCGTCGCTGTGACTCTCAAGGCGATGGCAAAGTGGGAAAATGCCGAAGAAACCGGAAAGATAATATCAAAGCCGGCGGTCGTCACCAACCTCAGCGGAGGCGGTGCACAAGTGTTCGTACGTGAGAGGCCAACTTCGAAAACCTTACGATTGACCCTATCTGCCCCCGAAGAGTACGTAGCCCAGGCAATGCGTCTCCGTTACGCGAAGCTGGCCAAGTCCGCTCGCCGTTCTACGGCGCTGTCAGCCATGGCTGGGAGCTCTGCTCGCGAGGTCCGGAATCGCTTGGAGGATATAGAAGCACGAATCGTCAATTGTCGTCTGCAAACAACACATGCACGTGGTCCGGTATATGCCGTAGCCGTTTCCTTCAATGAACCGCAAGAGAGCTGTTACAATCTAGTACGCTTTTTAGAGCGCCAGACGCTCGGCAAAGGAGTGCAAACCTCCGAACACCCCTTGGCAAAAGCCGCATAGCTGATCGAGCCCCAATTAGTAACAACTTGACAGCGCAAGAAACGAGGTCGTATCTTCGCGTCTCGCCTCTATTAAATCTTTTGCCGATGACGAAGCGCCCGACCTTTTCTCGGTATCTCATTGGCCAAGCCTCACTGGGAAGGCCGGCCTTTTTTTATGCCTACACCGGAATGTGGATTCACCTCTTGGTGGGCGCACTGATTCTCGTGGTATTTTCCCGCGCGTCCTTTGTGAACAATCTGGCATCGATTACGATTAGTTCCTTCAGTCTCGGGATCGTGATCTACGGATTGTGGGCGCGCGAGTTCGGACTTCTAGTTAACGCGACCTCATATGGTGCTATCATGTTCCGCGCGCTGGCACCGGAGAAACTGGGAATCGTCGTCGTCGTCGTGGCGATCATCTGTTCTATCGTCTCGGCCTACTTGTTAATCTCACGCGAATACGACCGCTATACCCTCGAACATTACGGAAACAAACCGGCTCCGATTCCGATTTGGATCAGCAGCATTATGGGTATCTTGGTCGTGCTGCTGTGTATTTACGGGCTCAATGCTCTGTAGGGCTTCTAGAAATCGTTCCGTCCGTCGCCAAGATCTTATCAGCGAATTTTCAGCGTCGCAAGACTGCAAAGAGCGAGGATACCGGACACAATCCAGAAGCGAATCACGATCTTGGTATCCGCAAGACCCCGTGCTTGAAAATGGTGGTGAATCGGAGCACGCTGAAAAAAACGCCTTCCAAGCCACTTGATACCGATCTTTTCCTGCACTAGCACAGAAAACGCCTCACCGACAAAAACCCCACCCGCGATCAAGAATAGAAACTCCTGTTTCACCAGCACCGCCACCGTTCCCAACAATCCACCCAACGCCATCGACCCCGTGTCGCCCATTATCACGTTTGCCGGGTATGAGTTGAACCAGAGGAAGCCCAAACAGGCGCCAAATACCGCCGAGCAGATAATCGCCACCTCACCCACTCCAGGAATGAAAGGAAAGATCAGGAAAGCCGAGATCTCAGCGTGACTGGCCACATAAGCGAAGACTCCGAATACAGCAATGGCGAAAGCAACGGGGACTACGGCGAGACCATCTATCCCATCGGCGATATTCACTGAGTTGGCGATGGCGATCACCGTGAAGATTGCGAATGGAATATATCCCCAAGAGAGGTCGAATATCGGGTTCTTGAGGAAGGGAAGATAAAGTTGGGTCGGCAAACCGGCAGGCAGAGGCGAAAGATCCTCGATCACGTATATCAGGCCGAAGACCAAGCCATAAACGGACTGGAGTATTAGCTTAGTGGCTTCCGAAAGACCACGATCACTGCTTCCGTGTCGGACCTTGAGTCTGTCGTCGACTAAACCCAGAGCAGCAAACCACAATACCGCCACAATACACAACATAACGAAGGTGGTGTGTAGCTTTGTCCACAAAAGGACACTGACCAGGACTCCGGTGACTAACAGTAGACCACCATACGTTTTGACCGAGTCACCTTCCGTGGAAAAGCTGGCGTAGTTCCGCGGCATATCACGCTGACCGGAAAGATAGAAATGCAGAATCATGCGTCCGCCAAAAAGAATGATGAACAGCAATGCAGTAATCGCACCAGCAATGGCGCGGAAACTGATCGAATTCAGCAAACGCAAGAACGACAAGGTCTCAACGGTTTCATACAGGTAGGTCCCGAGATAATAGATCATGTGGCCTGCTTCTCCGCCAACTGCCGCTCGTTTTGTTGTTCCGTAGAAGTCTTCCCAATTAAGTGGGCCAAGGCGTTTAGCTGCTGCTTGAGTGGAAACTGGGGTGCAAAGAAGGGCGAAGTCGCAAGAATCTGCTCGGCACCTTCTTCCACATCTTCCATAACAACCACCCTGCGCTCGAGAAGACAATACAACACGGCAACCACCTGTCGCCTCACCTGCCACGAATCGTGAAGGTAGAATCTTTGCAAGTGGACTACGATATCTCGTCGGCGAGCGACAGCCCCCAAGGCGCCTATCACCTCGATGATCACTTCTGGGTACGAATCGTCCAACGCAGCTACCAACTCGCACTCCAACTCGTCGGATTGGATCATGGACTCTCCCAGCGCCTTGGCAGCCATGGCTCGGACCTCAAAATACGGATCATCTCTCAAGGCCCCCAGCAACGCCTCCCTAACTTCATCGCCGAAGACCATCAGCCGCCTTATGCCAAACTCAATGGCGTTGCGCCGCAGAAACCCGCCATGCACATAGTCGCCCCCAAACAACCGTTGCAGCAAGCTAACTTTTGTGCGATCACGCAGGATACTCAGCAATAACGGAACTTGCTCGACGTATTGGAGATAACCGACCAGTTTGATCCCCACATTTCGTTTACCTAGAGGAATCTCGTACCAGACATCGGACACCAACAGCCGGTCGGCTTGATGGCGAAGATAGGCAAGCTCGCATGGTTCCAAGCTACCTACGCCCTCTTGGTCATCGGTGCGTTTGCGGACCCAACGCAGTAGTGCGTTCGGCTCTTCGGGCAACGACGTTGCAGGCAGCGGGAACTCCAAAGTAAGGGGCGTGGGACGCCGTTCCTCCATGAGGTTTTCTACCTCGGTGAGCATCAGATCGAGGCTTTCTTTATGTCCCAGCTTGCGGGCTGCGGCGCTCATTGCGGCACGTTGCTTCTCGTCGTCGATCAGTTCCAAAATACTTGCGGATAGTGCTCCCCCATCCACGCGACTGATAATCGTGCCATTATGCCATACGGCCTCTTCGTAGATGACCCGGGCAGCCCCCGCGCTTTCCATCTGACGAGCGTTGATGGCCTGGTGGTCCTCGGCCGCCTTGGGCAACGGGATGATCAACGCTGGCAAACCGCAAAGGCATATCTCGGACAGGGTGCTCATACCTGCGCGACAGATGACCATGTCGGCAGCGGCGTACGCATCCTGAATGGTTTCCATGTAGGTAAACCGGTGATACCTCGTGGAAACGGAATCCGGGAACGCCAGTACCTCAAGAGCTGCCTCGATTTCAGCCACGGCGTCGTAGTGGGAGTTGCGATACTGGCCGGTGATATGAATCAAGTGAAGGTTTGGGCGTGCCAATACGTAAGGCATCGATTCGAGCACTGCTTGGTTGATTGCCCGGGCACCACCTGAACCTCCGAATGCCAGCACAACGGGGACATCGACAGGAATGCCTAGCTTCCGGCGGGCGGCGAAGCGATCGGAACCCAGCAACTCCCTGCGCACGGGATATCCTACAACGGCCACCCGGCGCATGTCGAACCAACGCCCCGCCTGTTCAAACGCAACCCCTATTCGGTCGGCCATTCTTCCCACCGCTTGATTGAGCATTCCCGGATGCGCATTCGGCTCAAAAATGAACACCTTGCTCCGGGCACACCCGATCTTCTTGAGAATCCCATGGGCAAACATTATCGGGGCACTAACGTAGCCGCCGGTACTAATGATCAAATTGGGCCGGTAACGCAAAAGGAGAAAACACGCGCACACGATTCCCACCGCCAAGATTGCTGCAAACATGAACCACGCCCAAGGTGATGCTGACCTCGGACAGGCGCGCGCGCGCACAAACTTGATGGGAAACCCACGCTTTGGCACAATCCAAGACTCGAGCTTGTTTGCTAGACCGACATACAGAAAGGAGGCTGAGGGCTGTTGACGCGCAATCTCGTCTGCCAAGGCGAGAGCCGGATAAACATGCCCGCCCGTACCTCCACCCGTGAGCAGGTACTTCATGACGGTTATCGGGATACCGTTAGCACAGCCGGAGAGCGGCTAATGAGAATCGCGTTGCGAGATCCGGTTGTGAACCTCAATTGTAGTTCGGCTTCAGGGCTGCTTCGCACTAAGGCCTGAATTTGTTCCAGCCCCAAGGGGTGTCGATGACCCTGTAGAATTCGTGGTTGCTGATCTCGTACATCTCGCTTTAACAAGGAACGGCTACCACACGCAAATCCGGGGGATTGGTGCAAGGTCTGCCAGCAGCAAACAACCATCCATTTCCGGCATTTTAGTATTAGTTATCACCAAACAGAACCATTCCTCTCGCACGATCTGCAGAGTCTCCTTTCCTCTTCTATGTTCAATAAACGCTCGAAATATTTCCTGGCAAAGCAGCGATAATCAGACTTGTCATCCACTACCAAGATCCTCAGCATACCTGCCCAAGACCTCCAGCTTCAGGTCGATCTTGCAGTTTAGATTGCTGAGCTGACGATCGCTAACTATTAATACCATTTTCGCACTCGTATTTTTTGCCGACTGAGTGAAAAACCGCCCGCGAAAACAATGCGGTGTCTGCACCTTAATGTATTATTAATTAATACTTACAAGAACTTGACCTGTCAATCAGAATTTGTGTTTTGAAGTTCGCCGAAAGCCGTTTTCCGGCCTACTCTTACGTTCATTCTTCGCTCCAGATTCGTGCTAACCACGCCATCAGACCTGCAAACAGGGCGCGATGGTACTGGCCCCATCCATCCCATACTACTTTGCGGTAGTGAGACCCCCAAGCCGGCCGGCTGGCTACCGCAGCAACACGCCCTTTGCCGAACTCGGCCAGGGCGACCGCTGGGCTGTTGGCAGTATCGGTATAGCGCAGCGGCACTATACATCCCGGCCTTTCTCGACATCTTTGCCAGTGACCGATGCGCACTTTGGCATCTGGCTCCAGCATGAGATTGCGAGAAACCGTATGAGGCGTTCCTAACTGCAAGCCGAGCACGGGTGCCACTTCCTCTTTGCCACAATGGATCTGACGTTCAAAACGCATCCCGTCGTACGCCTTTGACAGCCGCCAATCCTCTTCTGAATACCTCGCCATACCTGCACCACGAATGATCTCAGCAGTGGTCAACGTCACTTTTTCGACCGCCGGTTCCAGAAGTGCCAACGCTCCCAGCGACGACGCCAGATTGCCGAACGGTGCGCAGTACAGAAGTCCACCTCCTTCCTCCACCCAGCGGACGAGATGCCCCTTCAACTCCAGCGGCCATGCATCGCCCACCAGACAAACGACATTGTACTCGTCGAGGTGGGTAAAGCGTACTCCAGGTTGATCCCAGTCTACATCGAATCCACATTGGGTCCCGTGACACCATAGATATCTTCCGTCAACCTCAGGAGCTGCGAGTCGGTGATGAGATGCCACGAATACTCGTTTACCGTGACCCGAAAACGACTGCCTCGCGGTGGGTCGGTACGAATGGAGCGGCATGATTTCCTTAGCGTTGAGCGTGGGCACAGCCGGGGCTTCGAGATTGACATCGAGCCGACTGAAATCTCCACTGGCAGGTAGTGGAACCTCGACTATTAACGGAAACTCCGGAGCCGCAGTCGCAACGCGTCGGTGTGAATCGAGCCATCGATCTGCAGCATCTGCCACCCGTACACTCAAGGTTGCCTCGCGCTTCGACGCCACGTGTGCAGATACGATCGCTTTCCCATTTGTTCGGTCGAGGGTTATACCAGAATCTTCACCGGCCGCCATGAAGTTCCGGCCACCGACACCGACGGTGACGTCGAAGCCCCAATTGGCACGCTCCCCGGGACGCACTTCCACATTGTTGATCCCCTGCGGCGTAAAGGCGTCGTAACCCGCCCAGAACATGCCCCAGTACGGCTCGAAGCGAGCGCGGAGCAGGTAGAACTCCTCTCCTGTACCCGGACCCAGCGCATACCACCATGGCGTGCCGTCACTGTCCCAAACGATTCTGTCCGACACCATCTCAAAGGTCTCCGGCGTCGCCATGATTGGGCTCGCTTCTTTAAACGTCGTTCTTACGCGGCTCTTGCCGCTACTCACCCAACAATTTTTGGGTGCCACCAACCACGAAGTATTGGGCGGAATCCCAGCTACGTGAAACGAGTGAATATCCCACGATGTGGCGATAGTTGTCGAACCCAGGTTTTCGAGAGCTACATCCATGCCAAACCAAGCGGCGTCAGGACGAAAACGGTATCGCTTTTCATAGAGATAACCGTATGGACCTACGTTTTTGACTTCCTGTCGGAACCCAACCACTAATTCCTCGCCATCGTCTTCTCGATACCATGTCCAGGCAGGTAAGGGCTGGAAGTTTTCCTCACAGACCTCGGCTTTGAAGATCCCAACACCCATCTTCAAAATCCATTTCTGTCCGTCTTCCTCAAACTCGAAACTTTGGAACAACTCGTCGGGCAATCCGAACGGGTTTATGCCTTCCGGGTCAATCATGCGGGTCAAGAAGAATTCGTACCCCGTGGGACGATAAATCAGAGATTGTAACCGCCCGCCCCAAGTGAAGCGACGCTTGTAGAATTCATATCCTAGTCTTTCAGGCACTCGCAGCACAGCTCGAATCCAAGGATTTTGAACCTTAATCTCGCGGTCGCCGTCCTGGTCTACGTCTTCAAAAACGCAATCAACGCCATTCATGAGCAGCTTTTGCCCTTTGATGAGCCACAATTCGCCGTTTGGATTGTGAAGATTGACAATTCTACTCACGACCAGTTCCTAACGCCAATGCGCTAGGTGTTTGTCAAACGCACGTAATTCTTCGAGAGCATGGTGGTGACACTATTCTCCGGGCGGCTGATTGACACACCAGCACGACTGCGCTATTGTACGGAGCCACGAAAACCCTAAGCTTTAAGTCTGCTACCCTATCCCCATTGTACGAGGACAAAAATTGGTGCAGATCCCTCAAATCAGCCCCGAAGTCTCTAGCCCGTTGGGAGCTACAAATCTGCCGCAGTGGTGGTCGAAACTGCTATTAAACCCCTAGGGCCAACTAAAAGATGGTTACTTGGAATGTAGCCAAGGATTCAATAAGATGGTGCTAGATGATCTCAAGACCGACCGCGTCAGCCCTTTCAGCTTCGTGAAGGAGAATTTGTCCACCTACGCCCAGTTCGAGAAAAGGGTGTTGGAGCATCGGATAGGTAGTATACCCATCAATGAAATCGACGCGTCCAACGCTACGATTCGCTGATACCACCATGATGACGGCACGCGCAGCGAAATTCTCTCCATTGCCGGCATCGATCATGGCGGTTCGATCAAGGACACGTCAATCTGAACTACTTGGAGGATTGGACCGATTTTCACGTTGCATCGACTGGCTAACCCTCAAGATTTTGAATGGTCGAAGGCCTGCTTACCTGCGCGGAAGTTGGCTCTTGTCATGTTGTTTTGATTCGTGACAGCATATGTTCCACCGATTTTAGCAGGAGCAAACATTGGCATTGGACGTAGTCCGTATCACCCGCGACCTAGTCGGTTTCAAATCGCCCAGTCTCGAGAGCAACGTAGACGTCACTCTTTACGCGACCGGGATTCTCCAGAATTTGGGATTCGAAATCGAGGAAGTGCCTTACTTGGACGACTTCGGCACACCCAAGCTATCCGTTGTTGCCAAACTGGGCAGCGGCACCGGTGGATTGTCGCTCATGAGCCATAGCGATACGGTTCCGGCGGCAAAGGAAGACGGCTGGACCAACGACCCTTATAAGGCGCGGATCTCGGGAGGCAAGCTCTACGGTCGCGGAGCCTGCGACATGAAAGGTCCATTGGCCGCAACTTTGTGTGCTGCAGCCCGTTTCAAGGCGTCGGACCTTATAGCACCGCTATACTTGATGGTGACCAGCGACGAAGAAAGGCACGCACTGGGCGCTAATAGATTGGTACGGCATTCTCGCTTGTTTCGCGAAGCATCTCGGGGTTACGGGCTGATATGCGAACCAACCATGTTGAAGGTAGTACATGCACACAAAGGCAGCCTTTCCGCCTGGATCACGTCCAAAGGGAAGCCCGCCCATACCAGTACGACAAAAGGAATCAATGCCAACATCAAGATGATCCCTTTTTTGAACGACGCGCTCAAATTGCGCAGCACGTTGCTGACTTCGAAGCGATATTGCAACTCCGAGTTCGATCCCCCGTACTCCGAACTGAACATCACCGTCAATGATCACAACGTTGCCATCAACATTTATCCCGCGAGAAGCGAGTGCCGGCTATTGTACCGCCCCATGCCAGGAGTTGACTGCGAAGAGGTCATTGAGCGGATAACCCGAAGTGCCCGCAAAAACGAGTTGAAATGCCGCATTGTGCGTGGGGGCTTACCACTCTATACGCCGATCGATTCTCCATTGGTACAAACAGCTCTCAAAATGACTGGCAAACGGAAACCCAACACGGTTTCGTACGGAACGGACGGAATGGCGTATACGAAGAAGATGCCACAGCTAGTGGTACTAGGACCTGGTGACATTGCTCAAGCCCACACGGCGGACGAGTGGATACTGCTCGAGCAGCTGCACAAGGCAGTCGGTCTCTACGAGCGCTTCATCGAACACGTCTGTGTGCGGAATCTCCCCTGAATCCGCGTGAAGCCCCGCCTTCTACGCGACTCGAAGAACCTTCATCTCTGCAAGTCGTTCGGCAATCTGCACCGCGTTGAGCGCGGCACCCTTCCTAAGCTGATCGCCACTGACCCACAGATCCAGACCACGGTCCCCTTCCCGTGAAATGTCCTGACGGAGACGTCCCACCAGCACTTCGTCCTGGCCTGCGGCCTCAATAGGCATGGGGAAGTAGTTGCGCTCCCTGTCGTCGACGACCCTGATACCGGCCGCATGTTCGAAAATCAACCTGGCATCCTCGACCAGCATAGGAGCTTCGAACTCAAGATTGATCGCTTCCGAATGAGCACGCATAACCGGGACTCTAATCGTAGTCGCGGTTATGCCTATGCGCTCGCAATGGAACATCTTTCGCGTCTCTTTAACCATCTTCATCTCTTCTTCGCAATATCCCTCGGGACCGATAGCAGAATCGTGGGAAAAGAGATTGAAGGCAATCTGATGCGAAAACTCTCGGGGCTGCGCTGGCGCACCACTCAAAATTTGCTTCATCTGAGAGTTAAGCTCTTCCATAGCCCGGGCTCCGGCACCACTAACAGCCTGATAGGTAGACACCACGACCCGTCTGACCGGAACGGCTTGATGCAGCGGCCATACGGCAACAACCATGATGATGGTCGAACAGTTGGGGTTGGCGATTATACCCTTGTGATTAGCCAGATCCTCCTCATTTACTTCGGGGACTACCAGCGGAACATCGGGATCCATGCGAAAGGCGGAGGTGTTATCGATCACCACCGCCCCGGCACGCACCGCATGCGGGCTGAATTGTTTGGACAGCTTGCCGCCGGCCGAGGCGAACATCAGGTCCAATCCCTCGAACGAGTCCGTGGTGAGTTCCTCTATCACCAGCTGCTGACCGCGGAACTCAATGGTTTCGCCAGCCGATCTGGATGAAGCCAGTAGACGCAGCTCGGAGAGCGGGAAGTTGCGTTCCTCCAGAATCTCGAGCATTACCCGGCCCACCGCCCCCGTCGCTCCCATTATCGCAACTCGGTAATCCTTTGCCATACGACAATCCTCCGGCCTTAAGCAGCGGCCAACTGAAAGGCCTCGTGCAATGCTCGTACTGCCGGTTCCGTGTCCGCCTCCCGCACCACTACCGATATCTTTATCTCAGATGTACTGATCATGTGAATATTGATGTTCGCCGCAGCCAGGGCCTCAAACATGTTGGCTGCAACCCCGGCATGGCTTTTCATTCCCACACCGACGACGGATACCTTAGCAATATCGGAATCAGACACTACCAACTCCGCTCCCAACTCTTTCTGAATTCCCGCACACACCTCTAGCGCCTGTTCTAAATCTTCGTTTTGAACAGTAAAAGAAACATCCGTAGATCCTGCCTCGCTGGTGTTTTGAATGATCATGTCCACGTTGACATTTCGGTGTGCCAACGAACCGAATAGCCTCGCCGCAATCCCTGGCCTGTCGGTAACGTGTCGAACCGTTATCTTTGCGGCGTTGAGTTCGTGAGCGACACCCCGGACCAGTACTTCCTCCATCTCGTCTGTCTCCTTTATAAGCGTACCCGGATTCTCATTGAAGCTGGAGCGAACGGCTATGGTCACACCATATTTCTCGGCAAACTCGACGGAACGCGATTGTAAAACCCGAGTCCCGGCTCCGGCCATCTCAAGCATTTCCTCGGGGGTAATCAGATCCAGTTTGCGCGCCTTGGGAACTACCCGCGGATCCGCTGTATAGATGCCGTCCACGTCGGTGTTCATCTCGCAAACATCAGCTTTGAGCGCGTAAGCCATTGCCACTGCGGTGAGGTTAGATCCCCCCCTACCCAACGTAGTTTCCTCGGCATCGGTTGTCACACCCTGGAAACCTGCCACAATGAGAACGCGGCCCATCTCGAGCTCGGAGAGCATGCGGTCGACCTTGATGTCCAGAATGCGTGCTTTACGGTGTGCGGCATCGGTTATTATGCCACTCTGTCCTCCAGTGAGAGAGACCGCTTCCACGCCCAAATCGTTGACGGCCATTGCCAGAAGCGACATGGAAATCCGCTCGCCCGACGCCATCAGCATATCCATTTCCCGATCGCTAGGTCTGCGAGAAACCTTGCGTGCCAAATTTTCCAGTTCGTCTGTGCTGTCACCCATCGCCGAAACCACTACTACCATGCGGTCTCCGGCTCTGTTTTGCGCGACAATGCGCTCGGCAACTCGCCTGATCAACTCGGGGGTAGCCACCGAGGTGCCACCGTACTTTTGAACGATTAGAGCCATTAATCAGGCGGCAACTAAACCGTGAATGAGATGGTCCATCAGTTTGTGGCCTACCTCAATCTGTAGCGATCCGCGTTCGCCCTCTTTCTCGTCAAAACGTCGAAGGCCATCGCTTTCGACCCCTGTTCCCCAGAGTAGAAATGGCACCGGCTCTCTGGTGTGGGTTCGGAGGCTTAGGGGCGTGCGATGATCCGGAGCAATCAGGATGCGGCATTGGCCAAAATTGGCAATCCCTTCACTAATCGGGCCAACGATGTATCGGTCGATGTCTTCCAAAGCACTTATTTTGGCTATCATATCGCCGTTGTGGGCCGCTTCATCCGGCGCCTCGACGTGCACGTATACCAAGTCGCACCTATTCAAGGCTTCCAACGCGTAAGCAGCTTTGCCGGCATAGTTCGTATCGATGTAACCGGTTATACCCGGCACCTCGATAACTTCCAGGCCTGCGGATAGTCCGATCCCGCGCACAAGATCGACAGCAGATATAACCGCACCCGAAATCCCAAACTTGCTCGCTAACGGCTCTAGCTGCAACGCACGTCCTGATCCCCAAAACCAGATTCCGTTGGCACTCAACTTGCCTTCCTCAACGCGTTTCCGGTTTAGATCGGCAGCCGCGAGCAGTGCTCCCCCTTGCTCCATGAGCTCACGGATCCGCTCTTGGCCGGGTCCCTCCGGCAGGTGCGCTGCGATCTCTTTGCCCATTATGTCATGAGGAGCGTGGGTATGTAGCTCGTCGGGTCCACCCTCGAACACCATCAGGTGGCGATAGCCAACACCCGTATGGAAATGGATTTCATCTCCCGCTAGCGCATTGTTGAGCAATTGGATCAGTTCGCTTGCCTCCTCGGTGGAGATATGCCCGGCACTGTAATCGTGCAAAATGCCCTCTTGGCGGTTCACAAGATTACACCGGAAGGCGATTGCATTGTCGCCCAGTTCGATGCCGATACTGCGCGCTTCTAGCGGGGCACGCCCGGTGTAGTGTATAACGCTGTCGTAGCCGAACAGCTCCAGATTGCCGATGTCACTGCCCGCATGGCGGGAATCGGGTATCATCTTTGCGAGCCCGCCCGCGCCTTCGAAGGCCAAACGGGTCGTGTTCGGCATGTTAGCCGCCTCCAGAGGCGTTTGGCCTTCCAGTTCGGCTACCGGATAATCTGCAGCGCCGTCGGGCACGATGACGATAAATTTCATCGGCACTCTAGGTTGATTCGACGCGAATCATCTGTACATCTTCTTTCACATCCTCGAGCTCGTTCATCACACGCAATCCTTGTTGTCTCGCTCCTTCTGCGGCTTCGTGGGTCACGACAATCAATGACGCCGCTCCGCCATGCAGATCCCTTTCCTTGTGCAGACCCGAGGCTATGCTTACGTGCTGGCCCGGAATCAAGTCCGCAACTACGGTCGAGAAACCGGAAAGTCGACATTGCGCCAGCTACAACATATCGAAGAAACCACGTTAGCTGTCGGTATCTGCCTGGCTCCCTTGCCGATAAAAACCTGGATGTCTACAGCGCAACCTACCACCTCGATACCGTTGTATTCACCATGAATGTTGGCCTAGACAGAATCTTGCGGTATCATTGCGCGATGAACCCCAGCTTCGTTCAACACGCCAGTTTGTTTTCCGATCGCCAATAATTTTACGGTGCAACCCAATTTGCTGACGTACTCGATGTCGGTCAGGCTTATCCCCTTAATGCCGAATCGGGACACCTGCGAACGAATCCAGTTGGTACCAAAGGCAATACGGCCAAAAATGGCCAGCCTCTGCACCGCGTCCTGCCCATTCGGAGCCATGGTCGAATTGGCTTTGGCAAAACCTGATGTACTAAGCCAATCGAGATTTTGATCGAAACCACCAGTGCCACGCGTCATTCGGATCAGGATATAGCTGTTGATGCCGTTCAAGATTCCATAAATAGAGTCGTGCAGATTGGCCGCCTAGTCCGTGCGCACAGAAAGGATAATCAGGATTCCACCAGCAACACTTGCTGCAAACATGAGATCTAGGCCACCAACCTGCACGAGGTAGACCAGCTCTTCTCAATCCTCCGCCAGCCCCACCTTGATGGCGGTGACCGTATCCTTTTCCTGATCGTCATCGGCGATCTCAACCACCAGCTTAACAGCATTGTCCTCCACCAATGACTGAGACCCGTGGAAAACAGCTCAGCGTCGAGTTCGACCGTCCGCTTCTTGTGTCTATATCGAACCGCAATCCGACGTGCTGAGATCTATTAACCCGATACGCATATTCCTGTACCATACTGCTCGTCTATGGACGAATCTGAAAATATAGCTGGCAGCCACGAACAACCGCAAACAGCCACCAATCAGTGTTCCTCAGTGGCACACCAAGCAAACAAATTGCTCCACTCAGCTTTCTGCAGAGCAACAAGCTTGGGATCCTGCTGACCTACATTACGCTCGACAGCATCGATGAAGTCGTGGGCATCGTAATCCCGCAACTGCGACATGGCAGGATGAGCGCCCACCTTGTTGAACCAGTAATGACTATTGGGGAAATCTCCTTCACGTCGGTGCATGATTCCGTGCCAGTATGAACCTGTGGTGCCTTTAATGGACTGTGAGATCCGGTGACTGCGATCGAGATCGTCGACGTAGAGCCACAGCGCGGCATGCATGGGAGGGGATAGCTTGTCTCCCGCGATGTCAAGTAATCCTTGAACCACTTCCACAACGTCATCGGGAGCAGTACGCCGGACCACCAGCTGACTCATTGCCCGTTCGGCGGGATAGAGATCGAACAGTGGTTTAAGCAGCACTGCAGTCTGTTCCGATATGGCCATTGCCTCTCCTTCGCCGTTAACCACCTGTAGCTCTCGAAGATGCTTTCAGCTTGTCCAGCTGATCCGTGATCCTCCGACCTAGCTCATCATCGCCTCCATGCAATATTAAGAATCTCTCATAGGCCTCGATGGCTTCATCTAGGTCGCCAGCCTCTGTGTATGCTGCTGCCAGGTTAATTTGCGCTTCCTCGTGGTTAGCATCGGCGCGGACCGCTTCTTCCAAAAACTCGATGGCTTTCACAAGCTTCCCAAGCCGCAGATAGAAAGTACCCAAATGGTGCAGCGCCGACACAAAACCTTCGTCGATGGCCAGCGACTTCTGGTACATCTCTTCCGCTTGTCGCCAGCGACTCATTTGTTCGTAGATCACTCCCAAGTTCTTGTAAATCTCCGCAGACTCAGGATCCAAAGCCAACGCTCTACTGTACGCATCAATCGCTTCTGGAAACTTTCCAGAAATCGCGTACGCCTTGGCCAACAACGCCAAAGTCTTGGTGGAATTTGGCTCAAGCTCTAGTGCACGTTCTAACGCCGACGCCGCCTCAACACCGCGCCCCCGTGAAACCTGAACCCGACCAATATTTGCAAAAACTACTGAGAGTTTCGGATCGGTTCGGCCAGCGGTGCGAAAATCATCGAGGGCTCCCTCCGGATCGCCCATGGCGAAACGGACTTCACCCCGAGCGTTAAACACACGCGCATCGCGAGCACCAGCGTCCAAAGCGAACTGGTAGTGGCCCAATGCGCGTTCCCAATCGCGACGCTTGCGCGCCTGGTCGCCAAGCGAGAGTCGCACTTGAACTGTATCCAACCCGGCACCCGCTAGTGCGCGAGCGGCCGCCGGATCGTCGCCCATGGCAGCGTAAACGGAACCTTCGAGGAGGCGAAATGAGCGCTCTCTGGACCACCTCGATTGCGCCTCAAACAGGACCTCCAGCGCGGTTTGGTGGCGCTCGCCATTGCGGAGGGCTTTGGCCAATCCCTTGTAAGATTCTATCGCACTGTCACCATCAGGCTCCAGCTCAATCGCGCGTTCGAAGTTGGTACGCGCCGAATCCGCCTGCCCGTGAAGCAGAAAAGCGTTTCCCAGATTGTGATATACCTGGCGAATCGGCTTCACCTCGAGAGCCTGGCGATAGACGTGGAAGGCCTTTTCTGGCCTCCCCTGCTCTTGGTAAAGATTTCCCAAATTGTTGTATGCCTCGATCATACGCGGATCGAGCTCGATGGCACGTTGGTAATGGGCGATGGCAAACTCGTCATTCTGAAGGTTGTGGTGCGCCCAACCGACGTTGTAATACGCCCTCGGCAAACGGGCGTTTATCTCCAAAGCGAGACGACTCTGAACTATTGCCTCTTCGAATCGTCCCTTTTCTATGAGTGCCTTACCAAGATTGACGTACGGCCGCGACATGGCAGGTCCTTTGTCGACCGCATCTTTCCATAGGGTCTCTTCGTCCTTCCAGACTCGGTTCCTCAAGACCGAAAGAACCATCATTGTCATTAGGCAGAGCAAAAAGATCCGTCGGACAGCTAGCCGGCTTCCAGAATAGAAGAGACCCACTACCAGGGCAAACGCCGCCAGTGACAAATAGAGTCGATGTTCGTTTACCAGAACGTTCAACGGGATGAGAGACGATGGCATCAAGGCGGCGATGAACCAGACCGACGGCAAGGTAAGACGGTGCTGCCAGCCCATGCGGAACGCCACGATCAACAGCGATACCAGCATTAACAGCGGAAACAACACTGGAAAATCCGACCATCCTTCAGCCGCTAAAAACTGGGGCTCCACGCTTTGAGCAACCGGCATGACTATTTTCCAGAGATAAAATGCCAACGCCTTGAGTTGAGTCGTCACTTGCACTACCAAGGGTCGCACCGGATGGAAAACTGCTTTGGTGACAATATCTCGTGTGCCCCAAATGTAGAATACAGTTACAGCGGCCAGCGTCGCAGCGAGAAGCCAATAACGAAATCGGCCCCGCCCCCACAGGTAGACACACGCCACCAGCGCAAAGCTGACGGCCACAGCCTTGGATGCCAATCCCCCCAGATAGCAGATGCATATCGATGCCATCCAAGAGACACGCCGCATCTCAGTACTTGCGAGGAATGCCGTGGCACTGAAGAAAAAAAAGGCTGCCATAAGCGAAGAACGGCTGCTGATGTAATTCACCGGCTCAGTGCCCAGCGGGTGTGCAACGAAACACAAAGCTGCACTGAGCGCCGCCACCGACGTCACGCCCAATCTGCAAGCCAACAACCACAGCAGCAGTGCGTTACAGATGTGTAGGAGCAGGTTCACGACGTGATAGCCGAAAACCTCATATCCGCCAAGGGCATAGTTAACTGCAAACGAGAGCACCAGTAACGGGCGGTACATCTTCGCCTCGTCCAGCCCGGAAAACGTCCCTACATCAATGAAAAACCGCGGGATGTTACCCAAATCGCGAATGTGTGGATTTTCGAGTATCGAGTGCTCGTCGTCGAAATGAAAACCGTTGTCAAACGAATTTAAATAGACGATTAATCCGACGACGACGATAGCGATTACAGCCACCGATTTGCGTGCGGCAACTCCGTTGCTAGCGATCACGGATACCGACCCAAACAGCGCGTAGTACCGCCCGTGTGGAGGGAATGATCCAATACGAAACCGCTAACACGAGGACAAATACGACACCTCCGATCAAGCTCTTGCCCACCACCATCCCAATGGCAGTAACGGCGAACCAGGAAATGATGGAAGCGACGCACGACGTCGCGAAAACCCTACCTAGGTGGGACCATGGCAACAAACTGTCAAACGGCCACTTCAGGTGCCATCCGATTGCCATAACCAGCACCCCGACCTGCACCGTTGTAGCAATCACCGTGGCCGCAGCGGGTCCGAGGAAGGCATAATCGGGAGCGAAGTCTATCAACCAAAAAGCAATGAGACCACTTAGAACGAGGTTCAGAAATAAATCTGCCAAGCTTGCCCAAAGCGCCCAACGCGCCTTGCCCATGCCGACCAATAAAGCATTATACGTCGCGCAACGAAGTGGTAAAACCAGCAGAAAAATCCGGAACACCCACTCACTCTTCGCGTATTCCGGTGGCAAATAAAGCGCAAACAGCGGACCAGAAAACGCGAATAGAAAACAGAACAGTGGCAACACTCCCATCGATAACCGGGCCACCGAGCCGCGCCAGAGCTCCATGATCTCGCTTCGATTTCCGTCGGCATATAGCCTACTAACCTCTGGCACGATCACCGTAGCCACCGCGGTGACGAGGATGCCAACTGGAACCTCGAGAGCTCCAAATTGGTACAGCGAAAAAGTGGTACCAGCGAAGAAGAACAGGACCACGTAGCGATCGACAAACCGGGAAAGGCCGCCGATCGCTTCGGTCAAACCGACCGTAATCGCGTACTTGAGATACGCCGACAAACCTGCGGCAGTAAGACGCCAACTCCCATCGAGACCTTTGGCAGAGCATTTCACCAATACGACCGCGGCACCTAGCCGGGCCAATGCTACTAGCGAAAAAAACAGCAGAAGATCCTCCAATGATCTCGCGTAAAGCATGGCGGCAACTACGGTGAGGACCCAAACCACGGCGTGCGCCACCGCTAGTCCAGCCAACCAGTGTGCGCGATCGGTAGCCACCAAAACCGAATCCGCGATGCCACCTAACACAACCGCAAAAACGAACGGCAAGAACGGCAGCAGATGGCGCCGAAAACCTTCCCTGGTCTGGTCGATACCGAGGAGTTCTGCAATCAGGCCTCCTACGAGGAAGAGAACGAGACACAGCACAACGCCAGACAAGGCCAGGAGGAGGAGGGTTTGTACAATCAGTTCACGCTGTTCTTGACCACTCTTGCGGGGGAAAAAAAACAGAAGGCCAGTGGGTAAACCCAGCTGGAACAATGGTAATAGCGAGTTTACAACCACCAACAAAGTTAGTACAACTCCCACCTCATGCGGAGACCAACCGCGGGCGAGAAAAGCGTTAATAAAAATGAGGCTTATGACGTTGGCGGCTCTCCCTGTGGCGACGGTAACAACACGTCTGGTAATCCCGCCTGCCATTACTCCGGTTTTTCCGCCATCACACAAAGGAAGCCAGGCTTTTTGGTAGCGGCATTGAATACCCGATCCACAAGTTGCCAGCAACGGTGGGGTAGCCATGCCGAACGCGCCGGGAAACGAACCAATTCGAGCAATTTATTGTTTAGAAAGAGCTGCTCCTGCTGCGTGAATCCACTTGCTCGCAACCGGGCTGACAAGCTCGCCTCGTCGAAGCTGTGCAGGTGAGCGTTGGCTGGGGTGAATTTGTTGCAATGAATGCAGAGATGCTGAATTATCTTCTCCCGATTGGGGACGCTGACCAGAATTCGTCCCCGCGCCCGCAACACCCGGCCCACCTCCCCAACCGCACGGTCGATGTCTTCGAGATGCTCCAACACTTCTGAAAGCAGAACGAAGTCGAAACAGCCATCCGCATACGGCAAGTTGTAGACATCGCCGACCTGGAAACACCCGGCTTTTCGAAAGCGGTTGCGAGCATCCCGCACCCCCCTGAACGAGAGGTCAGTTGCCCAAACCGTAGCTCCTGCTGTCGCACACTTGTCAGCGAACCAGCCGGACCCACAGCCAACGTCGAGTACACGAGCCGTGCGCCACAACCGCAGCCAGCGAACCAAGGCTTCGATCCGCCTTTTTTCCGATTCGTAGCGGGCTGGATCCAGCCGATCAGGATCGACTATGACTTCAGCGTCGGCCCCGTAGTGAAACCGGTAATCCGCCAGCTTGATCGAGTGTTCGGAGTCACTCATTTCCAATCGGGAATTTCAAAAAAAAGCCCGTCCGCAGAAGCAACGGACAGGCAAGATGTGTTCGGACGATAGCGATCGGGGGAAATTTAGCCGCCGCTTTCGGCTTCCATGAGTTGGACGCGTTCGTTAGACTCTCTGTCCTCACTGGGCTGATTCAAGCTGTCCTCGAGATTTCGGACCACATCCTTCAGATTGTTGAAAAACTTCTCCTTGTTTTCAACCTTGAGCTTGAGCGTGTCGAAACTATCTTCGGCCTCCGCGACTTTGTAGCGCGCTTCGTCAATATCGGGTTGGATAGCCTCGAGTTTCGTTCTCAAACCCCGGAGCCTCACAGCGGTGAGGAACTTCGTGGCCATAACACACACAAGCCCGAGAATAGTCCAAACCATGTTAAACCTCGAAAAATCGCCCCGAATTGCCCGTTTATGTCCTACCGAGGGGGCATAGATCACGTAACAGTATAGACAAACAAATCGGGTATGTCAAACTGTAGGCGTGAGTTAGGATAGTAAAGACCTATGCAGAAAAACAGGGCCTCCCGGGAGAAAAAATTTCGAATCTTCCTACGCGCCCGAGAATCAAGGGTTATCCCTTGTACAGCTTTAAGGTCTTGGCAATCAAATAGATATAGACATCCTTAAACAATACATGGTGACTGGCACATTGATTGCTTAAAAGCTGTTTGTCTCTGAGTGATTCCCGCTTGCGCGCTTCTTCGACACAGTGAGCTCAAATAGCCCATTGTAATGAGGAAGTGCGCATTTTTTTTGCGATGTAGCCCCAATGCCAACCCATCGATCCCGTTTACCAATGAACCATTATACGTTAGGTTATATGACTTTTGTTTCTGGAATAACCCAACCAAATGGCTGCGATTACAGACGATCAGATCCTTGCCCGTTGGCGCCAGGAGCCGGCTTCGTTGTTACCGCTGTTCCATGCTTTCTGTGAGCGCGACGGTTATGTTTCGGCTGCTGCCGTAAGGGGCATCGCAGAGGCCCTCCGATTGCCCATTGCAGAGATCTTTGGGACCCTGACCTTCTACCATCATTTAGCTCGCGACCCCGGTGGCCACAACCAACCAAGAGTCTGTATCGGGCCGATCTGCAAAATCTACGGGGCAGACGACCTGTTACGCGAAACCGCAGGAGCAGTGCCCATGCCCTGCGCAGGGCGGTGCGACGAACCTATCCCTATTCTCTCTGGCCCCGACCTCTCGATCGGCAGAACCGGTGTCGCTCCAACCACCCGTTCCTCGCCGCTTCCGATACCCAATCCAGGGAACGAGATTGAGTGCGTCTTCGCCAAGATCCGCGAACCCGACCGTGCCTGCATAGCCGGATACAGGCGTACGGGAGGATACACCGGCCTCGAGCGCGCAGTCAACGAACTCGCTCCCGAGCAGGCGCTCGAACTCGTAGCTGAGAGCAAACTTGCCGGCCGCGGCGGTGCAGGTTTCCCCACCGGTGATAAGTGGAAAGCGGTCGCCGGCGCTTCAGGCCAACCCAAGACCATCGTGTGCAATGCCGACGAAGGCGAACCGGGCTGTTTCAAGGACCGGGCGCTGTTGGATTACGACCCTCACGCAGTTCTCGAAGGTATGGCGATCGCCGCTTATGGAACGGGGGCAACGCGGGGGTTCATTTACCTACGTTACGAATATCCAGATACCTTCGAGATTGTGGAGACAGCCCTGAACGAAGCAAAAAGCCATGGTTTCCTTGGTGCGCGCATACTCGATGCCTTCGATTTTGAGGTCTATCTGCGGCGGGGCGCGGGAGCTTACATCTGTGGTGAAGAAGGGGCCCTACTGAACAGCCTAGAGAACAAACGGCCATTGCCTCGAAACCGACCACCTTTCCCGGTGACCCATGGGTTTGAGGACCTGCCTACCGCCGTCAACAACGTGGAAACCTTGGCGTCGGTGCCACCGATTTTCCTCAACGGCGCAGATTGGTATCAAAACCTCGGTCGCAACGATCATGCCGGCACCAAAGTGGTGAGCCTTTCTGGTGATATCCAGCAACCTGGTAACTACGAAGTACCGATGGGTTTGCCCCTGCGCACCGTGCTACACGAATGGGCGGGAGGAGCTCCAGTTGGTCGTTCGATTCAAGCTGTTACTATGGCAGGACTATCTGGAGGTTTTCTTGCCGGGGATGACTTGGACGTTACATTGGACGAGCCCAGCATTAAAAGCAAAGGTTCGTTCCTCGGCGCAGGCGGGATCATGGTATTCGATGACACCCGGGACATGCTGGAGATTGCCAGACAAGCGATGGAGTTCTTTGCCGAAGAGTCCTGTGGTAAGTGTTTCCCTTGCCGCATCGGGTCACAACGTCTCGTCGAAAGGTTGGATGGCTCGCACAACCCGCGTTCCAAAGAGCAATGGCTGGAGGAGGTGCGGGACATCGGCCGAACCATGATGGCAACCAGCGCTTGCGGCTTGGGAATGGCGGCTCCGAATATTACCGAGAGCCTGGTCCGTTACTTCCCCGATAGAGTTTCCAGCCATATGAGTTAACCTGAGCGCATCCTGTGTGAAAGGAACCTTCATGACCACTGTCTCCACCGCGCTACCGCACGCTGGCGCAACAACCGTCAGCACCGTGACTCTCGACGGTATGGAGGTGACATTCGAGCCGGGCCAGACGATCTACGAAATAGCCAGCCGTCATTCCAAGAACATCCCGACGCTCTGTTACGATCCCCGCCTTGAGCCGCTTGGCAGCTGCCGGCTTTGCATAGTCGAGGTCGAGGGTATACGCAACCCGGTAGCTTCGTGCACAACGAGGGCGCAGCCGGGTATGGCGATCAAGACCACGACCACCGCAGTGGAGCACCATCGGCGCGTATTGTTGGAGATGGTAGTATCGGAAAACCCAACGGTCGAAGTAGAGTCGTTGCGCGGATATGCGTCGCAAGAATTGGCACAGCTCGTAAAGCGGTACTCGGTTACCAACGGTCGCTTTGAAGGCGCAACGTCTGGGACCTCGAACCGGAACGACGACAATCCTTTCATACTTCGAGACTACGATCAGTGCATATCCTGCTACCGGTGTGTCCGCGTATGCGCCGAACAAGAGGGCGATCATGCCATCAACATCATGAATCGCGGTTTCCACACCCAGATCGCTACCGAGTTCAATGGCAAGCTGAAGGACTCTGCCTGTACCTTCTGTGGTCAATGCGTGCAGACCTGTCCAACCGGGGCATTGGCAGATCGCAAGGCGATGCGCGCTGCCGAGGTCACAGAGCCTGAGAAAACCCGCACAGTCTGCCCTTATTGCGGAGTCGGTTGTTCGGTGGATGTCCTGAGTGACAACGATCAGATCGTGGGCATCCATCCGGCCATGGACGGCCCGGCAAACGAAGGAGCACTGTGCGTGAAGGGTCAGTACGCCTTCGACTTCGTGCAGCACCCGGATCGGCTTAAGACACCTTACATTCGCGATACGGACGGATCCCTGAATCCGGCGAGTTGGGAAGAGGCTTTGGACAAAGCCGCGAAGGGTTTCCGCAAGGCCTTTGAGAAACACGGTCGTCACAGTATCTACGGTGTTGCTTCGGGACGTGCTCCCAATGAGGCGGCATACGTGATGCAAAAATTCATTCGCGCCGGTTTCGGGACTCACCAAATAGACAACTGCAGCCGTGCCTGACACGCTCCCACGGTTGCCGGTCTGGCAGCCACCATCGGAAGAGGGGCCATGTCCAACCCGCTGAGAGACATGGAGAAGCCCGACCTTATTTTCTGTATCGGTACCAACATGACCGAGTGCCACCCGGTGGCGGCCACGCGGCTCAAGAAGGCACTCAAACGGGGCGCGCGCATGGTGGTCGCCGATCCACGAAAGATCCACTTGGCCGAACTTGCTGATCTATACCTACCGATCCGCGTGGGTTCGGATGTCGCGTTGCTTCTAGCGATGGCGCATGTGATCCAGCGCGAAAGGCTAATCGATGAGCAATTTGTCGAACAGCGCACCTCCGGGGGCGAGGCGTTTCTAACCCACATTGAGGGATTCACGCCGGAATGGGCTTCTACAATCACGGGCGTACCGGCGGCGGACATCGAAACCGCCGCTTTGTGGTACGGAAGCGCAGAAAAAGCAGCTATATACTACACGCTGGGGATAACGGAACACATCTGCGGCGTGGATAATGTGCAGAGCTTGTGTAACCTGGCGTTGATGACCGGAAACCTCGGGATCGAAGGAGCCGGCATCAATCCCATGCGTGGCCAGAACAATATCCAAGGAGCGGGCGACTGCGGCGCGGTTCCAGCTAACTTCCCAGGTTTTCAAGCGGTGACACTGCCAGAAAGCCAGCAGAAGTTCAAGGAGCTGTACGGCAAAGAGATTGAATGCGAAAATGGCATCACCAAGGTCCAGGCCCTAGAGCGCTGTGGCGACGGCATCCACGCCATGCTCATCGACGGCGAAAACACTCTGGTTTCCGATCCAGATCGAGCGCACTGTGAACGGGCGCTCCATAGCCTTGATCACCTAGTCGTGATCGATATCTTCATGACGGAAACGGCTGAACTGGCAGATGTGGTGTTCCCTGCAACCGCTTGGGGTGAAACCGAGGGCTCGTGTACAAACACCGAACGTCGAGTGCAACGAGTGCGCACTGCGGTAAATCCTGCCGGCGAAGCCAAACCGGACTGGTGGATTGTGGCCGCCATCGCCCGACGACTTGGTTTTGCAGGCTTCGATTTCGATTCTCCTCAGGAGGTGTTCAACGAGCTATGTACTATTTCTCCGATCTACACCGGCCTCGATTGGGACCGGATCGAGAACGGTGAATACCAGTGGCCGGTGCCCCACAAGGATCACCCCGGTACTCCAATCCTCCACAAAGATGAGTTCAAGAATGGACGGGGCATCTTCAAGGTGATCGGCTATCGCGATCCGGCCGAGATCATCGATGCCGATTTCCCGATCTGGCTGACGACGGGTCGACGCCTACAGTCGTATCACACCCGCACTCAAACCGGTCGTTCGCAAGGCATAGAGTATTTTTTGCCGGAAGAATCTCTCGAGATACATCCAGAGGATGTGGAGTCGTTGGGTCTACAAGACGGGGGCTGGTGCAACATGTCGAGCCGACGAGGTTCCATTTCCATCAAGGTGAAAGCGACGAAACGTTCGCCACGGGGCACCGTCTTCGCGAGCTTCAGCTTCAGTGACGTGCCGGTTAATATGCTCACCGGATCGGGCTACGATCCGATCACCTACACGGCGGAGCTAAAGGTATGTCCCGTACGGATAGAACCGACACTCCCAAGCACTAACTGACCACAGGATACCCCCTATGTTTGTTCCCGCAATCGAACTGAATGTCCAAACACTTGGCGGCCACAAGCGGCTTTCTCTCCAAGTTGGCTCGGTAGCTGGAGCTCGTTTCTGCTCCCGCGAGGTCGAGGCAACGCGAGCTGAATTGGACGTACAGCTAAAACGAGACGGACGGCTGACCATGGCCACCACCTCCAATCCGTCCGTCTTCAAGCTTGGGCGGTATCTGCTGACCCAGGAACGGGAATTTGAGGTCCAGGGTTCCATGACCGGCGGGGAAACCGAGGTAGTAGCTATTCGAGATGGTAATGACATCTTCATCACCGTTGGCAGCGATCAGTGCGATCGCGAATTGGATCCGTTGTTTCCCGACAAGCCCAAACAGATGTGTCCCCATCCGTTGGCTCAGGACGCTTGGCCATACGCAGAAGTCAGTGACCACTGGGACAAACTGCGGGTATACAGTCACGTCGTGGTTGGAAACGAGCATGTCACCCTCCAAGACACCGCCATTGACGAACTGGTAACCCTGGATTATCTCCTTGCCATGAAAGAGGTCGAAGACCTACAAAACCCCATGGTGCTCTATTGCGGTTGCAGCTCGTTCCTGGATTCGGTTGAAACAGAGGTCAAACAACTCGGGCTTCCTCCAGAGTCATCATTGGGCGTGGGCGACGCTTTTCTCGTGCGTCTTCACGATCCCGTCCTCAATCGCACCATAGAGCACCAGTTCTCCGCGGTGCCGTTGGGCGATGATCTGGCGCAGCGCAAAACGTTCGACTGAACATCTAATAAGGGAAATTACGTTCACATCACCTGAATGAGATCCATGGATTTTGACAGTATCATAAAAAGCGGCACCGTTGTAGATGGGTCGAAGAATGCCGAGAAGAATAGAGCCGATGTCGGTGTAAAGGGAGAACGAATCGTTGCCATTGGGGATTTGCAGGACGCCGAGAGTGCAACGGTCGTCAATGCCGAAAATCGCATCGTTTGCCCAGGATTCATCGACGTGCACGTGCATTCGGAGCGCACCCTTGTCGGTGGCCACGATCAATTCGTCGGCACACATCAAGGCATCACCACACACCTGTTGGCGCCCGACGGTTTCGGCTGGGCACCGTTGCCGGCAGAACTTAGTGCGCAGATGTATCACTACACCAGTTTCGCCTACGGGGACCAACCCGTCCCACCTCTTTGTTCGTCGCCGCAAGATTACCTGGACCTCTTCGACCGCACGACGCCAGCAAATGTAGCGCCCCAAGTACCGCACTGCGCCGTGCGTCTTGCTGCCATGGGCTGGGCTGACCGCGCCGCTGACGATGAGGAATTGGAAGCAATGCGCACCAGCACACGCGCTTGGATGGAGGCTGGGGCAACCGCCCTGAATCTGGGGTTGGATTACCAACCCAGCGCCAATGCTACACTCGAAGAGCTCGTCGAGCTGTGCAAGGTGGCAGAGTCTTTCGGCGGTGTGTACGCCGCGCATCTTCGCTACCAGGACTATGGCCGCTCCAGAGCCTGGGATGAAATCATCGAGCTTTCGAGAGCTTCAGGAATACCGGTACATATCTCCCATGAGCGCGTTGACGAAGAGAGCCTGGAAAAACTAGAGCGGGTCGAACGAGAAGGCATCGACCTCACTTTCGAGTCGTATCTCTACCCGGCCGGCATGACCCACGGGCTTATGTTGCTGCCAATGCGATACCAAGCCGGTAGTCCACAGGAGGTAATGGCGCGCTTGAAGGAGCCTCAAGCGCGGTCAGACTGCACTCCGGAGCTGAACGAGAAACTAGGTGTCAAGAAAGGCTCTCAGATCATCGGCTACACAGCTTCGGGGCGCTTCGAAGGATCTACCCTTGGCGAAGCGGCGGAGAGTGTTGGTTGCTCCTGCGAGGATCTTCTCTTCGATCTGATCCTTGAAGGAGTGGGAACCTTCATTTTCCCATGGCAAACCTCCGACGACGAGAACATTGCGGTAACCACTGAAACCGCCTCTCACCCTAGGATGATGCTCGCCAGCGATGGCGTTTATGATGTCCCCCATCCTCATCCGCGTGGTTTCGGATGTTTTGCCCAGATGCTGGGACAGTTCGTGCGTGAGCGCCGGGCGGTTTCATTGGAGGAAGCGATCTACAAAATGAGCGGCTTCCCAGCCGAACGTTTCGGTCTTGGAGACAGGGGCCACCTCGTTAAGGGCAAGGCGGCCGACATCGTGGTTTTCGATCCAGACACCGTGGAGGCACGAGCCACCTGGACCGAACCCAAACTGACTGCCATCGGTATCGACGACGTGATGGTCAACGGAAGCTGGGTAAAGCGAGACGGCGAAATCACCGGCACACTTTCTGGCCGAGCCATCGCTCGTTCAACGTGAGGTGACTGATTCAATGGGTGCATTCGAGGGCATAGTTCCGGCGTTAGTAACACCGATGGACGCAGCTGGCGAACTAAACGAATCAGCGCTGCGCCGCGTGATCGAGTTCAACGTGCAGGCAGGTGTCAATGGCATGTGGATGGCGGGAGGTACAGGCGAGAGCGTTCTACTCAGTGACGAAGAGAACAATCGCATCGCGGAAATCGCCGTTAATCAGGTCCAGGGACGAGCTAAGATCATCATGCACGTCGGCGCACCAACTACGGCGCGTGCGGTGAAAATGGCAGCCGCCGCTGCCCGCCAGGGAGTCAACGCGATCTGCTGTGTACCGCCATTTTTTTACCCGCCGACCGAAGAGGAAGCGATCGAGCATTTCCGCCAGGTTGCGGCCACCGCAGACCTACCATTCTTCGCCTACAACTTGCCGGAGTGCACGGGATTCACCATCACTCCTGAGTTCATTCTGAAATTGCGCGACCGAATTCCCAGTGTTGTAGGCCTCAAGCACTCCTCGCTGAACCTCTATCATCTACGCCAATTCGTGGCAGCCGGACTTACCTGCTTCATGGGAAGTGGTCAGATGCTGCTGCCCGCGTTGTCGCTGGGCGCTGTGGGATGTATTGACGGTCCGGTCTGTATGGCGCCGGAGCTTTGGGTGGAAATCTGGCATGCTTTCCAGAGCGGCCATATAGAGAGTGCGATCAAAGCCCAAGAAAGGGCTTCGAGGCTGATGGACATAGTGTGGAAACACGGCAATCCGAGAGTGGAAAAAGCAGTGCTGAGCTGGCGCCTTGGCATTGATTGCGGCAACCCGAGGCCTCCGCGACTGCCCTTGTCCCCGGAGCTAAAGGCCGAAGTACTGAATTCCGTGAAACAACTTGCCGTCAAACCCGTTGATCAATCCGTTTGAGCACAGAAACTCTTGGCGCCATACGCTGCTTTCTGGACAAACACTCAGTACCATATCGCGAAGTGCATCACGAGCCGACCGCAACCTCCGAAGCCTCTGCCGTAGCGCGCGGCGAGGATCTGGCAATCGGCGGCAAGGCGATCGTCATGAAGGTGGGCGATGCATACAAGCTGTTTGTCGTGAGCGCAGCGCTGAGGATAGATTCCCCCTCGATCAAGCAAAGATTCAAAGCGAAAAAACTGCGTTTTGCCAACAAAGAAGAGCTCCTCGAGCTAGCCCAGCTGGTTCCCGGTTCGGTGCCGCCTTTCGGCCCTCCCATCACGCCGTTCGAGCTGCACGTCGACGCCTCGATCACAGAGAACGAAACCATCGCCTTTAATGCAGGTTCGCTGACCGACTCCATCATTATGAACGTGGGTGATTACATGCGTGTGGCCGAACCGCAGATGGGTAATTTTTCCGCTTAAGGTCTATGCATGGACGAGATCTTACCAGGTGTTTTCAAATGGAGCGTCGTCTGGCCGCAATGGACATTGGAATCTTATTGGCTGCGTTTCCCCGACGGAAGCATTGTGATAGACCCGATGGAGATGTACGGTCTGGACGATATAACCGACGCCGGGGATGTCGTGGCAATAATATTGACCGTCGGATGGCACGAACGCCAAGCCCATCTATTTTCCAAACGAACCGGTGCCCCGATTTACGTGCCAGCCGAAGATACTTGCATGCTGGAATGCCTGGAATCTTATGAAACTTATGGCAGCGACGATGAGCTTCCATTGGGACTTCAGGCCATCGGGATCCCGGGCTTAACGCGCGGCGAACAAGCTCTACTGGCGCCGTGTCATGGCGGCACTCTGGTGGTTGGCGATGCCCTCGGGACGATGGCGAAGTGGGCTCCCAACAATCTGCCTTTAGGCGGCCATCCTACTGGTCATCCCCAACCGAGGGAGACTTTAGGCCATTTGCTCGACGTCGAGTTTGTGAATCTGTTACCCGGGCACGGGGAGGCTATATTGCAAAACGGGAAGGATGAGCTCCGCAACCTGCTACTCCAAGACATAAGTACTACCACCGATTCCCCGCGGGTTACGTACTTCCCGAAATACCCAATCAAGAAGTAGCCGAACCAAGTGACCGCCAATTCTCCTGGCGTTGAATCCGCGCTCCCAGTCGTTCGAGGGTGACGTCGAGCTGCCCGTAATCCCGGTCCAGTTCTTCAACCGCCTTTATTGCAGATTGACCTTTGGCATTGACCACTGCAATGAGCTGAGAAAATCCTGCGCGCAGATCGGCAATCACGATCTCAGCCGCCTTCAACGGCCTCGGACTCTTAATCACGACGCTGTGTTTGTTTCCGCTATCATTGAACCGACAGGAAGCGTTTCCCAAGCAGTTCTCGTATAAATCGATGTCTGCCCCCACCTTGCTCAGATCAGCGGCTTAGACGAAACGATCTTCGAACACCGTCTCGTGGATTACCGACATAGTAGCAGCTTGCGTCAGCAAAATGGCGAAAGCCGATTGAGCTTCGCCAGACCTTCCAGAACCTCTGAGTTAATGATGGCCGACGTGGTAATGTCCAGTTGTTTCCCTTCGCGAGATTCAATGCAAGTCTCGACCGACTCCGCCTTTTCGCAGGTTACGGGTAGTGTCCCCGATGCCTGGAACATTGCCGAACGAGCACGTGTCCGAGCTTAGCATCGACGCCGTGAGCCGTTTGCTTACGGCATTCTTTGCGCCGGATACCGCCATTTCTCCGCGGAGCTCGATCGGCCCTTCGATCACCAGCTGAACCATAGTCAAACCTCGGAGATCAGTAGTAAAATAGCCTACTCATCGTTTCCACTTTCGCAACAGATTACGCCAAATGCGTTCGATCTCCCCGCGCGCGATGATGGCGTCTTTCCAGATGTCGGGAAAGATCTCCATGCCGTATCCCGAGCCCTTGGGGCCGAGTTCCACGACGGCATACAGCTCTTTACCAGACCCTGCCCCCTTCAACCAAGCTTCTAGCAACGGCTTGCAGAAATTGTCGCGCCACGTGACGAAGTCACCGTCCAGTTGACCGCGACCGTTGGTGATGGGCGTTTGACAATGGCTGCCCGTAAACGGACGCAGATGGATAAGTTCACCGCGGCGCAAGAGGTCGAGGCGTCCAGAGAGCCGCTTCCAGAATTCCGGCGGCCGCACCTGCTTGATAATCGCCGGATGGGAGTGATCGAAGTTAATGTTGAGCTTGCTCTTGTACCGCTTCTCAAACTCGCTGGCCAAAGCATACGCCTTTTCAGGTGTCTCGGTACAGGTATCCCGGTGCACTTCGATGGCAGGTTTAAGACCGAGAGCGACCCCCGCCTGCATTACCTTGCGTGCTACCTTCACCGCATCCTTAGTCTGGGTGTCGTGATCGCAGAGCTGCACGTTTATGTGATACACTCCCAGCTTCTTGAAAAGCTTGAGCTTTCGCTCCGCTTCGGTCTCGCGACCGATGTCGATTCCGCCAACGTATCCTAGACCGCACTTCTCTGCTGCTACCGTCCATTCTTCCAGAGGCCCACCGCTGATGGCGTCAAAACCAGCTTCGGCGGCACGTTTCACCTTGGTACCCACCGACCATTCTTTTTCCGGGGAGGGATAACCAGTTAATGTCCATGCCGCTGCACACAGGTGCAACTTCGGCCTACTCACAGCTTTTCTCTTCACCATCATATTCCTTTCGTTGAGACACGTTGAGGACCCGTGTACAGATTGAATCCACTTCCACGCAAAAAGCCTATTAAAGTCATACCCGCTTCTTCGGCCATCTGTATCGCTAGGCTGGAGGGTGCTGAAACCCCGGCGACAGCAGCTATACCGGCCATGAGTGCCTTCTGAACAATCTCAAAACTTGTACGCCCGCTCACCATCAACAAAACATCTTCCGGCGGCAAGCGGCTTTCAAGAATGTATGCGCCCACGAGCTTATCGACAGCATTGTGACGTCCGACGTCTTCGCGCACAGTTAACAACTCCCCTTGCGGATCGAAGAGCGCGGCACCGTGCAGCGATCCGGTCTGCTCAAATACCTTTTGGGAATCTCTGAAAACATCCTGGAGCCCGTAGAGGTTTTCAACCCCGATCTGGAAATCGGCCTTGAGAAGTGGCGCGTGGGTTCGAATTGAATCGATACTCGCTTTGCCACATACACCACAACTGGAAGAAGCATAGAAGTTCCGCTTCAGCTTGGAGGAATCGAAGGCAACCCCTTGGGACAACCTCACATCTACGACGTTCTGCAGATTGGGTGGGTCGGCCTGTGGGCAATAGGAGACAGTCCCGATATCTGTAGCTTGTTCGACAACTCCTTCCGTATAGACGAAGCCGGCCGCCAATTCGAAGTCGTTTTTCGGAGTCCGCATCACGACGGCAACCGATTCACCGTTGAGGCGAATCTCAAGAGGCTCTTCCACAGTTATCTGGTCATTCTCGGAGTATCGTTCCTCCCCGTGAAAACGCCAAATTCTCTGCTCGGTGATTTGATCCACTTTCGCCGCCGTCTGCATTTGTTAGATCATGCCCAAGCGCCGCGGCCCTTTGTCCATGCTGAGTATGGATGCATCGAAACTTCGTTGCATCAAATCGAGTTTCAATGCTTGCACATCAAAATCGTCCCACAGGTTCTCAAACTCGTCGGGATCTTCCTGTAAATCGTATAACTCGCCTAAACCGTGGCCGTGGTAGAGCACAAACTTGTAGCGCTCATCCCTGAACATGGTGGCGTGGCTGTGATCAGGTGCCTGGTGGAAATTCGGATCTGCCCCAATCGCATCGTAATACTCGCAACGCACAGATTCCCTATGGTAATTCGGATCTGCCGCCCCCGTCAGGATAGGCATCAGCGAACGGCCGTGCATACGCTCCGGGATTCCCAACCCTGCGACGTCGAGGAAAGTAGGAGCTTTGTCGGTTAGCTCCACCAAAGCGCTGGAACGCACATCCTCCCGGATACGACCAGGCCAGGAAAATATCAACGGAACTCTGACCAAACCTTCGTAAAACCGGCAACCCTTTTGAATCAGTCCGTGATCTCCTAACATTTCACCGTGATCGCTTGTGAAGACCACCAATGTGTTCTCGCGTTGGCCGGTGTCTTCAAGGAAATCAATGATGCGTCCAACCTGGTCATCGACCAGCTTGATCATAGCGTAGTAGGCAGCCTTCAGGGTCTGAGCATCGCGCTTTATCGCGATAGATCCCTCCGGCCATTCGTCAACACCTAGTGGTTTCTCTAGCACCGGTGCTTCAATGTCTAGCGCCTCCGGGCTCCGACCCAAGGATTGAAAATCGACATTCGCAAGCACTCGTTGCTGATGAAGATCGGACTCACGGAACAGTGGCGGTGGCATGGAGCTGGGATCAAACTGGTCTCGATAAGATTTCGGCGGGTTGAAGTACGGATGCGGGTAATACATATTGACACTGGCGGCCCAGGGCCCCGATCGCTCTTGGGCAATAAACTTCATGGTTTTCTCGGCGCACCAAGTGCTTTGATGCAATTCAGCTGGCACGCCGTTAGGGTCTTTGATAAGCTCACCCAGAATCTCGCCCTTGGAACGGACCCAGTCGGCATAGCCGTGGCCGATGGGCCAGTCATCGCGCGGTGCGTGGCTGTACTCCCAGTAACGGTAGCCGTCGTCGGTCCTCACCTCGATGCGGCCCCAGGCGCTACTCAGATGCAGCTTCCCGATTAAACCACAATCGTATCCCGCATTGGCCAGCAGTTTGGTCACTAACGGCGGATGCCCCACCGGCATCGCTTCAACACCGTTTGTGTTCACATGCACAGCACTAGCGTACATCCCGGTTAAAAAGCTGACCCTACTGGGCGTGCAGATCGGGCTTTGACAATACGCCCTCTCAAAGGCAACTCCGCTACCGACGAGACGGTCTATGTTCGGAGTGGAGACGTGGGGATTACCCAGTGCACCTATGGTATCGAAACGTTGCTGGTCCGTGCACACCCAAAGAATGTTGGGTCGAACTTTCAAAGGAACTCGTTTCTGTCGCCACCTGCGTTATACGTCTGACGCACGCGAGGTTATCTTTCAAACAGGATTTCGAATTCCAATCTATCACCCCATCTATTCGAGATCAACAAGATCGAGATGAACGTGGCAAGTAAGACTTCGTTGTTCCGTTGGAGCGCCAACCTGGCACTGGCGCTAACCGGTATAGCGGTGAGTTTCAGTGTGGGTGAGATCGGACTGCGATTGCTACTCCCTGTCGACAACGTCGAGGTCACGGCAACGTTGGATATTTACACGCCCAAAGAATGCTGCGGCATCGGCTTGAAACCCAACCTACGGAGAGCTACCTATTGGAATGGCAAGAAAGTACATTTACGCACCGATGCTGCGGGCCGCAGGATTCCGGTGCAGTACGATTTTCTGCAACAGGCAACCAAAGCCCAGCTCGTTTTTCTCGGTGACTCATACACCTTCGGAAACGAGGAAAACGCCGAAGATACCTTCCCTTTCCTAGTTGGTCTGACCGCAGACCGTGAAGTCATAAACCTCGGCGTCGGGAGCTATTCGACATTTCAGGAGGTGGCTGCATTGCGCGACTTCGCGGATTACTTCGGTACCTCAAGCATCGATCAGGTGTTTCTCTGTTTTTTTGTCGGCAACGATTTCACCGACAACTTGCCGGCAAGAGACAAGGTGCTCATCGACGCCATGGGGCGCATACGTCTCGAATCTGGACCAAGGCGAGAGTGGATCCGACAGCTCGTCTACGACAGCCGTCTATTGTCCATAGTGGTTTTGCGGACGAGAACCGCGTTCCTGGAACTGGCGTACGATTGGGAAAATTCCCGCCGACCAGACTTATACGACGAAAGCTTTTACACTAAAGATTTGCTAGCGCCGACGCGCCGTGCTCTCCTTCATTTTCGCGATTATCTCACACAGCGTGGAATGGAAGCAACAGTAGTGATCATCCCGGACAAGGATCAGATATACAAACCGTTTGCCAGCTCCGAGGATCGCCATCGACCCAACAACGAGCTGGCAACGATATTGATTGAGCTGGAGATCCCCTACATCGACCTGTTGCCGGTCTTCCTAGAGTCTGCATCCGGAAAACCTTTGTACAACATGACGACAGCAGGGCACCTATCGATACGAGGACATCTCATTACTGCGGACGTTTTACAGCACCACCTGCGTAATCGGTAGCAAAGCGCCGTCGGCCAAAATATGTCAGGTTCGGGCTTGGCCAACGCTACTCTTCGAGAAATTGCGCAGCACGAATTTTTCCGCCTCCGTCGAATTCATCAAACGCCCTTCCAGTTGTTCCTCCTCGACGCGGTCGAGAATCTCTTTGAATGCTGGCCCTGGTTGGTATCCCAACGCGATTAAACCATCCCCCCTCAAAAGCGGCTTTGGCTTCAGCGTTGCCGCAGGGATATCTTGCTGCGTCTGTCGGCAAAAATCGTAAAGATCCAGCTTGCCGTGGCTGGCCAGGCAATCCAACCGGTGCAACTCCAGTAGCTCCGCGAAGTAGGACTCACCCAACAGACGCTTGAGCGTACTCTCCTTCATCTGCCTTACGGACCCGATCCGCATGTGGTTGGCAACTAGATCGACCACCCTGCGTCCCTCGGCGTTCGACATGCGCAAGCGCGTGCAGATCTCGGCAGCCATCTGCGCCCCCACTGCATCGTGGCCGTTGAAGCGGATACGGTCGGATTGCACGAAGGTCGTTGGTTTGCCAACGTCGTGCAGCAGAATCGCCCAGGCCAAAGGCGCGCCTTGACCAGAGCTGAGATCCAACATGAGTCTCACATGGGTGAACACGTCTCCCTCTGGATGATACTCGGGAGGCTGAGCAACACCACCCATTGCCGCCACTTCCGGCAGCACCTCGCACAACAAGCCAGTCTGCTGCAACAAACTCAGGCCACGGCCGGAGTTCGCACCAGTCAGGATAGCCGTCAACTCGTCCCGAATGCGTTCCTTGCTAGTATCCGCTATGTTGGCGGCTTGATCGCGAACGGCCGCAAACGTATCTGGGTGCATATCGAACCCCATTCGGGCGGCAAAGCGGACTGCTCTGAGCATCCGCAGGCGATCCTCACGGAATCGTTCCCAAGGGTCTCCGATGCAGCGCACCAGTCGTCGCTCTATGTCGTTCCGGCCTCCCACGAAATCCAGCAGTTCCGCGTCCAGAGGGTCGTAAAACATACCATTGATGGTGAAGTCTCGACGTAAAGCGTCCTCCCTAGCTTGGCCGAATTCGACGCTGTCTGGGTGACGACCATCGGTATACGAACCATCTCGACGGAAACGCGCCACTTCGTACTGTCCCTGATCAAGAACGACCAGCATTACTCCGAATTGCTTGCCGAACGCAGTTGTACGATCGAAATATTGGGCGACTTGGGAGGGATCTGCATCAGTAGCGATATCCCAGTCGGTTGCGTGGCGATGCATTAGCCAGTCGCGGACACAACCGCCGGCCAACAGCGCGCGGTGACCGCGCGCGCGCAGCCGTCGCACAATCTCCAATGCCCCGGGATCTATGTTAGGGTTATCTGATTTTGAAGCTTTCGATGGCGCTGACGGAATTTTCAACACCGGCGTCCTTAGAACTGGCGACCACCTTCCAATAATACACCGCTCCAGGCTTGAGCTCTACCTTGCCACGCGATGCGAGACTGCGCCCGACAAATACTGCAGTGGTATCACTTCCCAACGGCATATCGGAAAGCTCGCCGCTAGTTGGCGAGGAGGTGACAATTACCCGATACAAAGAGGCATCCCCAACGGACCGCCACCGGAAAACCGGCACGGGGGGAGCCAATGCACCACCGATGGGCGTGGCCAGGCGAGGTTCTGCCAGCGCCACATCGCTTGCCATCTGCGAACTGACGCTTTCTTTGCCGCCGCGATCTACGGCAGTCACTCTATAGTAGTAGACCGTACCCACGCTGATTGCCTCGTCGACAAAACGAGGTTCGGAGACAACGCTGAGCAGATTGTTCTGTCCGGGCGCAAAATCCGGTTCCACATCGCGATAAACACGATAAAAAGAAAGGTCCGACTCTGGACTCAGCTGCCAGTCGAGCACGATCTCCAACTGGTCGAAAATGGAGATATTGTGAGCGGTGGCCCTCAGGGCATTGGGTGCCTGCGGCGAGAGATTGTTGAACGGTTGGCCGCTTACAATGTTGGTGGGAGGCCCTTCCTGGCCGTTGCTCTCCAAGGCAACGACGAAATAGCTGTACTCGATCTCGTAACTCAAACTGGCATCGCGGTAACTGTTGTCAAAGGTCGAATCGAGCGCTACCGTAACGCCGTCATTTTCCGTCCTGTAGATCACGTATTGGGTCTCCGGAGAGACCCCTTGCCATTGCAGCCAGACTTCCCCATCCCCGATCTTCTCTACCTGTAGATTTCGAGGATTCTGCGGCAAATCGGCCACCCGGCTCTCCGTAGGAGCTGCGCCGTCATCGCTGCCGCAGCCCAAAAAACCGACGATCGCCGCAATGAGTGTCAAAAGAATGATTTTCATTGCTCACCCTCCCCTTTTGGCAAAGGTATCACCGTTGTGTCGAATTCGGCAAGTGGGAGGAGTGAGTAATTGGGAGATTGGGAGAGCGGCTTCAAGCGCATTACCCGGTGCACACGGAAAACTATTTGCCTTGCAAGAATTCTTCCTTGAAGGAATAGCAGATCATGCACATCAGGATGTTGCGCACATCTTCGACCCGGCCCATATGATCGCTGTCCACGGATAGTGGGACCTCGACCAGGAAGTCAATTTCCCCCCACCGAAGCCAATCCAACAGATCGTCGTCGTCACTGCGGAGTTCAACACATTTTTGCTATTGCCCGATCAGCTTATGGCAATCAGCGGCTTGATTATTGAGCTGTTCGGAGGACAATGCGCTGTAACTTATGTCGTTGGCGAGAACGGCGAGCCAGTAGCCATTATCTGTCACCACCAAAACCTCGAATCACGTGTCACGGCCGCAACTTGATCCCTTCCCACAAATTGTTGGCCATGTGGCTGGCGGTGGCGTCACTGCCGCACTGAAACGCCTGCCAATTGTCCGTCAGCACCTTCTCCTAGATATTTCCTGACCTGAACTTCACGGGACAAACCCAGTGTATCAATAGCGACTTTGAGCTGTACCCGACAATTGCGATCCATCAGATATTGACAGCTTCACCGAAAGCTTCCCCGGCGGCCTCCATCACGGATTCCGACAGGGTTGGGTGCGCATGTACTGTACTCAATATCTCCTCGTAGGTGGCTTCCAGTTGGGCAGCCAGCCCGACCTCAGCCACCAGCTCGGTCGCTTCCGAGCCGATGATCGAAGCACCCATTACCTCGCCGTAACGTTCGCCGAACACCAGCTTGACCAGGCCATCCGTGTCTCCGATCGCTTGTGCTTTTCCGCTAGCTGCAAAGGGAAATCGACCCACCTTGATTTCGTGCCCCGCCGCTTTCGCCTGTTCCTCCGTCAAGCCAACGCTGGCAACTTGAGGTTGACAATAGACGCAGCTGGGAATGAAAGTACGATCGATTTCGGCCCGCTCCTTGCCAGCGATGAATTCAGCGGCCGCGATGCCCTCGGCGGTTGCCATATGGGCCAATTGAGGCGGTCCCACCACGTCACCTATAGCGTACACTCCTTTAACATTCGTCTGCAGACGGCCGTCAACTTGTATGTCTCCGCGATTCATGGCCACTCCCAAAGCTTCGAGACCCAACCCCTCCGTGTAACCACTTACTCCTACTGCCATCAACACCTTTTCAACCTTCTTCGTTTCTTTTCCCGCTGCGCCAACAAAAGAAACCTCGGCACTGCCATCCATCAAGTTGACTGATTCTACCACGGCGTTCACCTCGATGCGGATACCCTGCTTGGAGAGACTGGTCGCCAGCAGTCCGGCTATTTCGGCGTCCTCGCGCGGTAATACCTGGGGTAGTGCCTCCAGAACCGTCACCTCGGTTCCGAAGCTGTTGTAGAAGTAGGCGAATTCGATCCCGATAGCCCCGGCGCCGATTATCAACAGCGACTTCGGTTGAGCATCAAGCACCATGCTTTCCTTGCTGCTCAATACAGTGTTCGCGTCGATCTCGACGCCCGGGATCGTTTTGGGCTTGCTGCCGGTGGCGATGATGATGTTGGAGGTTTCCAACGTCTCCGTAAAATCATCATTCTCGTTCGCGACCTCCACCTTTTTGGAAGGCGTTATGCGACCTTGGCCACTCACAATCTCAATTTTGTTCTTCTTCATCAGATAGGACACACCGTTCGCTAGTCCATCGGCAACCGCACGGCTACGCCCTATGATTTTGTGCCAGTTGGCTTTGACCTTTCCCACTTCAATGCCGAACTCATCAGCCCGCTGCACGAGATTGAAAACTTCGGCTTGTTTCAACAACGCCTTGGTCGGAATACAACCCCAATTGAGACAAACCCCTCCGAGCTTCTCTTCTCGCTCGACAATCGCGACTTTCAAGCCAAGTTGGCCGGCGCGAATAGCAGCCGTATAACCTCCGGGACCACTGCCAATAACCACAACATCGAACTTCCTGTTATCCGCTGACATTAAACCTCGATTCTAGGTGGAAGCTACTGTGCCGCCCCGCCATTGTTTCGCAATCCGCAAAAAATCTGCACGAGGCACCGTTGCTTAACAAGATATGGGACTCGCTATTCGCCCTCAAGGCGGCGCAAACGCCTACCTCTGAGAAGGTTTGACGCCCCGACGGAAACCTCTTTACCTTTGCGCCGTCTTTTGAAAATACCGGGCGCCAACTAATGAAATCGATCAGAATCTTCAGCGACGGAGCATGTTCGGGCAACCCGGGACCGGGCGGCTGGGCAGTAAGATTGATTGCCGACGACGGCAGGGTTCGGGAAATAGGAGGCCATGTTGCGAACACCACCAACAACCGCATGGAACTGCAAGCGGCGATCGAAGGACTGAAGGCAGCTCAAAACGCTGATTCCATTATAATCACTACAGACAGCGAATACGTTCGCAAAGGCATCACAGAGTGGATTCACACCTGGAAACGTAAAGGATGGATTACAGCGTCCAAGAAACCGGTGTTGAACCAGGAGCTGTGGAGAGAGTTGGATCGATTGAACGGTCCCACCACCACTTGGAAGTACACCCGCGGGCATGCGGGTGATCCAGACAACGAGCGGTGCGACGAAATCGCCCAGTCGTTCTCGCGGAAGGGAAATCCGGAACTGGAAGACACCTTCTGAGGTTCATATCCAACCCCGAACCCAATAGACAACCAGCCCGCAATACTCCCGCATGGCGATGGTCGAATATTCCAGTCCCCGAAGGCTCGGCACAAGGCTGCGCATCGCGTCCGGCTCGCCAATCGCCCGCATATCGGTAGGCGCCGCTACGGTGTCCAACCCTTCTTTTTTGAAGGCTGCAGCAGCCCGCGGCATATGGGAGGCCGAGGTTACCAGCAACACTTTACTCAAACCCTTGTTTCGAAGCATCTCGCTGCTAAAACGGGCATTCTCGTGGGTATTTTCAGACCGTTCCTCCAGCCAAATCGCGCTGGGATCGATTCCATATTCGATGGACAACCTGAAGAGTCGGGCGGCTTCGGTGATCTGTATCCCGGCCTGTGCCATCGCCGCCCCACCACTCAATAGCAAAACCGGAGCTTTCCCCAACCGGAACAGCCTCATCCCATGCAGCAAACGATCGAAGCCGGCACCGACATCAATGGTCGCACGCGGAGGAATCGGCGGCGCGGTTACGCCACCAAGGATCACGATGGCATCTGCATCGGCACAATCCGCCGCCGTGGTCACTGGATAATCATCTTCCAATGTCGCCAAGAAAGCCCCTCCGACTTCTGGACTTGCGAATGCCAACAATAGGAGTATGCCACCAATCGTGCAGCACTTCCGCACGAAGCGGTAACCCCTTAAACCCAGACCCAGCCCCACCAGCCAGACCAGCATGGCCAACCCGATAGGCGTCAGCAAAGGCAGTGTCAAATCGGAGAGAAAATCGTACATGAACCTCCGCGATTGAGCGGCGTCGATGGCAGATCTATATTGAGCGACATGTTAAGGAGGAGACGCTCGTGCTAAACGTAGGATTCATCGGTGCTGGCGGCATCGCGCGCCACCACGCAACACGCATGGCGCAGCTGCGCAACGTCAGGATCTTGGCGGTTTCCGACGTGGTACCCACCACGGCTGCGCAATTCGCTGCCGACTTCGGAGTCTCCCGGCATTTCAGTGATTTTCGGCAAATGCTGAAAATCGACGCCCTGGATGCCGTTTGGATCTGCACACCCACCTTTCGGCACACGACTCCGGCGACCGCTGCTGCTCGCGCCGGCAAGCATATATTCTGCGAAAAACCCATCGCTCTGAACATGCACGATGCTAACCGCATTGTCGAAGTCTGTTCGGCTGCAAGTGTCCATCTCGCCATTGGATTCGTTCGAAGGTTCGATAAAGAGTGGGGACAACTTTTAAAGATCGTCAAGTCCGGCGCCATCGGGCGCCCGCTGTTGTGGAGATTTGTTGCCGACGGCAAGCCGGAAAATCTCTGGTTTCGTCACCAAACCAAAGGTGGGGGACCATTGATGGACGGCGCCATCCACAACTACGATTTTGCGCTCCAGATGTTTGGTCCAGTCGAATCTGTGCAAGCTTCATCGATGCAGTTGGACAACACCAGCGTTGGCGCGGACACGGCTTCGGTTATCCTCAACTTCGAATCGGGCGACCAGCACTCGCTCATGTGGACGTGGGGTTTGCCCATGGGCACCCGCACCGGATCACTCAACGACGTAGTTGGGCCGTCCGGGTGCCTACAATTCGGCATGACAGCGCCATCCGCACCCAAGAGCTTCGACGCCAAGCGTATGGGAGTATTCACCCTTCAGCGGGGAAATGGAAAGAGCCGAGTTTATCCGTATACCAAAACCGACATGTTCATGATTCAGCTTAAACATGTCGTCGGATGTTTCGAACAGGACAAAAGTCCAATGGTAACGGGCGAAGACGGCATAGCCGCTTTGCGTGTTGCTCTGGCCGTCCTGAAATCGGGTGCGAACCGCCGAACGGTCAAGCTTTAAGGTTTAGCCATCCCCCAAGGCGCGTCGTATTTCCCCAGCCTGCGGATGGTTCGGAGAGACCTCCAGAAGTTGCCTGAAAACCCGACGGGCATCGCTCGATCTTCCCAATTCAGCATATAATCTACCCAAGTAAACCAGCGCTTCGGCGTCATCAGGTTTCAGCTGCGCGACCCTCTCGAACGATCGTACCGCTGCCTCAGCGTCATCGCGCCGCAGGTGGACCTGGGCCATATTGAAGTGGATGTTAGCATCTTCTGGCGAAAACTGCCGCGCGGTTGTGTAGGCCGAGATCGCTTTGCCCCACTGGCCCAACTGATAGCTGATATTTCCCAAACCGTAGTACGCGTCACCGTAGTCGGGCTTCAGATCGATCGCTTTCTTCCAAGACAGCGCGGCGCGAGCGTAAGATTGCTGGGCAAACAGCGCATTTCCGAGATTGAAATATGCCTCGGGGTAGTCTGGATCCAGCGCGATTGCACGTTCCCAAACCTCCACGGCGCGAGGCAGATTCCCCAGTCGGAAATACGCTGCCCCGAGATTGTTGTACGGTTTCGCCACCTCAGGTCGCAAGGCCACATTCTCTTCCCAGCAATTGACTGCGTCGCTGAATCGACCCAAGTGATGATGCGCCAGACCCAGGTTGAAGTAATAGTCGTAGAGGTAATCCATGTTTAAAGCTTCGTCGAGGGGAACCGACAATTGTTGCAATGACTCGTAGATCCCTATAGCGCGCTCCCACTCTTGCTGCTGCATCGCCACGTTGGCCTGCAATATCCCGTGAACCGCCTGAAAGAAATGGTCTTGCCTAATCTTCACGACGGTGCGCCGCAGCGGGATCTCGCCGACACGAATCTCTGGACCCGTGTAATCGGAGGCCTGGAAATTTCCGAGCGGGACAAAATGCCAATCCACCGCGTCGAACGGAGTCTCTTCGATCCGTCCGGGAGAAAAGCGGGTGATCCAACGGCTCAGTTCCCGGACGCGCGCATCGTCGTCCAGTGGTGCGCGGGTTTGGAATGGTCGTGCCAGGGCGACTGTAGGCAAAATTGGATGCCGGTAGTCCAGAACCATTGCCTTCCCCTGAACGTTCTCCCAGTCAGATGCCAGATCTTCCGTAACAGCCTCGGCATTAAGAGAGAGATACATCGACTCTAAATTGGGCTGTTTAGCCAACCAGGCGTAAGCATCCATGAGAGCGTCCACCGGAAAACTCTTAATAAAATGTTTTTGCCGAACGTAGACGTAGCCCGGCTCAAGAACTTGAACGTTGCTGAATGACGACGGAAGGTTGATGAGGTAACTCGCTTCAGGAGCGTTCTTCCGCAACCAGGTCATGGCTTGGGTCCTAGTGTCGCCGCTGGACAACAAAACCCTTGTTTGCCATGAGGAGTAAGCGGGCTCGGCAATCAATGCAATGCAGACAAGAATCAGAAGGGAAGGTTTCAACTGCAGAACAAACAGAAACCGCACAGCGATCAGAGCCAGCGCGGGAACCAGCGGTAGAAGATATCGCATGAAAACCGATTCGGCTGAAGCCAGAAGAATAAAGAATGGCACAAAGGCAGCTACCAACACAATCTCCTCTCGCCGGAATCGATTTATTCTCCAGAACAAACCACCGACGACAAACAGAAGGCCAGCCAATCCCAATCCGTGGCGCAGGTTGTGGCGGATGTGGTAAAGCCAGGACGGTTCGTCCGGGGATGCCTCGTTGACGAAGAGGTGGAACTTCCCCATCTCTTCGACGAACGTCCAAGCAGTTTGCCAATCGAGTAGAACGTAGGGTGCAGTAAAGAAAAATGTTGCCAGCGCCGCGGCCGATATCTTCCAGATTCCTCTTTGCCGTAGCGACGGTTTGACCAGTAGAGCGGCAACAACCACCGGAACCGCGACCAACACCGACGGAAACTTCGTCGCCGTCGCCAAGCCTACAAAGATCCCCGCGACAAGGTAATCCGAGCGTCGGACGTCTTGGACGATCCGCACCGCCCACAGAATCGCAAGGGCGATCCAAAGCAGCGCTGGGTTATCGGTGATGGCAAGATGCGCGAATCGCACCGGCAACAACATGACCGTTGCGAAGATTCCAGTGACGACTCCCCCAACCTCGCCGTATAAGCGGCGCGCAGTAAGCGCACACACCGCAACTGTGGCAGTCGAGAATAGAGATCCCACCCCACGGGCGATAGCGATGAGATCATGGTCTTCGACAAAATAGCGATAAGCCAGGAAGTTGGCGGCGCTGGAATCGCCAACAAGCAGAAAATAGAGATAGTATAACCCGGAAACGACATACAGATGGAAGGTGGGATAGTTGAAGAAATGAGGGTTTAGATCCCCGCCCCAGAACCCCAACGGAAACACGATAAGTACCCACTCGTCCACATGGATCCACGAGGGCTCGGGAAACGGCCAGCGCAGAATTAGAGCCATCAACAGGATCGCGGACAAAAGCAGACCCCTGTGGCATGCCGCTTGGTTTTCCAGATCGGCGTTTGTCAGCGTTGGCTGCGTAACGACCTCTGACACTGGCAGCGTTAGGCGTCGCCGTACAGTGCGATAGTGTCCTCGTCGACCTTGTGCTCTACATACTCTTGCGACGTATTCGCACCCATGTCGCGGTAGAATTCGGGGCCATATTCGCGGGTTTTGATCACCACCGGCATCGGCACGGCATGCCCGATGACCAGCGCCTGCTGTTTCGAATCGAGGCTGGAGAGAACACTTCTCAAGCCATCTGTACCGCTCACTCCGGTCAGAACAGCTTGTATATCTTTCTCATCGTTCAACAGTGCCGTTATACGTGTGCCGATCTGCGACAGAACCTCATCATCGATTCCGGAAGGGCGTTGGTCGACTATCAGAAGAGAAACGTAATACTTGCGCATTTCACGCGCGATCGTGCCGAATATCGTCTGTTTAGCAGCCGTAGTGTTGAGGAATTTGTGGGCCTCTTCGATGGTGATCATCAATTGCCGAGGTTGATCCTCTGGGCGCTGCGTGGCGTAAAAGCGCTCGCTCTTCTTGACGTACATCTCGTGAATACGCCGGGCAATGATGTTGGCGACCAGCAAGTAGCAGAGCATGCTAGTTTGCTGTCCGAACTCGAGTACGACATTGATCCCTCGATCTAGATACTCCATGATACGATCGACCACATCCCCGTCTTGCAGCTTGGAGACCATAAAAGGAAAATTCTCCAACCGCTTCAGCTTGCGGTGCAGTGCGACAAGCGAACCGGGATGGGCGCCGATCTCGTTGGCAAACTCCTCGACCTGCGGACCATCCAGGCTGAGCAGAGTACGTAACCACCGATCCTTGTAGAGCGCGTGTACGAGATAAGCCGACTCTACGGCCGTCGGGTTGAGCTTCAACTCGTCCTGCAAAGGCGCGATGTCCTCTACTGCTATCTGATCATAAGAAATGAAGACCTCGAAATCGGGTTGGACACCTCGGGCACGCGTCGACTCAGGGTCGAGGGAAAAGATAGCTACGCGCTGGCCGAAAAGCTGCTTCAAACCTTTGACGAAGGTGGCGTTGGATCCGGCGGTCTCCTTCATCGCTTTGAAGCCATATTCGTTGTGCATGTCGAATATGAGATTCACTGCCCGCTGATAATGAATCAAGCCGCACAGGGCCAACCGTGTGAGAAAGGACTTGCCCGTCCCGGTTTTGCCAAAAATGCCATTACTTCGTTCGGCAAATCGAACCATGTCGATGCATACCGGCGTATCCATATCCAGCGGACTACCTATGCTAAAGTGGCGCCTTTCCCCATCCCCCTCACGACCGAATACCCGCGCCACGTCCTCCTCGTGGGCTTCTAGCACATTGGAGAAATGACTGGGTATGGCCTTAACCGGCCGCGGATCGTCGAGTTTCCCGGCAGCAGATTTCGGCATCATCAACATAGGCCGTAGAGAAACAATGTTATAGGTGCTCGTACCGCTTAGAACCTGACGCATTAGTCGATCTGCACGATCCGGCGGGTGCAGTAGAACCTCCTCGTTGGCGGCCTCTATGCGCATATCGGTCACCATCGAAAAGAACTCGTGCTTATCCCCATCTATGACTACGAACTTGCCAGCCTTCAGGTCTTCGACGTTTCGAGCCGGATCAAGCTTCATTTCTACGCCCTCGACTAAGGAGCCGCGCGTCAGGACTCCCAACCGTCTGTCCGATGGGACGCTGTTGTTCAACACGGCTCTCCGCCGACGCGTCGAAGTATGGCCCCAAGACGATCGTAATCGTCCCTGAGCAACCGGGCCAATTCTTTACCGGCACGCACCAGGTAGCTCGTTGAAGACCCGTGGCACCTGTAGGCTGTTCGCATAGCCGCCGGAATTAGTTGGTCCGCGGGAAAATGGCCAGCTGCCAGAATACAGCGCAGGTAATCATCGGTACTTGTGAAATCGCGAACAATCTGATCATCGCAGCGGAATACAAAACTGTGAATGCGTGCCGGTTGCGGTGGCAGGAAGTGTACTGGATCGCCGTCGACCAGATATCCGACGAGCAGCACCTCGAATTCGGTCCGCAACAGCTCGAAAATCTGCGGTTGTTCGAGCCGCAACTCCTCTTCGGTTTTCCCGAAGGCTACGGGTCGCCGATTTGGCTCGGTAGATCTAGTGGTGGCTCCAGCTACGATGCCGAAGACATTGTACTCAGAAGCCACGGTGACAAACGAACCGAAAGGTGGAGCTCCGTGCAGGGATCGCGCCTCAGCCACCAGTCCGATCGTGGAACTTTCGATCACCTCGCCGAGTTCTCCGTGACGGGAAACAACCGGAATCCCCGAACTGGCAGACGCGGCTTTGAAACGGTCCAGCGGGCGTAGCGATTCAGGTTTGATCGTTTCTCTCCGCGCTTTAATCAAACTCTGGCCACTCGTTTGCGCAGAGCTTTGTTCGATACCTTCACACCCACGTCGTGAGTAATCAGGTGCTGCCGTAAGGATGCGTAGAACATTTCTCGATCGCGCCCGCGGACTACCGCTTGCTCGTGCGCTTCTGCAAGCGCAACCGGATAGCCATCGCCTTTTTGCGCTTGATCGCAGAACACAGAGTGCACTGTATTCAACATCTGGTTGTCCCGGGCTACCCAATGCGGCACCTCTACTCTTGCCACCTCCTTGCCCACATTCAGATAGAAGAAATGAATGCGGTGATCGCCGTACTCCCCGAGGATTTTTGACGAACTACCGAAGATGGAGGTACGCTCGCCGACGCGAAGAAATTGACGCGCCAGAGCGACATCGTGAAGCCCCTCGACAGGCTGGCATGGGATCTCGCTTGCTGACTGTTGCCAGGGGCAACGGCGACAGTCAGCTGCGTCCAAGGGGCACAAGCCAACTCGAAAAGCATTGATAAGCTCCTGACTACCGGGTTGGCTGATGTATCCGGCTAACGGAATCCGTTTGCTCCGCAAGCGCTCCCACGAATCAAGTACCGTTGTCAACACTGCAGAACGAACGTTTTGCGGCTTACCCTCAAGATTCCAAAGGATTAGGGTCCCGTCTGCGGCCGCCATCGGATCAAATCCTTCAGCAGCGGCCGCCAAGGCAAGATCGCTTAGCTCGGTGAACTCCAAGACAGTCCGCTTGTGGGCAACAGTTTCCCTCGATGCCACCACTTTGCGTCCGCCCCAATTTGAATAGAGATCGTCTGCCTTGTAAAACAGCTTCGGCCGGCTGTTGAGCAGTGGGCGTTCATTGAGTCCGTAGTGGAGCAGAACATAGCCGATATTGATCAGGTAACAGGATGAGATGTCATGGCGGTCAGGAAAGATCTGCGAGCCATCTGTGGCGGCGACGCTGAAGGCCGGTGGCAACGCTGGCAAGGAGAAGGTCGCCGCCACAGAATCGCTCAAGTGCGGGAGCAACCAAGACGTTCTGCTCCGCTCGATCTTGTCTGCCAACTGCGGCCATTCGACAGACCAACGCTCCCATTCCCTGAGGGCCGTCCGCATTTTCCGGCTGTATTCCCCGGCCCGAAAGCGTTCGTCGTCAATCATTTCTTGGAACTGCGATCGTAACGCCAGAATGTCTAGCAGACGAACCCGCTCTCTCTCTGGTCGTTATGGGTGTAGCGGTCTTGTTGTTGGCAACAGCGGATTACATGACGAAGCCGTTTACCGGATCCCACAGCCGTCAATTGTTCCAAGTTTTGCCACCATCACTGGAGATCCGAGAGTGCTCCCTCCAACTCTCGACTTCTCCACCGGCGAACTGCCGGATGTGCGCAACGTCCGTCTCGGCGATATCTACACCGACCTCGCCCGAACCATCGGGTCGGTTGGTCTCTACACGGACAGTCGCTAACTCAACTTTGTCCTCGAAGATCTCCAAGACACCCATCTGCACAGCCATCTGCCGCCGCTCCAACGCCTTACGCTCGAGGTCACGCACTCTGAACCGCACCACTAAGCGTTCCAGATCCGCGTCTAGGCCAATCCCGTAAAACAGCCCGTAACTTTCGTTGATCAATCGTTTGACCCGAGGAAGATTGTCCTGCAGAGGCATCTTGGGAGCCTGCTCAACGTTCTCGTCGGCTTCCTCCTCGATTTCGAATCCCTCTAACGAGGGGCCCCAAATCCAACCCTCGATGCGAAACCTAACCCACTTTCCGTCTTGGCTGATACGCTCGATTTCGACATTCTCAAGAAGCGTTCCGAGTCGCTTGCCATTTGGTGAATCGCGGAAATTCTCGACGCTGGATTTTACCGCATGGATCCCTTCTTCCTTCGCCTTGGCAGCAAGCCCGGCAAAGCCGACGCAGACAACGCAGGTAATTACAAGTCTCTTTTGAGTGACGAACATATTCAGAATACCTCCTAGGGATCAATTCTGGACGCGGAGCGCGCTCTCCCCAGTCACTCCAGCTAAGAAAGCGGCGTCGGCGAAACCCTGTCAAGCACACTTAATCAACCTAATGTCGCCTGAGAAGGACTGACCCAGGCCACCGAATAAGTACGTAACCGAATGTCGTCGTTGCTGCGACTATAATGGCAATCGACAATAGAACCCACGGTTCGTACCGCGGTCGCCTACATGGGTTTCGAACTGCGCCGAACATGCTGGGGACCAAGGCGTCTCACGCATGCCAACCTCCAGTCGTATATTGACTTAACAGGTCTCATTGGACAGTTTAACTGAATCGAAAAATCGGATTTACCCACCGGAAAAACCGACAAATATCACCGAGTCGGACAAGTTTTAGGCACCTGATAAACTGTCCGGCTCCAGCTGGCAACCGCGTTATTGACCAACCGGATTGCAATGAGATCCACTTCTCTCTCCCAAGCCATTCTCGATCTCGAAAGCGGCAAAATGTCACGGTTGGAAGACCGGGATCTGGCCTTCGCCCTCGCTCAACACTCCAAGCCGTATGTCGACAAGCTTTTCGAACTCAAGAATGAATTGAATGGCAAAGACGCCGGCGATGCCAATCTTTCCATGGGTATCTTGGCCGCGGAATCAGACTTGACCAAAAATGAGGATCAGACAGCACCCGTGGCCAAACAGATACGGATGAGCCATTGCCAGACTTCTTCTTCGGGACCGCTTCCGGAGTTGTTGTCGATTTCGCACGGCGAACGGGCCCGTTGGTTGTTCATGGATCGGTTTATTTCTCTTGAAAAATACGAGAGCACCATTGGTTACAATTTCGAAGAAAAAGACGTCGCCAGATTCCAACAAGAACTGAACTCGTTGGTTGAGCACCTACTGCTGCTACCGGGAACTATAGAAGCTGCGGAGAAAAACGACATTCCAGCCTTGCAGAAGATATTTGCGACCTCGGTACTCGTTTTCCGAAATCCGGTCATTGGAGGCGTCAATGGCACCCCGATCCCCTGTTGCGTGGCCAATATTCGCGAGATGTTTCCCCATTATTTCTATAAGCATTGCCAGAAGCCGAACTGGTTCGAAGACCAGGAATTCTATTTGGAGCCCATCGCCAGACCCCATTGGGTCCTTTGTGAAACCGAAGGCATAAATTGTACCCTGCGAAAACCGGAAAGCAAACTGCGAAATTTTGCCAAGACCTGGGGCTTCGAGATCGAAAACGTCCGCCAGAAGTCTGTGGTAGAAGATGTCCTTGATCGCGTCATTTGCGGTGAGGCCCTTGAAGAGAACATCTTCTCGGGAAATTGCAATAGCCTGACCTCCACTACTTACGGTGGCAACCGAAACAACCAGGGTCGTTTGGTTTACACCGTCCAGCGAGCCCGCAAGATCACCATTCACGGAAAAGCTGGGATTCCCCATTGGAGCACCAAGCGGCGTCTGTGGCCTGGTATCTACCCGACCCTTTCCCTCACCTGAGCCGTTTATCTCGGCCGGAGTCGCTGACGCGATGAGCAAGAATCAGAAGCAGATTGCCCAACTTGAAAAACGAATAAGGGATGAAGAGCGCAACTTCCTGATCGAAGTATATGCGCACCAGTTGGTGCAGATTTTGCAGGAGACCTCGGAGAACCTCGATGACAAGGCAGTAGAATCGTTTATCGTCGCGCAGCGGCGCGTTAAGGCAGAACTGGCTGTGCAAATCTCTGACCTGCTGGAGACAAACGGAC
>CAYNZV010000011.1:54192-64655 GCA_964401715.1 uncultured Gemmatimonadaceae bacterium | reverse complement strand
GGCGTTGTAGCCCACTGCCCAGACCGCTGCACGTGATCCACATTCTCCGCACCGATCTCCGCGAAACTCGTCTTACCGGACCGACCCGAGCTGTCTGGCGACCAGGTGCCAGACTCGATAGCGGTGGAGAGCTCGCGAGCCTTCTCAATGGCCTCCTTCTTCCTCGTTGTCTTGAGAGCAACGGACCGCCTGCTCCCGGCGCCATCTGCCCATCGGAAGTGCCCCCACTGCCCTTGTTTTCGCAACCGGCCATTCCAATCGGAGTTCCTGCATCGTCCGCCATTTTTGCCCCCAATATTTAGGTAACGCTTGTTACCCAACATATAGGCCGGCGGCCACGTCAAGACAATTGTTTTAGCCCTGTTTTAGCCCACACGTGAACATTCCGAGCCATGCTGACCCATGCCGTCGGACGCCGATTAGTGCCGACGAAGATGCATGCAACCTACTGTGTTTACTTGTTTTGGTGTATTCGTAAGAGGAGGTGAAGACTGGGGTTACGAAAGTAGGGAACAGGTCCTGAAAAATTATTGATCGGCTCACCCAATTTGCCTATAGGTAGATTCTCAGCAACGTCGTGCTGGGAATTGACGCTTGGCTCGGCGTGAATGTCATCACCGTCGTTGTTGAAGATGATGCGGCGACGGCGCCAGCGAGCGGCTTGCCGTTTCTCGTCCATCTGTATAGCGCCTCCTGTCCAGGAGAAATAGGACCTTTAATTGAATGGGGTTTCGACAAGTGAGCATAGAGGAAACCATTTCCAAAAAACTCGCTTGAGCACAAATTCTACGACGAATTTCAAGGCGGAGTACAACATGGCTATTGAGAGCTCTTCCACAGACCCGGTGACGATCCCCGAATTGGTCGAAGTCAAGGCGACGCAGGTCTCTCCACCTCCGGGATGGGCGCTTCTGGAGCGCCGGTTGATGAAACTCATGGAGGAGGCCGTACCGCCCATGGTGGACACGTACGCCGAAAAAGGCGGAGCCTTCTATTTCGCCGACGATGTAGATGACCTCTACGAACGGGTCTATAACTGGGGTTTGTTCTATGCCATGGGTGCGGACCGGCAGCTGCTCGACCTAGCACTGCAGCAATGGAATGCCACTACCCGCTTCCATGCCGACGATGTCGTCAGCAGGATTCATCCTCGCTTCAGCCAACAGATCCACAACGAGTATTACAATCAGGAAGCTCCCGGTTCGAACGAATGGCACCACCAGGGCGAAGGGAACATGGCTTTTTACCATTTCGGCCTGGCCGATCCCACCATCTCGGAGAACATGCGGCGCGCCAAACGGTTTGCGGCGATGTTCATCGACGAGGATCCTGAAGCACCCAACTATGATCCCCAACACAAGGTCTTCCGCAGCCCAATTCAAACCAGTATCGGCCCAATGTGCCACGCTCCGGTTGAAGATGTGGTCAAGTGGCTGCAAGGAGGAATCCCCAGCATCGGCGAGGGTTATCGATGGTATGGCGTGCGGGCCAGCCTCGACCCCATGGTCAGGGACCTAGAGCAGGACTGGTTCGCAGATCCCGGCCGCCAGGACGAAATCGTCAAGCTCTTCGACCAGCTCGTGCTCAACGGGGACGCCGCCCACAGCCTCGGAGCCACCGCTCTCGTCACCAACGCCTACCTATACACAAGGGAGGAGAAGTACAAGCGGTGGGTTCTAGAATACACCGAGGCGTGGATGGAGCGCATCCGGAAAAACAACGGCATCCTGCCCGACAACATTGGGCCGACTGGCCAAACGGGCGAACATCGCCGTGGCCAATGGTGGGGCGGGCTCTATGGCTGGAACAGCTTCATGGGTTACAGTATCATGTTCTGCTCGCTCACCATCGCTGCCGAGTGTGCTGTCCTGCTCAGTGGGGACTTTGGTTATCTGGAGCTGTTGCGATCGCAGATCAAAGTGCTTCTCGAAAATGCCATGACTCGCGAAGACGGTCAGCTCATCCCGCCTGCTCGCTACGGCCCGGACGGCTGGGAGTATTACATGATACATCCCGATCCGCAGCAGGGTAGAATGGAGCCGTTCCGCATGCAGGAACTCGCCCACCTTTACCATATCTCCATGGCCCCCGAAGATTACGATCTGATCGTTCAGATACGGGAGAAAGAAAGGCAGCGCGATTGGAACGAGGTGCCGGTGGTTGGCGAAAAGAACTATGGCGACACCGAGCTGGCTCGTTTCCAATACTACGATGGCAAGAATCCAGATTGGCCAGAGAAGGCCCTGCGGGCCGATTACCAGAACGTCCTGAAAGCCCTTGAAATGATACAGAATGAGACGCGCGATCCCTCTGCCCTGATCGCGGACAACCCCGGTTCCCCGAATCCGGTTTACACCAAAGCGCTAACCCAAGTGATGATGGGCGCGCCCCATACGGTCTATACCGGGGGGCTTCTGCGCGCAACCTTGCGCTACTTTGATTCGGACCGCACGCGGCCGGGGCTACCGCTGGATGTAGCAGCTCTGGTGGATCGACTGAGCGCCGATGGCGCCGGCGTCCAGCTGGTAAACGTGAGTTGCAGTGAGACGCGTAATCTGCTCGTGCAAGCAGGAGCATTTTCCGAGCACCACTTCGTGGCGGTTACCCACGGCGATCAGAATATCCCGGTGGATGCGAAACATTTCGCTGTCCAACTCCCGCCGGGCTCGTCGATTCGCCTGGACCTACACATGCGGCGGTTCGCGCACGAACCGACCTATGCCTTTCCCTGGCACGGAGATCGAATACCAGTGCCGTACCAATAGCGCACACGGTGGGCACGATCAGATTATCCTGAGTAATGAAGCTACAGTTGGGAGCAATCCCATACGAGAGATGTCTGCCGCGATTCGTCTCGTTTGGTGACCACTAACCCGACCTCGTTCCTGCCTCTTTTTACAAGAGTTGGATCCGGTCGGCACTCCAACCACTGGGCCCCCGAAGATTTCTGGGCAGGACCGGCCGGCTTGAGATCGTGGAGGGGTTCCCCGTTGAGTTTCGCCGCTATCTCATCGCCCTCTGCAACGTCCCAGAGATGTACGCGGAATAGCAGCTCAGGATAATCGTTGGTCGTTAGACCATCGCCCACTTGAAACTTGGTGTCGACAGGTACTCCACTTTGGAGCTGGAGATCGCGTAAGTCTTTGAAGCTGGAAGCGCCAGCAAACCGGTCGACACCGAATATTTTCTCTTTCCTTGCCAACGTCTCGAGATCGCCGATTTCTCTATAAGCTTGGATGCTGGCCCGGTAAAATCCGTTGAAGACATAGATTCCATCCGAATTCGCGTTCCACAGATTCATCGCCGCGCCGCGCCATGACTGCATCGTCCCATCCCACGAATTGAGCGCCACAAAGTCCGGCGTCTGCTCACTGCGAAGGGCTTCGATTCACTGTTCGCGCGTCCGGTGCTCTTTCGCTCCGTCTTCCAGAAAGTCCCAGTGCTGCCAGAACCCCCATTCGATACAGGGATAGACCGGCACCCCATGTTCGTGCGCGAGTTCTACCATCTCCTCGAAGGATTCGGTCATGATCGACTCTTGGAGACCGCCGGTTACCCAAAGATCGATCAAGCCCTCTTCGAGCCACCGCTCCAAGTCAAGGCCAACGAACCGGGCATCGGTAACACTGAAAGGCGTACGAACGGCCACTAGCAGTGGTCGCCCTCGTTTGCAACTCACCTGCGCGGCCATATGCCAGACTCGGCGCATCAGAACCGTCATCGCTTCCAGGTGCTGCTCCCCAACCGCACGCCAATTGCGTGTTCCGGGGAAGTACGGGAAGCTTCGGAGAAAATCGAGCTCAACCCCGTCCACGTCGTACCCCTGACACACCTCCTGAATGAGCGAGAAAATGTGGTCTCGAACCTCCGGACGACTGAAATCCGCCGCCGACCAGCTCCTTTTTTTCGCCCCCGGATGGGCGCTGGCAGCGTCTGGCTCCTTCAAAAGACACTCGGGATGTGTTTGCTTGAACGGAGCCAACCCATCCACCAAATGGTGGGATCCACCAGGCCAAGCATCGTGGGTATCATTCATGCGCAGCGACCAGAATACCTCCTTACCATGTTCGCGACCGTAGTCGATCTGGATCTGGAGGTTGTCGCTGTCGTACCGATCTATGAGCTCTCGCGGTATCCCCTTGTCGTGGAATCCGCCCAGCTTCGTCTGGTGAGTGAAGGTCAGCCCCGACATGCAAGTGGAGTACCAAATGCTGTCCACTCCTGTCCCGATCAACGGCACACTGCGCGCGTTTAGGAGATCATCGATCAGCTCACCGTCGCCGCGCGCCATCAATCCCTCCTTGAAATTATTCTCAGTCTCGGCTACGACTACATCATCGCCGTCGTTGTTGTAGATGATTCTGCGTTTGCGCCAACGCGCCGTTTCTCTGTCCGTCACGTGCCTTCCTATTGACACGAATATCAGCCGGTCGTGACCGCCAACGGATATTCCTTACGTGCACTTGATGAGCGTCGCTGTTTGACGCCTCTTAGTTGGGAACGAGCCACAGCCGGCGGAGCGACTTGCTCCAACCTTCGGCGAACGGCCCCGCCGGCACCTGGTTTGTGGGGTGTGAGCGGCCGAAATAGTCGCAGTCCAGCACATGGTCGCGGTCAACACGCAGAATCTCATCGTCGGGCGCGGACCAAGTTAGCTCTTGATGGTCCCGATCGAATGCGACTTCTAGGCAGACCACCTTGCTATTGGTGTCGAGGTTTTTCGCCTGCCACGCGCTCAGGTCGTAATCATCCGCAACCCCGGAGAAAAGGTTGTGGTCGGACACATTCTCCACATCAAAGTAGTCGAGTGGAATGGCACAATCGACTACCACGTTATTAATGACCCGATTGTTTTTGCAGATCCCCACCCGGTCGCGCTGCTTGTTTTTCAACATCTGGATCCCTATATCGCAATCCATCACGAGATTGTGGGCGATCACCACCATGTCACAATCGTGCTGATAGATACCAGCGCCGTGCACGTGCAACACGATGTTGTGATCTATCATGTTGCGTTCGTCCGAAGCTTCGAAGAATATGCCACCGTGATACGAGGAGATGTCGTGAGCCAAGTTCCGGCACACCCGCGTGTTGCGGTTCTTGAAATCGATCCAGATTGCGGGAGCGGCATAACAGTGGTGGATGTGATTGCACTGCACCAATACGCTGGAGGTATACAGAATCTTGATTCCTGCCGTCTCCCAGTATGGCTCCACTTCCTGCCAACCGCAGTGGTGAATGTGGTTGTTCGTTATTAACCCCCGTGATACGACCGTTCCCTGGATTCCGCCCGTGCCGCAGTCGTAGACGTGGTTGCCGCACACGATATGACTGCCAGTTGATGCCTCGAGCTCGTCGTCAATCCCTCCACGGACGCGTTCGTCGGTGAAAGCGCCGATCTCGACGCCCACCGAATTGATGTGTCGGACCGTGTTCCCTTCGATGATCCAGTGGTGTCCTCCCCAGGTAGTTACCGCTCCCGTGCCGGAGCGCGGGAAGCCGTTGCCCGCATGTTCGAAAATCAGGCCTTTGATGCGGATGTAACCCAACCCCTTCGTCATCGGATTGAACAAGTACTGCCGGGTGGTAGCTTCGAACTCGGCATTGTTGGGATCGTTGTAGCCGAACGGTTTGGCGTGCAGCTTCTTCTTTTCCATGTCAACCCAGAAAGATCCCGGAACCCGATGTATATCCTCGTAGGTGGCAAGCTGAGTCAGACGGCGGCCATCCTCGAAGACCATAACCCGCCGCAACGTAAACGGGATGTGCCCCCGCACATCCTTCGCCCAGCGCATAATATCAAAGTCTTCCTCGCTCGCGTTTTCGAGGGAAAACGAGCAATCTTCTGCAAAATACCCTTCTGGAAGATCGGTTTCCCAGACATTCATCGAGCGACGACGCGGCCACTGAGAGAGCCTCCACTCTGCGGCCAACAGGTCGGAACCGCGAACGATAACCTGTGCACCTGCCGCAGCCTCGTAACTGATCATCTTGTCGGCTCCAGCGCCCCCCCGCAGGGGTCGGATCCACTCCCGATATATACCCGACTTGATCAGTACCTTTTCACCGGATTCGACGACCTCGGCGGCACGCTGAATGGTCAGAAAAGGCGCTTCTTCTGTGCCGCCATTCTGGTCCGCAGCTCTTGGGTGTTGCTGGTCGACGTGATATACTTTGCTGTAATTAGTGATATCCTCCCAGCTCTCGAACGTCGTGCCGTCTGGAAGCGTCGCCAAGGAACCTTGTTCACTCGATTGTGCATTCATTTTTTTCCCTCACTTTCGTAAAACACATAATATCGCAGTCGATATTCCGGACACAACAATGCGTCGATTTACGAGCGTTGTAGATGGGCTGATCGTGTGGGCGAAGAACGGTCTCGAGGATGTTGCTTAGGTTCGTCTTTGCATAGCCGGACGCTACATGGATCTCGATGCGTCGTCAATGACCCAGTCTGCAGAAGTTCGCTAATCCCTCTATAGCTGGTTGCATTGGAGCCTACAACCCAACGAATTGCGACCAGGCACTAATGGAACGGTACGGGAATCTCGTCCTCATGCCAGGGAAAGGCGTAGCTCGGGGTGTTGACGAAGCGATTCAGATCGACTTCGAGACGAACGCACGTGGACGGTGGAAGCTCAACAGCAAGGTACGTCGAATTCACCGGCGCGACGGTCTCGCCGTGGTGGCCTTCCTCGTGGTAGCGGACCTGCGTGAATCGATGCTCGCCAAAAGCCCCCGCCTGCACGATAAGATTGCGCGTCTCACTTCGATTGGTATTGACGAGTTGAAGGCCCACGACCTCGGGACCCAGCTTATCCACGAGAGCAGCCACCTCCCTAGGTAGTCCGGGACGAACGCGATCCTGGTCGTAGTAGCGTACTGCGGCGCGCAGGAGTCCGCCGCAGTAGATGGTCTGAGGAGCACCCATCGTGACCTGAGTCAGCCCCTTGGTCACCACGGGCTGGTAGGGAAACTCGTTGGTAAGGACCATCTCTTGGGGCGTGCGCTCATCGAGCCGAATCTGCTCGTAAATCTCCAGGGCGTGTTGGTACTCGGCGGTGAGGATCTTCTCGGGCCAGTCGGGATTCTTGCCATCGTAATACTGGAAACGGGCGAACTCGGTCTCTCCTCCGTTCTTCTCGCCCAGAGCGGAGCCGACCTCGTTCCAATTCCGCTCCACCTCGCCGTGGCGGACATGAGTGATCAACTCGTAGTCTTCCCGGGACATGGAAGCGTGGTAAAGGTGCATCATCTCCTGAGCGTTCATGGGGCTCGGCGGCGCATAAGACCATTCTCCCATCGGAATGCCGTCGTCTTCATAGGGTTTGACTGGTTCCCCCATCTCCCAACCATCGGGACCATGCCGGTAGGGTACAACGAACTGACCGTTTTCGCGGCGGAACCCCTGATCGAGTCGGATCTTGAGTTGCGAGCGCAGAAAATCTAGGTAGCTGTTGTCTCCGGTGAGCAGTTGCGCACACTCGACGGCAATGTTAATCCCGTTGAACATGATGTTGCAGCCTTTGAAGGAGGTCCAGCCGTACTGTCCTCCCCACCAGATGCCCTCGCGTCCTCCGCCAATGACACCATTTGCATCGACGTTGTCCGGAACGATGCCGCCATTCAACTTCGTACGCTCCATCCAGGCCTCGGTGTAATTCAACACCCATTGTTTGTAGCGCTCGTCTCCTGTGTACAGATAGGCATTGGTCACGAGGGCCGCAGCACCCAGGCTGCTGGGGGTGTCGCATTGCAGGACCAACTTGTTAAACAGGTCGAGAATCTGCTGCCTGCGTTTGGGATTTTCGTACCAGCGGGCTTCGAGGTTTTTGACGTGTGGGTAGAGGCTCGCCCTGACCCCGTAGTAGTTGCCCGGGTCTCCTAGCCGGCGTCCACCCAAGAGCATCACGTTAGCGAGCGTCGCATCCCCTTCTAGCTTGGGGCCCTGGCTGGAATGGAAGGGGGAGCGCAGAGTCCGATGGTCGGGGTCCCAATTGGGGGCTTCGGGGTCTTCGCCGATGAACATGGCGGCGAAGCGTCTGGCTCGACGCACGTTCTCGGAGATGGTCGGATCGCCCAAACCCATGTTATAGAACGCCGTACCCCCTTCTCCGAGATGGTGCCATTCCGCAGCTGCATTCAGGTTCCAGAACTCGTTGTGAATAGAGGGCTGGTAGACTCTGATGAAATCTTCGTGAAGGTTGGGACGATGTTGAATACTCTCATCGCTTATGCGGGTGGCGGCGTTCCACTGCTGCAGATGGAGGTCCAGCAGATCGTCTGCAGCACCAATGGCATAGAACAAACCGTAGTTGTAGAACTGCTCGTAGAGATCGTCCAGATCTTCGGCAAGCAGGGTAGCGCCACCGCGCTCGGTGTACTTGCTGACGAACAGACGGGCGGATTGCTCCATCAGTTGGATCAGATTGCGCTCCAAGAGCGCCCAGCCCGGCGCCGCCGCAACCTTCGTTGCACGGACCTTTACCATTCCTGGAATTTCAACGGCTGGAGAATACATGAGTCTGGCCTCCTCGCAGACACCCGCGAACGGATAGATTCGGAGCTCGTGTACTTAGCTGGTGGTCCCTAGTCTGCGAACGACCACACTGAGAGAGCCGTCTTGCTGAACAGCCACTCCTTGTCATCTTCGGAGAGAAAGTCCATGTGGATCTGGAACATCTCCAGCGCGGAGCTGTAGCCAGGGGCTTTGAGCACATGGGGGAAGTCAGTCCCCCACATCAGGCGCTCAGGACCGAAGGCATCGTAGATGCGCTGGTAGGTCGGGAAAGCATCCTCGTGCGGATAAGGCAGTTTTGATGTGGGCAGCTGGGGCGTGAACTTGACGTACACATTGGCATACTTCGCCAAGTTCAGCACGATGCTCAATTCCGGATAGGGCGGATCCTCGTCCGTGGGAGCGCGGCCCATATGGTCCAGGACTACCTTGACCCCCGGAAACCGGGTGATGATAGGCTCGACGGCCGGCAGTAACGGCGCCGGACCGTAGACGATGAAGGTGGCTCCAAGCTTCTCCGCCCGCTGCCAGATCGGATCCTGGTCAGGGGCAGCCCATTCGGCGGGATCATCGGGTCGTGAAAGGTGAATGCGGAGACCGGTGAAGCCGTCCTCCTCAACCAGACGCTGGAGCTGGTCTGGCGTGTCCGGGGCATGGCGGTCTAGCAAACCGATGGCAGCGAATTTTCCTGGGAAGCGCCGCAGACATTCCGCCACGTAGCGGTTGTCGTAGAGGTAATAGGCCGGCTGGACGATGACGGCCTTATCCACCCCCACCTCCTCCATGGTCTCATTCAACAACTCGACCGGTGCTCCTTTCTTGATGTCTACTCCTTCTGCAAAGGGGTATCGCTCGTAGTCATCGCTCCAGACGTGAAGATGGGCATCAATGATCATATTTCCTTCTCCGTTCCTGTCCTGTTTTAGTCCATAGTTGTGTTGGGTTTGTGATCTCGAGCAGCTTCGCGATCGGCTCGGGCCTACTCATTCGACCCAGTGGAGATATAGCGGCTTTACGTTGGCAACAACCGACCGTAGACATCACGCTTGGCGAGTAGCTCCCTCAGCTATACCTGGGCAGGGATTTCCTGCACCGCGTTCTCGGGGAGCTCATAGCGGCCGGTGGCCAGATTCAAGTTTTCCCGTGTCCTGTTATTTAGCACGCCGTAAAACCACGCACCTCGTCGTCGCTCAAGATCGTTCCGAGCGACAGGTAGCCATTTCTCTTTAAAAATCGTGATCTTCTTGGTTCGTTGCGATTTTCTTCTCTTTGATCGGCTGCAATCGACGGTACTGCTGAGCAAATTCCATTTGAATATACTCTGATACGTTTCGTTTCACACCCGCAAACTTTGGAGGCGACGAACTGTACCAATATGATCCAAGAGCAAAATCCTGCGTTGCGCTGTGCAAAGCGCAACGTCAAGAACGGGCGCCATTTCCGCTCACTGGTCTTGGTGCGGCCGGCAAAACTCCCATACCCACAAACCCACTACCACCGCGCTGAGCGTGCCTGAAGAAACGGAGAATGAAAGCGACCATCGAAGGAAAAAAGGGAACAGCTCATAGAGCCTGGATACGTCGTTGTCCGCGACATGATCGACCCCGACGAACTCCGAAGGTTACGCAACAACGTCGCTCGCATTCTTGGACGGATGCCCGAACCACTTCGGACGAGTCGGATAACAACGACCGACTGGGTTGAACGCGACAGCACGGACGAAGTAGAATTTTGTTTTGACGATCGCACACTCGACTTCAGCCGACAGTTGATGAACGCATCTCTGGGAATGTGGGTGCTGTGTGCGTCGGGCACTGGCTGCCATCGAGACATTCCATCTCTCGATGGACTCCAGGACGATTTGAGACTCAACGGTCCACCTTATTTACAGTGGAACGTTGCCCACTACCAAGACAGCTTCCTGCACGTCATACCGGGGAGTCAT
>CAYNZV010000011.1:37342-54092 GCA_964401715.1 uncultured Gemmatimonadaceae bacterium | reverse complement strand
GTCATACCGGGGAGTCATTTGCGGCGGAACAATGCCGAAGAGCGCAAAACCGAGCGCCGTATGGGGATGGTACCGTTGCCTGGAGCAACCGCAGTTGATCTACAAGTCGGCGGACGAGCTGGATCAACTTTGGAAACGTTTCGGCAGCCTGGATGAACAACTGAAGGCTGACACTGAGCAGCACGAGTCGCTGTTTCAGGGCGGTCCGATGATCTATCGCTTCTTCGAAATGCCGACGAATTTCGGCATCACCGACTTCATCGCCAGCTGGGGTTAGCCACCAACGACAGAGCCACCTGCCTCGCCGGTACTGAGGCTGTAGAACCCCTCTGCGTGCTTGCAGTCCTTCATGCCTGCGGTGATCTGCGCCTCGAGACCGCGGTATTGAGCTAAAATGGTGTACTGCTCCGGCAGCGACGGCTGGGAAGCCAGCTTCTTCATCGCCTCCACCTTGCGCTCGATGGTCGTGTCGATGTTCACATAGAACTCGGGAAAAAACTTCGTCACCGGCGAGGTGGCGAGCTGCGCTTCATAGCAGACGTACTCGGGCACCTTGCTAGGCGGATGCTCGGTCTCGACGCCGGGCACATCGCAGTAACATCTGGCCCAAAGCACCGCCTGGGCTGTCTCGACGTGATCGGGGTGGAGGATGTCGTCAATCCAGTGGCACAGAACCAAGTCTGGCCGAAAAGCACGCATCGCATCCATAATCTGTAGGCGCCGCTCGGGGCCCAGAAGGAGCGGACAGTCGCCGAAGTCGAAGCAGTCGATCGTCGCTCCCAAGACGCCAGCGGCGGCTTCGATCTCTGCTTTACGAATCGCCTTGATCTCCTCCAGAGGTGGAGGTGGATCGAGGGCCCACAGCGCCGGCGCCTCACAGCGCTCTCCATAGCTCAGATCGCGCACATGGACCACAGCTCCTTCATCGACGAAGCGGGCGATCGTGCCGCCGGCGCGAGAACAGAAATCAGCGGCGTGGGCGCTGAATACGAGCACTCTTTTCTTCGCGAGAAACATCAGCTCTCCTTCAATCGGCACTAAGCCTGCTGTAACGGGACAACTTCCTCGGAAAGAGGTGCGGAGAATCACTACACAAAACAGAATTTCGTATTTGCTGGCGAACTGCCCTAACCCTATCACGTCTAAATAAAGATGTCAATTACTTTCGGTGCCTATAGGATTGGGCACACAATCTCGAAGCAAAACAAATCGCCGCGATGGTGACACCGTATGTAACAACAAGCGACAAAACAGTCGCACCTTGTGCCCGCTCCAGATCCTTTTCAGTTTCGTAGGCGACCATACCGCCACCACAGCGATCGTGTTGGCGACGACGCGTGACGGCCGGAGGACAACAGTGGCCCTCCGTTGTGGCTCCCTTTTTTCAGCGAGAGCAGGTGAACGATGACCGAAGAAGAGTTGTACCTTTTCGATACCCTTGGATTCTTGAGAGTGGAAAACGTTCTCGAAGAAGAGACGGTGGTGCAAGCCAAAAAGAGCGCCGATCGCATTGTCAACGAATGCGAGCACCTCGTTGATGGCAAGAAGGGAGATGGCTACGGGGACAAGTATCGCAACGCTTCCTTCCACGACAAGGTGCTAGAACGTATCGCCTACGCACCTAAGGTTCTCGATTACGCCTGTCATCTAACCAACAACATGCCCCGCGTCATCGATGGCACACTGATGGTGCAAAACTCCGACCACGGCTTCCACAACTTCCATCTGCGCAAGGATATCCTTCGCGAAATGCACGAAGATGCCCCCCGCTTCTATACGGACGTGGTTCACCGCAGGATATATTGTGATTGGGCCGCTTTCTTCGTCTATCTGACCGACGTGCGCCCAGGGGACGGAGGTTTACTGGTCGTGCCGGGCTCTCACCGAGCAAGCTTCGCCTACCCGCCCGAGCTATTCTACGATAAGGATACCCACCCGACAGATCCGCAAGAACGTGAAAAGCTTGGATTCATCAACGTCACAGCCAATGCCGGGGACATGATAATTATGCCATTGCGCCTGAATCACGCCGCACTTCCCTGGCTTCCCAAGGACCGCGATCGGATCATGATGTTCTTCAACTTCCGGCCTCAGTTCTACTGCAATGAAAAGATGGACCAGGCGCTCAAGGATGCCGCCGCTGCCGGAATCAAGCTCGATCCAGAGACCATCGAGCTCGCGTCTATGAAAGAAAAACCGGAATTGAAAGAACTGGTAAAAAAACACACAGGGCTGGAAACACATCCTTGAGCTACCGGCCCTGGACCTTTCTGCACGCCTGCGACAGCCATCTCGGCACCCCGCGCTCTTACCGCTTCCGACCGGCCATAAACCAGCGATGGGGGGCAATCGCCAGGCAGATGGCCGCCATCGACGCCGAGTTCCTGCTACACGGTGGCGATCTCACGCGCGACGGCGAATCCCACTCGCAAGAGTACAAGATCGCTCGTGACGACCTGGACCAGCTGCCCTTCCCCACCTTCGTTATTCCCGGTAACATGGACGTGGGTAACAAATGGGCATCTCAGCGTGGCACCCTGCATTACTGGGACGACCGCACCCTCAATGTCACCTCCCGTAGATTAGATCTCTTCGCCACTTGGTTTGGTCCTATCCACTGGACCTTCAGCTACCGCAACGTTCGTTTTACCGGGTTCTTTGCCGCCGTCGCGGGAACCGGCTTGCGGCACGAAGACCATCTGTGGCGCATGTTGGAAAAGTTGCCGTCTTTGCCAGAAACCAAACACCACGTGGCAGTTATGCACTATTGGCCGTTCATGGAGCAACTTGATGAGCCTGCCTGGGACATAACCGACAAAGAGCATTACAACAACTGGTATTTCTCCATCGATCCTCCCCATCGGCAGCGCTTGTGGCAGGCATTGAGGGCGGCCCGGGTCGAAATCCTCTTCTGCGGTCACGTACACAGCGGCCGGCCTGTGCAGATCGTCGACGGCATTCGCTTGTATCGCTCTCCCGCCGGAGGTAACACGCCCCAACTGGAAGAACGTTGGCCCGACGTCGAGACCCGTTGTGGCTTCCACCGATGTGAGGTGGAAGAAAATGGCATAGAAGTCACCTTCGTGCCGGGGCAGGATCAATCTGAAGAATTCGACACCTTCGGTCCCTGGGGCCACCCGACAGTAGAGGATCGGGACTATTCCGCCGCACGGGAACAACCGCCGCTGACCCCGGACCACTGAACCGCGCATACAGCTGTCCCAACGCCCCCCGTGAAGCCTCAAATCACCCTTCGTGGCCTCATCCTAGGGGCTCTGACCATAACCGCCACCTTTTATTTCTACATAAACGAGATCCAGGGCACCGGCATGCTCGGGCACGCAGTGAGTTCGCAGCTGCCTGTGGTCGTCTACATCCCCTTTGTCCTGTGGCTGTTTTCAAACGTGCTGTTGAAGCGGCTGTCTCCACGAATCGCGCTGAAACGCGGGGAGTTGCTGACCATCTTCGGCATGCTCTGGGTGGTAGGAACCATTCCCGGATACGGTTGGATGGGCTACTGGGTTTTGACCCTCGCGGCTCCCGCTTCTTACGACATGGCCGAACACGAATGGACGGAAATTCTCTTCGACTTACTGCCCTGGCATCTTTTTCCCGACAGTTCGGCTCGAGTAATTGACACCTTCTGGATGGGATTGCCGGACGGGGCTACAGTACCTTGGGATGGCTGGCTTGTCACCATGGGGCAGTGGGTGGCTATTACGTCGGCAATGGTCGGCTTCGGCTGGTGCCTGGTAATCCTGCTGCAGCAACAGTGGGAAGCCCGTGAAAAACTCACCTTTCCCCTGGCCCAGTTGCCGTTGGATCTCACCGAAGGTTTCGACGGCGCCATCAGGATGCCTGCAATCTTTCGTTCGCGGCTGTTCTGGATCGGTTTCGCGTCGGTGTTTCTGCCCGTTCTCTACAACATCGCGACCTACTTCGCGACCGGCCTCCCACGGCTTGGACTCTACTGGGATCTGTACAACATCCACCTCGGCCAGGGTTTCCCGACCCTTCACTTCCGCGTCATGCCGCTGGTCATAGCGGTGACCTATCTGTGCCCGCTCGACATCCTAGCCAGCATGTTTCTCTTTCACCTACTAGCGATCTTCAAAGGTGTCGCCATGTCGAGGGTGGGATTCAACGTGGGACAAGATGGAGAGCCGTTGCAGTGGAACGAAATCCTGCATCTTGAGAGTTACGGCGCTATCATTTTCATAGGACTCTGGACACTGTGGTTGGCCCGCCGCCACTTGCGCGAGATCTGGCGGCAGGCGCGCTTTGGAACGGGTGAGCCATCAGACGTTGTCCGCTACCGTTGGGCACTCGCCGGGTTGGCACTTAGCGGCATCTACCTGCTGATCTGGCTCACGACGCTAGGCATGAGTTTGAAAGCCGCCCTGCTGATATTCGCTGTCTCCATGGTGACCTACGTCATGATAATCAAGATGATTGCCGCCACCGGGTGCGCCTACCTTCTGGCTGATCCGGGACACATCAAGGGAATCACCTTCGTCAACGAACTCCTGGGTAACGCTTTGCTGTCACCCGGTAGCTACGTTGGCTTTCGGGTGTATAGTAACACGACCTTCTTCGGGGGTTTGCGTATCCCGGCGTGGCCATCCCTACCCCACCTGTTGCGCATTTTCTCCGTGGTGCAGCAGCCGGGTTGGCTCACTGCGCTCGTGTTGGTCGCTTTTCCACTGGGGTTCCTGGTTGCGGCAGGAACGACGCTGGAAATCGCCTACACCAAACAGGCTCTGGTCTTCTTCTCCGACAGCATTGAGCCGGGATATCGCGAAACGGCCCGCAATCTGAACGATCCGCAGGAGTCGGACTTGGGGCGATGGCTCGTCTTTACGACGGGGTTTGTCGAAGCTGCGGTGCTGGCGGTACTCCGCACTCGTTACCACTGGTTTCCGCTGCACCCCGTGGGCGTGGCATTCCAATACACCGTCGTCAGCATCATATTCTGGTTCAGCCTTTTTCTCGTTTGGGGCGTCAAGGTGCTGCTATTGCGTTATGGCGGCAAAGGCGCCTACCTGACCGGCAAACCGTTCTTCTACGGACTTGCCGTGGGCTACGTCAGCGGAATCATCGTTTCTTTGTGCGTCGATCTCGTCTGGTTTCCCACCTCGGGGCACAACGTCCATTCCTGGTTTGTGCAGACAGTGCCACTAATCTAACTTCGCCAAACCAGCCAGATAATTCACGAAAGGAGAGCAGTAGACAAATGGAAGACGGCAAATACCCTCTGCGTGCCATCCCGGGTTATTATGCGGAGCATCCCGGCATTCAGATCGGAACGTATGTGGTACCGGACAGCAGCGATGAGGATTTGCGACTGCTCCGCCAACTGGGCGTCGACTGGGCCATGGTCACCCCCTACGACCACAGCAAACAAACTGTTGACCACTACCGCAGGTTCAAAGAACGTCTTGCAGACCACGGCCTCCAGATATACCGCATTCACAACGAGCAGGTACACAACCGTCCCGAGATCACCTTGAATCTGCCCGACCGCGACGCCAAGGTCGACGAGTTCATTCAGTTTATCCGCGACATCGCCTCGGCAGGCATCTACTACAACACCTACGCCCACATGGCCAGCGGCACCTGGAGCTCAGGAAGAACCACGGGACGCGGCGGAGTGGCTGCGCGCCATTTCGATCTGAAGAGCGCCGTAGGGAGCTGGGATGGAAAAACCTTCGACGGCGAGTTGTCCCACGGCCGCGAATACAGCGAGCAGGAAATCTGGGATAACTACGAGTATTTCATCCGCAAAGTAGCGCCGGTCGCCGAACAAGAAGGTGTCTATATCGGCATCCATCCTGACGATCCGCCGATTTACCCATTGGGAGGTGTGCCCCGCTGCATCTTCGGTGGGTTCGAAGGGTACAAGCGGGCACTGGAGATCGCCGACAGTCCAAACGTCGGGGTTTGTCTATGTGTCGGTTGTTGGCTAGAGGGCGGCGAAGAGGGAATGGGCGCCAGCGTGGAAGAAGCGATTCAGTATTTTGGCGATCAGGGAAAACTGTTCAAGGTCCACTTCCGCAATGTCTCCAATCCGCTTCCAGAGCCGTGGCAGGAGACCTTCATCGACGACGGCTATCACGATATGTACAGAGTCATGCGCGCGTTACGGGCGGTGAACTTCGACGGTTGCGTAATTCCAGACCACATCCCTGAGATGTCGGGCGGATCGAACGTCGGTCTTGCGTATTCCATTGCATATCTGCGGGCGCTGGTGCAAGCTGCAAACAACGATCCCGAGGAGCAAGCGTCGTCGGCGAGCTCGGCCAGCACTTAAAACGGTTTCAACTCGACGATCCGGTACTTGCCGTCGAATCCGGGTGCTCCCACGTACTGCAGACATCCTTCTCGTACGCGCGTCACGCTAGGAAAATGCACGTGGCCACAGAAAACACCGACGAGGTTGTCGCACTGACCGTTGGTGAGAAAATCGAGGCATTCTAACGTACTCTCCTCATTACGAGGCATCATCCATTTCTCGCGGGTTTCCGGCGTCCACCCTTTTTCAGCTCCCATGACGATCGGCGCCTTCCAGCGTTCCATGATAGCATCGAATATGTCCTCCAGACACAACGGAACATGAATCAGCAGCAGGGAAGGTTTACCCGTGGCCAGTTCCTGCTTCAATTGGAACACCTGGTCACTGCTCACTTGATAGTTACTGTTGTCCATGCCGATCAAGCGCACCCCGCCTACCTCGACCACTTGAAATGATGGATCACCGCCACAGAGACTGTCGAAGCGCGGATAGTATTGGCGACGCGTTTCACCGGTCCATTCCAGATGGGGAAAGAACCAGTCGTGATTTCCCAATGTGTAGAGGAAGGGTAACCCGAGCTGCTCTACTCCGCTTTGCAACTCTTCCAACGCCGCCTGTGAGGGGAAGTGGATCATGTCTCCGGTCAACATGGCTCCCTGTAGACGCAGTGTCGAAACTTCCCTCACCGTCTCACGGAAGATCTCCGACGTCAACCTGCCGCCGGATTTCTCGCCAAAGACCTCGCGGTATCGCTCAACGTGCGCGTGCGCTTCGGGATCCCGGTCGTCGCCCTCCACCATATGACTGTCAGTCAGATGGAGCAGCTTGACATCGTTTTCCAAGCCCTCGATGCGGATAGTAACAGTGCCATCTTCGGGCCCACCAAGGTGTTCTGTTTTCATTTACCCACTGGCTCCTCTACTCGGGTGACAGGTGTTTTCCCAGATCGAACACGTGCTCCATCATCGCCCACCACTCATCCCCTTTCGCCTCGGCGACCTTTACCTGGAAGGTACGCATCAGATCATCCCACTCCTTCGCCTTGGGATTCGCTTCGATGTACTTCTGAAAATCCACATCCGGATCGAACTCGTCCACCGCGGTCATGTACATGAACATGCGAGTCCCGAGGAGAAAAATCTGCATGTCCACGATGCCAACCTCGCGCAAGCCCCGCAGCGGCTCGGGCCAAGGATTGCGATGATATTCCTTGTAACGTTCGACAACCTCGGCGTCGTCTTTTAAACAAAGGGTAAGACCGAAATATTTCACAATGTTATGCTCCCATTGAGTTAATATCGTCAAACATAGCTACTTGCAATGCCCCTGCAACTCGCAATCTTCTACAAGAGATTACTTTGACCGCCACAAAATTTCTGATAGATTGGGTGGTCCGAAACACATGGGTTAAAACGAGAGTAAACGGTGAGCGCGAATACATTCCAGGTGCCAAAAGGGCAACGCCAGCTGTTCATTGATCAGCACGGCGTTCAGTCCATCAAGAACCTCTCCCAGATTCTGCATCAACCGTCGAAGAAAGGCGCAGTGTTGCGACCGGACTTCACAAAAGGGGAACACGCAATGCAGACCCGTTCGGGACCCCATTGGGACCCTGAGCAACAGGAGTATCGGATGCTGGCCCAAATGCGCTGGTACCGCAGTCCGGACGCCCTGCACTGGACCTTGGTGGAAGGTGAGCTTGGCCCGGAGAATAACAAACCCGAGTTTCACGCCTTGCGCGACGATTTCGATCCTGATCCAGAGCGCCGCTACAAAGGTCTAACCAGCCACGTCACCAACATGGACACCGGTAAACGAGTGGTAGACTCGTCGGAGCGGGTCGACCCCCAAGGAAAACCGTGGCCTGGCACTAATTTCGAGCGCAACCTGGATTTCCTTGTGTCAAAAGATGGATTCAACTGGAACCGGTTGGACGCCTCCGTCTCGAGTTTCGACGAACACAACCTGAGCTACGACCCTTTGGGTAAGCAATACGTGTTGAGCTTCAAGAAAACCGGCACCTACGGTCGTGCTCATATGATCAGCACCAGCACCGACTTCCAACACTGGAGCGAGCCGGAGATGGTGATCCAGGCCGACGCTCTGGATCAGGAATTGGGACGCCTGCACATCGAGGAATTTCTGCAGTCGTCAAATGCGGACTACCTCAAGCCGCTTCCCAATAATCCCGACTGGCACTGGCAAAACGTGGATATCTACAACACCGGGGTCTTCCGCTATGAAGGCATCTTTGTAGCACTGCCGGCAATGTACTACTCCAAGGGCGCCCGTTGGACAAGCCATACCCTGCGCTTCACTCGAATCGAACTCTGGTGTAGTCGCGACCTTTCCGAATGGGATCGGGTGGCGAACCGTCAGGCATTCATCACCTGGTCTCCGGGCAATTCGGGAGCGTATGACCTGAACAAGAATCTGGGTCCCTCCTATCCACTGGTGAGGGACGATGAGCTCTGGCTCTATTACTCCGGACGCAAAGAGCAGTCGGTTTTCCCCGAGCCCGACCCGGATCCGGCTGCCGTTTGTCTGGCCGTGCTGCGACGAGACGGTTTTGTCTCGCTGCAAGCTGGAGCCGAAGATGGAGTCCTGATAACCAAGCCATTTTCACCCCCCACACACGAGCTCTGGATCAACGCAGATGCCCGCAACGGCGCACTACATGTCGAGGTTGTCGACGAAACGGGAGAGGTGGTCGGCTCAACGGGTCCCGTAGAGGGCGACCACCGTCGCCTGCAGGTGGCGTGGGCGGAGGGCAATTTGAACGCCAGCAACGGACGGCTGATTCAACTGCGGTTTGTGCTACGGGACGCAGAGCTGTATTCCTACTGGTTCGCATAGGAATTCCACAAAACGAACATGAAAGCTCTGATTTACATCAACGCTTTCGTACTCGGCACAGTGCTCATGTCCTTGGAGATGTTGGGCAGCCGGTATCTGGGTCCCTATTTCGGCTACACCATCCACATCTGGGCGGCGCTGATTTCGACTGTTCTCGCCGCGTTGGCGATCGGCTATTTCCTCGGCGGCCGTTTAGCCGATCGCACCCAGTCTGTGCGCATATTGGGCGTGGTGGTGTTGATCGCTTTCGTTTACGTAATGCTCATCCCCCAGTTTCTTGATTGGATCTGCTTACAGGTAGCCGTAATGGTGGACAATCCGGCATTGGGTAGTCTGATAGCCTGCATAGCCCTTCTTTTCCTTCCGTTAATGAGCATGGCGATCTTCACGCCATTCGGTATTCGACTTGTGCTCTCAGGTAGCGGCGAAGCGGGGACGGTTTCGGGAACGATCTACGGCATATCCACCGTCGGCAACATCTTCGGTATTCTATTTACTACCTTTTACCTCATACCCAGATTCGGATCTCGCCATATCACATATGGTTTGGCCACGGTGCTTTTGCTGTGTGCACTGTCGTTTGTTTTCAAGAGCCTGACCGCATCGCCATCAACGCATCACGACAGTCCGAACGAATGATTCTGCCGCTCTCGATTAGAGCATACGTCCGCTCTTACCGCTGACCGGCAGAGATTTGTAGGGACAGTTTTGGCCTAGTTCATCCCCGGCTAAACAAGTTGGATTTTCCCTCAGCTTGATACATCTTATAACCATGGCCCGACGAATGCTCCTCTTCCTCTTCTGGTTGTGGGTGGCCACACCATCGGTTGCGCAGCAGTTCGAATGTGCCGGACACCTGCCTCCGCGCCTTCCAGAAGGGGCGTCGGCAAAGTCTGTCGTGGGAACACCGACGAGTAAAACCGTTCACGTGCTCGTCATTTACACCAAGTTTCACGGTGAAGATCCCGACAATCAAACAGCTCCCCCATTCGCGCACCAGATATTCGACGAAGACATTGCGGGCAGTTTCTCTCACTTCTACCGCGAGATGTCGGGTGGTCAGTTCCGGGTCACCGGAACCGTACTCCCGAAACGGTACAGCTCGGATCATCCCGGCTCTGCATACGTCGAACACGCTCCGGACAAATTTGGCAAATACGGACAGTTCGTCGCCGAGATACTCAAGAAGGTAGATGAGGATGTAGACCTGGGACGATTTGACAACGACGGCCCGGATGGACTAATCAACTCCGGCGACGACGACGGAAACGTCGACTATATCTTCATAAACACCTTGTCCACTCCTCAGGATTTCATTTTGGGTGGTGCAACCGGTATTGCTAACCTCGGGCCGGTTGTGTACGAAAGTTCCGACAGGAACACTAGAGGAGGCAGGATAATGGTCGTTGGAAGCATTCGCCATGGATCCCTGCAACAGGAGGGAAATTTTGCCCAAACGGTGGGCTCCATGGCACACGAGTTCGGGCATCGACTCGGGCTCCCCGATCTCTACGACCTGGCGTACAACACTCCCGAAGAGGACAGCGCCGGAATCGGACGCTGGGGGCTTATGGGATGGGGCGCCCACGGATGGAATGGCCAGGATGGCCCTGCGCCCTTCAGTGCCTGGAGTTTGGAACAGCTGGGATGGATCGGTTTCGACAACCACCGCCTGGTGGAGGTGAAGACCGATTCCTCAGAGATCGAAATTGTTGACGTCCTAAACGGAGGCAGCATCTACAAGATTCCTTTGCGCAATACCAGCGGACGCAAACACGGATTCGCCCAAGAATACCTACTAGCCGAACAGCTAACCCGCTCCAGCTCATTCTATCGCCGGAACATTCCTGCAGAAGGTCTGTTGCTGTGGCATGTCAAACCTCAGAGGGGCGACAATGGCGACGAAATCTCCAAGGTCGTGGACTTGATCTGCGCGGATGGACTCTACACCGACAAAGGTTTTCCGGCCGGCCTGCTTCCAAACGATCGCCACGGACGCGACAATTTAGATTTCTGGGCACACGATGATCACTACGCACGAAGCAAGGGGGGCAATTTTGGTGACGCCACCGATCCGTTCGACGGCGTGCATAGAACCCAGTTCGGTCACCACTCCAATCCATCTAACAATCCGCAAAGCTTGTCGTCCCCGGCCATGACCGGCGTCAACCTGAGCATGCGGCGCCAAGATAACAATATGGTCATGGATGTTACCCTACCCCGATGGGCAGGAGTTATCGACAACCGGATACATTGGTCCGGTAATGTCGTGATCGATGGAGATGTGCGTGTCACCGACAGCGGCGAGCTACACATTCATCCAGACACCAAGGTGCGCTTCGCGGGTAACGACCGGCTACGCAGCGGGATCGATCCCGCCCTGAATGAACTGGAGATAAATGGGGATCTGATAGTCGGCTTCAATTTTGGCACCGACAGCTTCAGATTTGACACCGACATTGTGTTCAAAGCGCTCCATCCTGGAGACACCTGGTACGGAATCGTCATCGACCCGGCAGATTCCAGCCGCATTGAGGTTGCCCCCTCGAACATGGTCCTCGAAGACGACCAGCACGGTTTTGTTTTTCAGGGAGCGCCCTCCTCATTGCAAGAGCCGAAGCTTGATTTGACGATCGATTTCGTAGACGATCCTGATAGAACCGTTGCCGGAAATGGTGATGGAACTTTCAATCCCGGCGAAACCGTCCTGATTGAACTGACCTTGGACAATTGGACCCTTGGGACCTACCGCAACGTTAAGCCAATCTTGCGCTGGAACAGTCCGTTGGTATCCCCCGCCTGGGATCGGGAATTCTTCCAGCAACGTTCAAATCGCCTGACTCTGGAGGATTCTTTCGACCTTTACCCAGCAACGAGCCACACCGACATCGTGCCGTTGACGCTGAGTCGAGAGGCGAACCCCGGAGCCCAAATTCGGCTGGTGGTGGATTACGGCAACAGAGTTTACGTCGGCAGCCGATCGACGTCCAAGAGAGAGCAGATGCTTCGCGACACTTTGAATCTTGTAGTCACGGGCGAATACACGGAAAACGATGTCAAGTTCGAGGTACCCGGAACTGAAATCTACGGCCGCTCGTTACTGGCTCCGGTTACCGCGGACACGCCCGTACGTGCATTGATTAAGGGAGATATTACCGGGGCCGATCTTTTAGTGCGCACCTTGCAAGGGCGAGACCTCGCGATGATTCTGCCCATGACCCCTCACGGCACGCGAGGAGATCGCCATCTGTTTGAGGTTTCAATTCCGAAAAGACTTGAAGGATTCTTCGAAACCTTCGTTCGCGTACATGGCAAGAATGGATATACCACCCTAGCCGATTCTACGTTGCTTTTGGGAATGACTCCTATATCGAACAAGACCAAGTTACTGTCGTTTGTAGACAACGAAATTTCCAAAGAACACCCGCGCCTGATGGAAATCATCGACAGCACAGCGACCGCGTTGGACCTCTCCCATTATGCAGTCAACAGCGCCCCGAATGACAAAAAGCTTTACGAGCTTTTGTTGCCAGCTCTTGCCGGACGCAGAATGACGATTGTGTGGATTGGGAAACACCTTGACGACGGAGCCCAGGCTCACATACGATCGTTCCTGGAAGATGGCGGTAGAATTTTAATTAGTTCGAGACACTTCAAAACCAATAGGATGAGCCCCCGATTCCCCACGGAAATTCTGCATATACATAGTAGTAAACAGAAGGGAACCCATTTTCTGCGGGGTTTGGATCTGAGCTGGCCTACACCCTTCAAAAGCATTTACTCAGTCCTCAGTTTGATACCACCGGCAGAGCCAATGCTTTACGATAGACACTCCAATGCCGCCGCCAGTCGGGTAGACAACGGCACTTTCCGCCTGGTCTATTATCCCTTTGAACTCAGCTCACTCAAGGAAGATGTGGCGCGTTCGTTGGTGGAAGCGGGTTTGACCTACCTGAACATGAAAAACACGTCACCGGCATTTATGGAATTGGACCAAGACCAAACCGTAGGACAATCCGTCCTGCTGCAAGGAGGCGAAGCGTCGTTGGCCCGCGTCCGCGTAATTCCTGACGTCGACCGCGTCGAAATTCAGGTTCGAACTCTGCCCACTATGGCGCTTCTCACTGTCCACGGCCGCCGTGGAATCGATAGTTTTCCATTGGCTCGGAACGCTACCGAGCCGCAAATATTCGAAGGAACTATCGACATCGATCAGCCCGGCAGCTACCTGCTTTCCACCCAAATCGTAGACCGCCGGGGGGCGATGCTACCCAATAACGCCAGAAGCCGTGTGTTGCGACTTCTCGATCGGCCGAATTTGGTAATCGTTAACGACGAATTCGACAAAGCGAATCGGGCGCAGTCACTAAAAAAGATCGAACAAGCGTTTGCCGCCAATGGCACTACAGCAAACATCATCGCCCACCTGGACACAGATAAATCGGCATACGAGAGCTTGATTCTCGATTACGCCAACCCCGACCAGGCGCTATACTGGCTCGGCGAGTTCGGGGAGCGAGAGGTGCCGCCCATGCTGGAGCGGTACCTCGAACGAGGTGGTCGTCTCTTTCTAAGTGCACGAGGGACCGGCCTGTTCAACATGGAGGAATTTGCCGAAAAATACCTGTTTTCGACTATAGGGCATTACGAAAAAAAACCGATCGGGCACGTGCTTGCGTCGTATGTCGGTGTGCCAATCGATCATAAGAAGAAGGTCAAGCATCGAGTATTGGATTCCAGCCCTCCAGCCGCTCCGCTCATCATCAGCAATCAAGGAGAGATCGCGGGTATACATGTGACCCATGAGGCCTATCGGGCGATATACTACGCGTTCGATCTGATTAATCTCTTGAACTTTGAGGAGATTCTGAGCCATGTCATACCGCTGCTACAACGGAACCTTAGTCAAGAAGCAGAACTCACATTGCCGGGCAATAACGTACTGGATGACACTGCTGTATTGCTGAAGGGTATCGAAGCACCGATCGAGTTGACGACGAGCACCGACGTGGCATCGGCGGAACTGGTGGTGTATGGTTCACGTCTCGCCCACTCCCTGGGACTCCCGCTTGATAGGAGTTCTCAAATGAATCGAACCGAGCACGTATTCGCGACCAGATGGACGCCGGAGGTGACGGGTAGCTTCAGACTGGTCAGCCGTCTGCAAAAAGCCGACGGCCGAGAGGTTCTTGGTTCACGATCATTGCATGTGGGAAGTGTCAACTTCAAAGAGTGGAATCAGGTATTGATCGTCGACAAGCTTATGAACGGGGCTGCAACCGTCAAAGACGTCATATCGATTCTGGAAAGCCGGGGCTTAAAGGCCAATCTTCTGGATCGGCGTGCTGAGTTGAGCGATCCGATATTCTACGACGCACTAATGGACCATTACCGTGGCGAAGGTCGGTTCGTGATCTGGCTGAGTTCGATGGTATCGGAGCAGGAGCAGGGCATCATTCGGAATCATGCGTTGCGGGGCGGCAACATTTTGGTGGCCACGTTGAGTGTCGCCCATCCCCCAACCGGTGGCCAATTCAAACAGGAGATTCTGGGAATCGGGACGGAAATTTACAGGGCCGGTCTCGGCAAGTTTGAAACTTTTGAAGGCCGAGGGCAAAACGGCAGAATTCCGTTCGTTTCCGTAGTTCCGATGAACGGAACGGAACCGGTCCTCGTAGACATCAACGGTCGCGTCGGCGCCGTGCGTCGGGACGCCGGTGTCTTTCGTTCGGCGTTCATCGGCCTCGATCTTCCCAAAATGACGGTCGAAAGTCGTCGAGGTTTGCTCGAGGAGCAGATCGCCTTCCTCGATGATTCGCGGGCTATCGTACTCGAGCCCCGTTTGCATATTCAATCGGAGCTGGCTCCGGGAGAAGCTCGGCCGGCGGGGACCCTGACTCCAGAACTGACGGTGGTCAACAGTGGTAATGGCGTGTCCGAGCCATTCAGCGTTGAGTACCGAGTACTGAGTCAAAACCACGTCGTCACTTCACAACTGATACAGCAACCACCGTTGGCGCCATTTAGTGAGCGTAGGATCGCCTTTCCAACGTCACCGTCGCTGGAGTCCGGATCGTATCAGCTGGAATTCGGTTTGTCTTCCTCTCTTGGAACGTCGGCGGTCTTTCTAGAGCCGCTTGCCCTCAATCTGGTGTCGGTGCCCGTGCGTTTCGCCGCAATGGACTTGGGCGACAATCTGGCATACAGCAACGGTGCTGGCTTTTTCGACGCCGATGATGACGGAGATCTGGACTTTCTGCTAACACGACAAGGTTATGAAGATCAGTTCTTTCGCAACGACGGACACGAATTCCACAGCTTTGGCGAAGAGGTCGGCTTGGCGGATAGCGGACTGGGGAGAGGTTTCGCCGTCGGTGATTTCGATGGTGACGGTGATCTCGATCTTTATCTGGTGCGTCAAGGGCAGACCAATCGGTTGCTACGCAACCAACATTCCGTGTTCACGGACGTAACGGACCAATTCGTGGCGGCAAACGGAGCGACATTGGGAGATGATGGCGCCGGACGCAGCGCTGCGTTCTGGGATGCGGATAGCGATGGAGATCTGGATCTGTTTCTGGTAAATGCCGCACCGGATCGGAATCGGCTGTTTCGCAACAACGGCAACTGGTTTGTGGATTCTTCATCGGCTGTCGGGTTGGACGATGAAGGAGACGGTCGCGGGTTGTCGTTCGGCGATTTCGACCGGGACGGAGACGCGGACATCTTGCTGGCCAATCGATCGGGACCCAGTCGCCTGTATAGGAATAACACGGGCTACTTCGAGGATGTGAGTGAAGACTTTGGTATCCAGTTCTCTCACGATGATGTGGCCGGCATTTTTGGCGACTACGACGGCGATGGGTTTGTCGATCTCTTCACTACTGGCGAAACATCGGGCAATAGATTGTTCCAAAACGTCGCCGGCACCGCATTCAGCTGGATCCAATCGGCCTCGATAGGAGAATCTTGTGGCGGTGCGGCGTTCGTGGATGTCGACAACGACGGGGATCTGGACATAGTCACCACCGGGGTCAACCTGAACAGTGGTGGTGACCAGCTCTTCGAGAACCACAACTCCGAATGGCGACCGATGGGAAGTTTCGCAGGATTGGCGACTGAATCTGCGGGACGCGGCCTCAGTGTTGCCGATTTCGACACCGATGGCGACCAGGATCTGTTGGTCGCCGACGTTGTGGGAAGCCGGCTGTATCGCAACGATCTCGAATCGAGCCGTTGGTTAAATCTGAATCTCGTCGGTATCGGCGGCAATCCCGACGGGGTGGGAGCATCGATCGAGCTAGTGACCTCCCAGGGCCGTCAATACGCGGAGCTGCAAACCGGGTATGGATACGGTAGCCAGGGACCACCCGAGATCCATTTCGGCTTGGGTGGCGAGACCCGCATCGACACCTTGCGCGTGAGGTGGCCGGACGGCAGGGAGAGCGTGCGCACCGACCTGCAAGGCAATCGACAGCTGAGTGTGGCTTACCCGCAGTCGCCACTATCGTTGACCGCCTCCGGCCAGGCGCTGCCTGACGTGTTGACCCTTTACCCCAGTTATCCCAACCCTTTCAACGCTACAAGCTCGATCCCCTACTA
>CAYNZV010000011.1:0-37242 GCA_964401715.1 uncultured Gemmatimonadaceae bacterium | reverse complement strand
GACGCCGAAGATGTGTCACACGGAAGCTACTTTCTCGACGGTGCGGTCCTGCTGCAGCGTTCCTTCGACCATGGCGCGACCTGGAAGCAGAATGACAGCCAGGTAATCTGGGACAACGCCTGGTCCGACAAAAAGAAGAAGAAGATCCACGACCAGGCAACCAAACCCAGTATCGAACGCGAAGAAATCGACCTGAGCAGTCCAGATGCGATCGTTTTCTTCAAACGTTCGAAGACCGGGGGGCTTGATTCCCAAGGGAACGAAAACATCGAGACCTTTGCTTTTCGGTCGGCGGATCGGGGCCACATTTGGGAGAAGGTACCGACCCGGTTTTCAACCCCTCCCGGTTTCAGTTCGGTGCTGGTTGATGGGTACCCGCCCGTTCAGTTTCCAGATAGGACACAAGCAGTTGTAGCCGATCTGGACCAGAGCACGCTTGCTTTCTACGTCACCGATAGCAACGGACTTGCATGGCACTACATCACCATCGTAGCGCGCGACGAGAATCAGCGCTTCGGACGATATGCCTACCAGCGCCTGCTGCGCTTACCCAGCGGACGGTTGCAGTGTTACATGGTACACCTGGCCGGTACGCGCTGCCAAACTCTGGAGATGAACTACTCCGACGACGGCGGCTTCAGCTGGAGTACGCCCAAACCGATCGTGAGGTGGGGCGAATCGCCGTGGACAAAACTGCCTCTAGATCAGGTTTGGAAAGAATCAATCGCCGGTCCCTTCTACCGGTCCCCCTGGCCCCTCCAACTGGCGGACGGCCGCATCGCAGTCATATTCGCCCGCCGCAAGCGTCCCTTCGGCATGGGCTTGATCCTCAGTGAAGATCAGGGAGCAACCTGGTCAGCCGAGTCGGTAATTCGGGCAGATGCGAGCGACTGGGACATTGGTTATCCAGTGGCGACCCAGCTGGACGACGACCGCATCTTCACCGCCTACTACTACATGGAAAACGACGGCAATAAGTTCGGCGGTAGTCGTTACATCGCCGGTAGCTTCTTCGCGCTTTGAGAAAGGATCCTGGACCGTGTCCCGATCTTCTGAACTGCTCGATCCCCAGCGGGCACCGCGCGGGGTAGCCACCCTGCTCAAAACTCCGTTCAAGGATGAGAATCGCCTCGACGAGGTCTCCTACCGCCTTCAGGTGCGGCATGTGATCGATGCCGGAACGGTTCTGCTCATCCCCGGAATGCAAGGAAGTGAAGACCTATTGTCTGCCGGCGGAGGACCGCGAGCGCTGCATAGAGATCTCCCTGGAGGAATCCGACGGCTCGGTTCCAGTTTGTCCGGCAGTGGGCGGCGTCGGCATCTATGACGTGGCGAACGCCGCTTCGAAAGCGCAGGAAATGAGTGCCGATATGATCGCTATCATCCCTCCTCCCTGGATTACCGTTGAGGTGGATGCCGTCCGCTGCATAGAACAGGTTTCCCGTAGCGTCGAGGTGCCGGTCATGATACATACCGCGTTTGGCGGGCCGGCCTCGAAGATTTTCAGCAGTGAAATCATCGACCGCCTACTACGGGAGGTACCGAACATTCGCTACGTGAAGGTAGAGGGGCCCCGCTTCGTCCAGCAGGCCGCGGATATAAACGCGACGAGTGGCGATACGGTGGTACGTCTGATGAGTGCCCCTAACTGGGGGGCGGTCTACCGCGCCGGCTGCAGATTGTTGATGATCGCCGCCCACATCATCGAGCCGGTTGTCGCTATTTTCAAAGCACTCGAGCGCAAAGACGACCAAGCCGAGGAGCGCATCGACACGGATCTGGCTCCCTACTATGCCGTCGAGGGATATGTCCCTGGTGAGATATGCAACAAAACCGTTGCCCATTGGCGTGGCATCTTCGCCAACGCTCGGCGTGGTAGCCCACAGCTTTCCCCTTCGCCCGCAACCCTTCTTCCCGCAGAGCGGGCAATGCTCGCCAGATCTCTATCGTCTCTGATGAAATATTTCACCACGTTTCCGTTGCAGCTGCCGGAGGAACCATCCGTGAAAACACAGAATTGATCATTTCTTTCGCCGAGCAGCCCGGCAGTTCACGTGCCGTCATTCTCCGTTGCCCCGTCGCAGCGTGACCTCCTGACCCGAATCGAAATCCCTGAACAGTTCAATACCCCCATTTAGCCAACGAACTGCACCCTCGGTTACACGCTCGGCGTCGCCCAATCCCAGATGAATGCGCGGATCATTGGCAGCCAGGAAGCTGTAGGTCATCCGCAGTTCCCGTCTCTTGGCCGCGGCGCCAACCTTTGCCTTCAATACCGCTTCTACCGCATCACTCCCGTGTTGATTCAAGACTCTGGAAGAAATCCAATTTACCCGATTATTGATTGAGTTGCGCAGCAGGTAAGCTTCCTCGTCCCGGTTCACCACGAGGAGATCAAACCCGCCATCATTGACGACATCGCCACCATCGTGACGAAAATGCACAACTGGTATGGTGATCTCATTTATTATCTTTCGGTACCGCGGCCGCGATATCGCCCAAACTAGCTGCGAATGGCATTGCCATCAGGGGCGCCGCATCCTGCGAGCAGAACCTTGTGGACGGTCAGGTCGTGCTCAAACGAAAACTCCGGCTCGCGTTCGCGTCGGATGCATACGGCCAACTCATCGAGCATAGTTGGGTGCTCGGGCGTCTCTTCCTGTTCCAAGCGGTTCCACCCAATATGGAACTGCTCGAACGGCTCTTCGAGAAAGAGGTCCAACTTTCCTTCGCCGTAGGGCATGTTGATGGCTGACCCTTTGGTGCCATACACCTCCAATCTGCGCGTGTCATTAACAATAACATGCATGGTGGCGGTGTCTACCGTGGCAAGACAGCGCTCGTATTCGTGCACCACCACGGCGTTGTCCACGTGTAGTCGGTCGCCGTATTGAGCGGCAAGGTGAGGAGTCACGCGTTGGGGCTCACCGAGAAGAGCTACCATCAGATCTAGGTAATGGCCGGCCATTTCGAAGTAGACACCCCCCTTGAACATGCTGAACTCCTTCTCCAGCCTACGATGCCATGCCCACGGCTTCGACATGTGAGCGCGAAAATAGAACAGGTCTCCGAGAGCACCGGCACGCACCAGGCGTAACAGTTCCCGTTGATCGGGATGGAAACGAAATAGATAGGCCAGGTTCAATACAAGATCGTTCTTTCGGGCAATCTCCTGTATCTCAGCGAACTCGTCCAAACGTCCTCCCGCCGGTTTTTCCAGCAGCACATGTTTGCCCGCCTCCAGCGCTTGCCGTGCGTAGGCGATGTTCTGACTGACCATACCCTCGACTACGATCGCCTCGACGTCGCTCTCCAACAGAGCTTCGGCGGAATCAAACGCCCGTGTCTCGATTCCGAACTCTTCTGACCACTCGCGCAGGTTCCGATCCACATATTCCCGGTCCGGCTCGTAGAAACCGACTATCTCGAACCTGTCGGGCTTCTCGGATGCCACCTTGACATGAGCGCCGCGATGTCCGTGATGGGCACCCAATATACCGAATCTCAACATTATCCCCTTCCTTCTGTTAAGCAACCGGCCGGGGTTGCAACATTTTTCTTCGGGTGGTAGTGTAAGCACGCCATCCAGACATCCCAACACCATAGCTGAGACCAATAACGATGCCAGAAACTTTGCGAATGCACACACGGCCGTCGCAGGCCATAATCGACTTGACCCCGGAGCACACCGATCTAGCCCATCTTTGGTTGCCCGAAATCGTTGAAGTTGGCGACCGCGGCGAGATGTTGCCGTTCGCTCACGATCCCGACCATCCCGTGGTCTGGGTTGAAGAGGAGGGATTGTTGAGCTACGAGCTCACCTTGCCCGATCTCCTATCGCTGTCCACCTGCATCCGCGCCGAGGAAACTGGCTTCGCGTTGGACATGGAGATCGGCAACCTCACCTCCAAAGCATGGGGGGAGGTTCAGGCGTGCGTCTGCCTGCAATTGACCCTGGCTGTTTCTTTTCTCGATCTAGGGTGGGAGCGCACCTACTGTGTTATAGACAACAAGCTCGTCCGTGTAGATGAGATCAATAAAATCGGGAAAGGCAAACCCTGGTTTCTCTTCGCCATGCTTCCCGGTTATGATGCTCCTCTGCGCCACCGCGATCCCTACCGAGAGAATGCTAAGTGGCGTTTCTCCGAGACGCCACCGGATTGCGGGTTCATATGTGTGACGTCGCTGGACGGTTCGCGAACTGTCTGGACTGCCTGGGAACAGGTACAGTACCTCCAGTCCAACGTGATGCCATCGTATGGCTGCATCCACGCCAATCCGTTTTTCGGCGATATTGATGCCGGCGAACGCGCTCGACGCCGGGGACGGGTAGGCGTCGTCGAGGGTGGAGCAGAAGCGGCCAGGGACGCCTATCTCACGGAGTTCGGCGATTGAGCGCAAAATGCTGTCGCGAGCCCGAGGAGTCATTGCGCGGGGGACATGGAAGAATGAAGAAGGACAGAGTCAATGCAACTGGCTTGTGAGGGCCACCCGCAGATTTCGTGGGTGACACCAGGTATGCAAGTCGTGCAATACCGCCCGACGGTGTTTCCCGAACCTGTTCTCGAACCGGCATCTGACGCCGACCGAGTAAGCACCTCAATTTATGGCTCCGTCTTGCACGACAGCGGACACTATCGCATGTGGTATCAGGCAGTGCCTGCAGACTGGGGAGGTGCACCGCAAAGCTTCTGTGTCGGATGCGTCGAGAGTGACAACGGCCTCACTTGGCGGCGACCTAGCTATGGCGCGTTGGAGATCTGTGGATCGAAGCAGAACCATATCACCGATCTCCCGTTTTCGTGCCCGTCCGTATTCATGGATGCTGGGGCGCCAGCGGCGATGCGGTATCGAGCCTTCGGGTGGAGCAAACCGGATCCTGCCCTAGGTGATGCGGTCAAACGAAGAGGATATTATACCGCTCATTCCGCCGACGGCATCCACTGGACACTTGATTCGGACGAGCCTCTTTATGAGGGACACGACGTCATCACCTCGGTCTGGAATCCGTTTACCGAAAGTGCGCTGGTGGTTTCCAAACGGATCCAATGGATCCGCGGGATCCCGAGACGCGTGCACTGGACTTCCCGCTGGACCCGCGAATCGTTTACCGAGCCTGAGTCGGCCTTGGTTCCCGACGAGTTCGACGACGTGGTTGCGGTGGCCAACGGCTTCAACAGCGCCGATTATTACGGCGTCGGTCTTTTCCCCACTCCGGGCGCCACCATTGGCTTTCTCTGGCACTTCCGTCACCAACTCCCACTAAGTAGCGGTAACATTCAGTACGGCATCTTCGGGCGTGTCGACCTGAGCTTGATATACCAGATCGGGCACCGAGGCAAGTGGCAGCATTTCCCTGGGAGAGCCGCTTGGCTCTGCGCTGCCGACATGCCAGAGTGGGCTGAGCATGGTTTGTGCACCGCGGCTTTTCCATTGGAAGTAGGAGATGAGAATCGGATCTACATCACCGGCTCATCACACCGACACGGCGCCTACTTGGACAGCTCCTGGAACCCAGACCCTCAGCGCACCGCCATGATGCGAGAACGAGGCCAGTCAAAAATCGGTTTTATTTCATGGCCGACCAACCGCTTGCTCGGATTCCAAGCACCACTGTTGGAGACAATGGAGCTAACTCCGACCCCCCGTTCGGATGTGGCCACGACGGTCGTATCTGGAATGGCTGTGAACGTCGTCACCGCTCACGATGGCCGCATCCGCGTAGAGCTTGTTGATGAACAGGAAGAAACAATTGCCGGATACGGATTCGACGACTGCGAACCGATTGTGGGCGACCAACAACACGCCGTCGTGCGCTGGAAGGGGAAAACCTCGCTCCCCGAAAGCGGGAAGTTCAGAGCCCGTCTAGAGATCACCCGCGGCACCTTGTGGGCTTTCGAGTTTACCGGCTGAGCGCCCTTTTCCTATCCCACTGCATTTTCCTGCACGCGGATTGCCGGCGTAACGATATAGGCTCGTTAAGCTAGCGGGTTTTCGATCACCGCGGGCCGAGACGTTCTACTATTTGCGGAAATTCGGTACGTCTACCGAAACGCCCCCCTTGTCCAACGAGATGCCACCACAGATACCTGGCGCCGTCATCTCTAGACCGGTGTAGATGTCGAGGGAGGGCGTTGTGTTGTTGATAATGGCATCCACAAAGGCGCGAGCCTGCCAATAATCGCCCCCTGCGTGACCGACATGGATTCCCTCACGTGGCGGATTGAGCATCGGTTCCGGCAGGTGCTCTTCGAAATCCATGAGCGGATGGAAGCGGGGCGGGTCGCCGTGCACATCAGCAAACCAGACCTGGTGGAATTCGTCGACGACACCTTCGCCCTCGCCGTGGTTTTTGTGTTTGACGCTACCATCCCCCGCCCAAATGGTCCGACGGTTTCCTTCGTAAACCCCTTTAGTGCCCTGCAGGCCGAAGTACTTGCGAACCGGCCCGGTGGAGAGCACGTCGTTGCGGATTTTGATCAATTTTCCGCTGGGCGTTTGGCAAATAAGAAGATTACTGTCATCGTTCACCAACTCCGGCATGCTGCGCTGTCCAGAACCGAAACAGGAAACTGTTGCCACGCGTTCGCCAAACCAATTTAGCACTGGGCCCAGCGCGTGGGTCGCATAGGTGGTCCCCTTCTTCGACGCCAGCCAGCGATGGTGCCAGGAAGGATTGCCATCCTTGTCGTAGAGGTGATGTTTCATGTCGTGGACGTATTCGCCCTCGCTATAGTGGACCTCGCCAAAGAAGCCTTTGCGCGCCAACTCACGAACCAGGACATGCTCGCGCATATAGACATAGTTTTCGGCAAGCATGTAGGTGCGATTGAATTTCCGCACCGCTTCCAGCAGTTCCCAACACTCCTCAATCGTTGTGGCCGCAGGAATTTCGCACAGCACATGCTTCCCGGCTTCCAGTGCGGCCACTGTGTGTGGTACGTGATCTGGAAGCGGTGATCCGACGAAGATGATGTCCACGTCGCTGGCCAGCAGATCCTCATAACGTGTATAAGCCTGGGGGATGCCGTACCGATCGACGATCGGCCTGACGGTCTCTTCGTGGCGCGTGCAAAACGCCGCAACCTCTGTCTCCGGCATCGCTCGAAAACACTGCAAGGCCCCTTCACCGCGCTTACCCACGAATCCGACCTTCAACGGCAGTCTCATTTGATGTTATCTCCAAATTGTTCGAGGCTTGCCGGCAGCTTTCCATCAGGCAAATAGAAATCAGCGCTCAGATCGATCTGCGCCGGTCGATTGTTTTGCATCGCGTCGATCGCTTTTTCCACGATTAAGGTTGGTATGCTGGCCTCCCACACATCCATCGGGCTGGGTCCGCCGTTGAGGCAGTGGTTCGCGAACATCTCCATCTCTTCGTCGAAGCCGTTGTGATACGAATTCTCCTCGATACCCGGTTCGTCTGTTCCCTGGAAAATCAGGTTACCGAACCTCACGGTCGCGGCACTGACTGGCCCGGCCATTACCTCGGCATAATGTTTTGGCAGGTAACCACCCTGACCGACAACGCCGTAAATCGAGGTGGCCATCCCACCGTTGGCGAAACGAATGTTGATGGTGCCAGTGTTGCTCGGTTTACCGCCGTAGCCCATGGCATTGATTTCCACCGGTTGCGAACGCATGACGTGCCAGATCCAATGAAGATTGTAGCCCGCCGCATCGAGCACACCGTTGCGTCCCAGCGGTCCGTCTGGATCGTTGGGCGTGGCGTTCTCGTAACGAGTGCTCGAGAGTCGGCACAGGAACAGCACAAAATACGGTTGCCGGATAACCTCTCGCAGGCGTTTGGTGATGGGCGAATGTTTGAACCACCAACCACCCATGAGCTTGACGCCCGACTCGTGAACCGCCTGCTGTAAACTCCGTGCTTCTTCGAGGGTGATGGCCAACGGTTTCTCGGCGTAGATGTGTTTGCCGGCGGCGCAGGCCTTTATCGCAATCTCGGCGTGGGTGTCGTGGCTCGAGAAGATCAATACTGCGTCGACGGAGTCATCCTCGAGGACGCGGTCCAATTCGGTGGTGTGGTAGGAGGCGTCGTATTCTTGAGCGCGGCGATGTGCGGCCACATCGGAGGTATCCATCGTGGCAACCAGGTGCATGGAGGATAATTCGTGCACCCGCGGCAGGTGGGCTCCACTTATGCCGCCGCAGCCGATGGCGGCCACGTTCAGTCGGTCTGTCACAATAGCTCCTCGCGTTTTCCCTGTCGAACGACAGGCTCCGTCGCGAAAATAGAATAACCGTCGGGTAAATCAAGAAAGTGAAATCTATGGCTGGAAATCAACACGCAACCGAGGTGTGCGTCTACGTTCCATCACCAACGGTGTAACCAGTGCGACACGGCTGGGAACCAGATGCGGTCGACACCTCTGGCGACGATGATCCCCAGCACGTATCCCACCAGCATTCCGTAGAACAACGGCTTTGCAGCCACATATCGGCGTACGCCGCCAAATCGCAGCAGGGTGAACTTCGCTATCCATACCACCAGCAAGCTGAACCAGTAGATCCGCGTTCCAATCGTGTACTGAAAAGCCAAACCGACCGGATGCAGCGGGAACCAGTGAAAACGGGTTCGCAGCCATGCTACACCGGCCGCCTCTATGAATCCAGTAAACCACACGATCCACTTGGCCGTCGACCCGACCGTCGGCGTGTTGATAAGGCGAACCATGGTGTCCAGTGCCACCTGGTTGCCGCTGAGTCCGTGAATCATCATACCATACGCCTCATTTATGGTGGTCCCGGCGATAGCCAGAAACCCGACGGCGAAGCTGAACAGGATCGTCGCCGTGACCCACACCGGCTGCCTTTCAATGGAAAAGATCCGCAACTGGTGAACAATCGCCGGCCAGCATGGTATGCGCCCCCCGGACCCGAAGAAGACATTGCTGGTGAACATCCCAAAGCCCACGATCGAGCGTGGTGACAAGAATTTCGTACCCACAAGGTTGATGACGAACGACTCACCTTTGATGTGAATCGCGTTGGGAATGAGATAGGCGAAGCCGGTTGCTGCCATCAACTTCACCGTAACGAAATTCACCGAAACGAGTAGCATAAGCAGCCCAAACGCCAACGGCAGGCTCGCGCCCAACGCCATGATCCACCCGGTCACATAGACCGTGGAGATCGCCAGACCGAACAGAGCCCAGCGATACCGCCTGACCTCGAATCGGTCTCCCCTGCCGTTATAGACTTGTCGCCACACTTTACGCAGATGCCTCCGGGCCAACCACACCGACCATATGGCGATAAAAATGAAGGCACCGTGACTCTCCATGTACATTATGTCGAGTGCACCTAGCTGATTGCCTTCGGTCCCCACCTCAAATCCCGTGCGGTTCATTGCCCATTCCTTGGGCAAGGTCAGCAAGTAAAACACAATCAGGCTGGCCAGGATATCCAACGGGCACAGATACGCGACGGCAAGCACTAGTGGAAGAAGACGAAACACCAAACCACGGGAGACATGCGGACCAAGATTTATCTGGTACTGGTCGAAAAAGATCTTGATCATCGGTAGGCCGGACATGAAGTAGGTGATCGCATCGTAAGCAGCCGGAACAAAAACCAAAGCCACTCCCACCCAGAACAATCGCGACTTGAACAGTCGAGGTAACCTGCCAGGTCCATCGCATCCTGCCGTGAGATCGAGAGGCATTTGCGCCAACGGGTAGGTGAGCTTCTCCATGTCGACCCATTGGCGATGAAAGAGCACGAAGATGCAATATCCCAGCACTACCATGCCCAGAGACACTGCCATCCACTGGCCAACGGTTTCCATCCAGCCATCCCAGGGCACGGTGTAGTCCCGATCCAGGCCATACCAGAAGCCATCGATGACCCGTTGCTCGGTGCTGGCAAATACCTGCCAGGGAAGAATGTCGAAGATGGTTTCCACCCATAGATTTTCCGGACTAGCAACGTGGGTCGGGATCGCCGCCAGCTTGACCAGGTCCCACATCCAACCATTAGAAGGAATGGTGCCCACCGACCAACCTGCTATGAAGATGGTAAGTAGCTCTCCCCTGCTGAGGGCGAAGCGTGGTACAAACGCTCGCAAGATTCCATTTGTGAACAGCCAGAAAACGAAGGAGATTAGCACCATCAAAGGCAGCTGCGAGCTCACCGAGAGGTGTAGGAGATGCACCACTGCAGCAAACGAAGCCACGCCCAGAAGAACCGCGCGCCAGGTTACGGTTGGTGCCAGCTCTTCAATCGTGGCAGCTGCGTCAGCTTCCTGAACTGGTTCGTTGGGTAACGTCGACAATGTCAAAACCGTGAGATGAGCATGGTAATAAAGGATGTTGGCGCCCCAAGTATATGAAACGGGAAGTGGCGGCGGGAATTTCTTTAGGTAGCGCCAAAGCTGTTTGACCCTGAGACCAGCACAAGATAGGTTTTTCGCACACCGGGTTTGAGGTTTTCAATGATCTATGTATAGAGTAGCAATCATCGGCCACACCGGCCGCGGCAACTACGGCCATTTTCTCGACCATGCGTTCGATGGTGTAGAAGAAACCGAGGTAGTGGCGTTGGCCGATCCAGATGAAGAGGGACGCGCCGCAGCCATGGAGCGCACCGGAGCCCAAACCGGTTATGCCGATTACCGGGAAATGCTCGATCGAGAACAACCGGAAATCGCGGTCGTCGCTACTCGTGAGATCGGCGATCATTGCGAGATCGTGATCGAAGTCGCCGCGCGGGGGATCCACATCTACCTGGAAAAGCCAGCGGCAGCGACCCCCGACGAAGTGGTCCGCATGATCGAAGCGTGCCAGCAAAACCGCAGCCTCTTTGTGGTCGCCCATCCGTGGCGCGGTCACCCTCCCATTCAACACACCGCTATTCCGTTGATTCGATCCGGCAAGATCGGCGAACCTCGTCTGGCTCGAATCCATGGTATGAACGGCTACGCCAAGGGAGGCAACCAGTACTTTCTCGATCTTTACCCGCATTTCTTCGATTTTCTCTGGCAGATAGCCGGCCCGCCGCTCTGGTGCCAGACCCACATAACCAAAGACGGGCGCAGCGTAACCCCCGCAGATCTTTTCGAAGGCATCGAAGGCATGGGTTTGGTAGCGGGAAACGGCATCAAGGCGTATTACGCCTTCGACAACGGTTTCGCGGCTGATTTTGAATCCTACGAAGGCGACAGCAAAGAAACGCCTTACCGAATAGACATCTACGGAACGGAAGGTTCCCTCTCCCTGCCCGGACCGATGTCCAACACGCCAGACATATTCTATCACCCGGGAGCCAGCCCACCACCTTTCGGGGACGATCGCTGGGAGGTCATCCCTTCCGATCCACCTCCCAATGACCACAAATGGGTGCGTGCGCACCATCGCATGGCCCGCTCCATGGTCGCCATGATCAAGGGAGAAACGCCCGAATTCGAGCTCGTCCAGGGCGAAAACAGCCTGCTATACACCGAGATGGCGATGATGGCTCATGCTGCCCACATTTCCGGAACCCGCGTGACCCTACCCCTTCCCAACGGCAAGAACCCATTCGACAATTGGAAAGCATGATCACTGTAGAAAACCCTGCTGTGAGACCGTCAAACCAGCATTCCTATGCGCCGCCAAGTAAAGCGCCGGCTCGTGGGAACAAGGGGCTCTCATGTATCGAGTAGGTATTGTCGGACTCGGCGGCATCTCCCGCGTGCACGCCCGCGCCGTATTGGATTCACCGCGAACCACCCTGGTCGCTGCGTGCGACGTATCGCCGGAAGCCGTTGATAGTTTTCTCGGCGAGTTCGAGCTGAAGTGCGGCTATTCGGACCTGGGAGAGATGCTGCAGGTAGAGGATCTGGACATTGCGATCGTCTGCACTTGGGGACCTCAACATGCGCCGGCAAGCAATCAGATTTCGCGGTCGGGCTCGGTAAGGGCAATTCTGTGCGAAAAACCGATCAGTCAGACGGAAACGGAAAGCCGCACCATGTTCGAGACAGCAGCTGCCCACGACGTCCTGCTGGTCGAGGCGCTTAAGTCCCTGCACCATCCTGTGCACCTCAAGGCAAAATCCCTGCTTGATGACGGCGCCATCGGCCAGCTCACCGGTATCAGGGCCGTCTTCACCAGTGCCCGACCGCTCCAGCACTGCACACCGGCAGCAAGCTGGCGGTATAACCGGGCCAAGGGAGGTGGTATCGTGTACGACTTGGGGTGTTACGTACTGCATCACGCGCGCGGTCTTACCGGAGCGGATCCGGCACGAGTTTATGCAACCGCTTTCTGTGGCGACGAAGTCGAGTTTCATGTGTCTGCGGTCCTAGACTTCCCAGAAGACATCGTCGCCCAGTTAACCTTCAGCTGGCGACAGTTCCCCTCCCAGTATGTGGAGATCTTGGGTGAACAGGGCGAGATGCGGATCGATCCCGCGTTCAACAACGAAAGCCAGCAGACCGGCCTGCATCTGCGAACGCAGGACAGCTCTGAGCGTTTCGAGTTTCAGCCTCAAGATCCCTTCCTGCTGCAGCTGGAACACCTTTGCGATTGTATAGACGGAAGCATTCCCCACCGCATTCCACCCGAGGTCAGCATCGGAAACATGAGGACCATTGATGCAATCCATGAATCGATAAACAGCGGCTGGGCCATAACACTTGCGTGACTTCAGCGCTGTATCTCTCCCGTGCTTTCATTCCCGTTGCCATGCGTTGAACGGTGATGGTAGATCGTTGGAACCCCTGTTCGAACACTGATCGCTGGAGGCCTTTGGCAATAGACGTTGTACCGAGCCGGCGATTGCGAATCGCTCGCTTGTTCATTTTTTCGGCGCTGTTGCCGACCGGTCCCTCTTTTTCAACGGTAGATACTGCGTTTTTTCCATCTGAGAACACGAACGTTCGCCTGGCTCTCCGCTACCCCCGCCCTGAGTACAAGAATTACGCCATCGACCTCTATGAGAATTATCCAGACCACATTTGGAAAGCTCGCGTCGTCGGCCCGCAGATCGGTATTGCCGAGGGTGTCGAACGGCCGCGGGCCTTCTTCGATCTGATGGGTAATCACGTTACCACGGGCTACGATCTTTACACTTGGGAGGAACGGCGACAACCGGAGCAGCGTTTCGGCAGTGCGTTGTTCAAAGATTGGCCCGCCTGGCGACCGCTTTTCACCAATGTTGCGGTGGCCAGTGATGGATACGGTTCATGGGGTTACCACATAATCGTTGGCGACGGGCTCATTGCCCGTCTGTCTCCGTTAACGCTGTCCAAGACCGATCTTTACGGGTTGCGCATGGACTTCTCGACACCCCATGTGAAACTCACCGGAATCGGGTCCCGCATCGCACGACCCAATCGTGAAACCTCATACAACGCCGACGTAGGAGAAGTTGACGTTGATCACTCCACCATGTTGCTGGGCAGCCGCGCCCAGCTGGATGTGGGTCTACTTTCGCTCGGTGTCAACGGCGCCAACCTGCATTCCTACAACAGCGTCGAGACCGACAACTCGATCAGAGGGCGCCTACGCCGGGACCAGCCATCATACTCGTTCATAGCGGTCCGGGTCTCCGACGACGCACCCGATGACGGCAAGTCCGGGGCGACCGTGCAAAACGTGGGCTTGGTGATCAACGGTGATCCAAGATCGGATCTGCAACCGCACATTTTCCGCACCCGCCGGGGGACACGGCCACAGGCTGGGCGCACCCTTCCCTTGACCGGGCAGTTCATCGCCTCGGCCTACACCCGCATAGAGGGACCCTCCACTTATTACCGGAATCAGGAGCTACCACTCTATGCCGATTTCCTTTACCGGTTGGACCATGACGCAGGTGTCGATGTTTCCAATCTAGTTCGCGTGGAAGGGATGTTGGCGGAATTTCCATTGGTACCGCCGGGAGGTGTTCTCAACGCCGAGGACAACACCCAATACGTGTTCCTCTTCGATCTGCGCAACGAACCGTACATAGAGTCAGTGGCCGTGGAAGCGGTGTTGGGCAACGATTACTTCGTAGAGTGGGCTGGGATCTACTTGAACAAGGGAAACGACACGGCCGAGCGGTATGAGGATAGATTCCGCAGCACGTTCTACCGCCCGGCTCTACGCGCCAAGGGTCGAGTGGAAGATATGACCAACGTTGTTCGACGCAGATTCCAGATTGCTGAGAACACGGCGATCTTCACCTACAGTGCCGATCTGAAGCTGGCCTTGCCGTGGATCGATATCAACGCCGAGTATGCTCGCTCGGCCCTTTATTCTCGCTATCCCGCTCACTTCGCAGACCGCTCACTGGTAAACGAGGGTCCGCGATTCAAACGCCGCGGCGGCGCCTACTTCTTCAATGGTATACGACGGTTTGAACGTGGCATTGTCGGTTTCGAGGGGTTCACCATGGATTCTTCCTTCGCCACCGACATGCCCACCTATATCAAGAAGGACTTCGGCTATATAACTAGCCGCGGACGTGATCCGCTGGCTCTGATGACCAACGATACGGTGATCTGGAGTTTGGTGCAGGACAACGAGGACGGCGATCGTTGGCCCGATTTTTTCGTCGGCAATGTCTTGGGTAGCGGCGGCAGCAGCGCCGACTCGGATGGCGTTTTCCCCGGACAGGACGAGGACGGGGATGGATTGGTGGCAACCGACAAAAACTTCAACGGCATCCCCGACTTCGAAGAAACCTTCATGCTCTTCGATGTAGAGCCGAATGAATACGTCTACGGCCTTGATCGCAACAACAACGACGAACCCGATCACCGCGAAGACGACTGGGATGCGGATTATCCTTACGACGCGGATCAACGGGGGTACCACCTTTTCGGCTCGCTGGGCCTCGGGCTGAATTGGTCGCTGGGTCTTGGCCGCTACAACGTCAGAGGCCTGAAGAACGGTGGCCGCAATCGCTCAGACTATGCTCTTCTCACTTATCACTGGGCAGGTTTGGGTCGTGTCAAACAGCTGTTTTTCGAGAGCAACTTGCGTCGGGTTCAAGATGATATCCCGGATGCCCACAACCAATACACTCGAGGAAGAGGCCACGCCAGTATCGTACGCAAACGCGACGACCCGCTGCATTATCAGGACAGTGAGGTGGGCGAAACCTATTTCGAAGGGAATATCCACCCGCTCTCGGGCTTGCGTCTGGTGCAGAAACTGCGACTGCGCTTCAACTGGCAGCGTGGAGGGCAGTTGAAATCAAGACAGTTTCAGCGCTCCCGACGGTTGGACTTCACCGCCTATGTGAGCCGTCTCGATTACACCAAGGAACTCGGGAAGCTGAGCGTGGTGCCCCAATTCAAGTTTCTTTATTTGCGGCTGCGCGATAGCGAAATAGACCGCGACCTGCGCTCAGAACATCGCATCGTGTCGATATTGAAAGTGAGTTATTCGGTAATGCCGAAGACAACGATACAATTGGGACTGCAGGGATGGGGACCGCTGCCTTACCGGGTCAAAAGCCGGACACAATCCCGGGATAGCCTAAAGCAGCGCACCCTGGTATTTACTACCACCAACCGGACCCGATACCTGGGATACGACTTAATTACCATCGCCGGTCTCAGTCGGGATCGTTTAATCTTCGACGATCCCGCCCAGCGCTTCCGCGACCGCAATTCCCTTCAGTTGTTCGTTCGTGCAGCACTCGGGTTCGCCGAGTTTGGGCGCCTGCTCTAAGCGCAGTTTTCACGTTGCACATTCGCTATACCTCAGCGTTGGTCCTCAAGCACCTAAGCGAGAGCTTTCTTCGGGTTTGGGATCTGTGTTAGCCGTGTTTGAACATCGTGCGTTGCTGGCGGCGTCGGCGTCCTATAGCATTCGCCCATATTCCGTAAAGCCTACCAATCCGCGTACAAAGAACAACAAGCCGTCGGTGTTGTTGAAGCCCTGCTGACGACTATCGAATTGCCGCCGTTCCTTGGTCATGCCAATGATCGTGTAGAGCTCGTAACCGAAATATCTGGAGCGATTGGTCACGGTAGCGAGCAGGGTTCGCTGTTTGAAACTTTCGTGCGCACGCACGCGGTCCTTCACGCGGTATGGCAAGGGGCCGACGCCCTGCAGGCCCAGCTGAAAGGTGGTTCGGGGCAAGAGGCGGTAAGATACCCGTAGGATCGGAACCTTGGTGGTCACCGATTGCAGATCTCTACTGGCGTAATTGCCCGGGCCGATGCGATCGGCATTCCGGTCGATCAGTCGCAAATGCATGAGCTTGTATTGCGGCATAACCGTTAGGTTCCCCAAGCGCCAGGTGTATTGTATGCGGCTAACCGTTACCCAGGAGTCGAGCCGTCGTTGCCGTTGCAGAATCCCGCTGGACGTCACACCTGGCTGCTGCCAGTTGATTCGGGTACGCAGCTTCTGTACCAGTTGCAGGTTCGACGACGGTCGCACGTCTGCTTCCACGTAAACCTCATTGACGTAGCTGTCTTGGTAAACCAGGTCGTCTCGGCGTTCGGTGATGCCGCCCCCGAGGCTTTGAATGCCACCAGTGAATCCCTGATTATATGGATCAACCGTCGACAACCGGGCGGCACGACTGTATTGGTTGAAAGGGTCGGCGATATCATCTTTCACGCGGCGGAAATTGTTCTCGAAAAACACCTGTCTCAGACGTCCTAGAGAGGTGCGGCGATAGGTTAGCAAGGCATACGCCGAACGGCTGTGGCCGCCACTAGCCAATCCCTTCGCGGCATAACTCCCTACACCCAGCTTCCACTGCGAATAAAGGTCCAGCTGACCAAACATATGGAACCCGCGTTGGTCCGGATCGTACGGATAATCCGGCTCCCAGTCATCTTCGCGATGATCCGGTTCGTTGTTGTTATTGCGATCGAGCCCGTACACGTAATCGCTGGGCTCCACTTCGAACAGTAGAAAGGTTTCATTGTAATCAGGTGTTCCGTTAAAATTCCGATCGGTGTCGATGATGCCATCGTTATCGAGGTCTTGGCCTGGAAAGACGCCATCCTGATCCGAACTCCCCAACGGACTCCCCAAGACGTTACCCACCAGTATATCGGGCCAACGGTCCCCGTCTTCGTTGTCCTGCACCAAGCTCCAGATCACCGTGTCGTTGGCCAATCTGGCCAGCGGGTCGTAATTGCGGCTAGCGATGTAGCCGTAGTCCTTTTTCAGAAAGGTTGGCATCTTGGTGGTGAAATCCGGGTTCATGGCAAAGAGCTCGAAGCCAACGAGACCACGGCGGAAGTTATGCACGCCGTTAAGGAAATACGCTCCGCCATTATTACGATACCGGTCCCCTTGATCGAGCAGGGGACGATCCTGCTGATAGTGAGCAGGGTAACGTCCATACATCGCCGAACGCGCGATCTCGCCGTTCAACTCGATCCACGGAAGATTCAGCTGCATATCGGCGCTGTAGGTGAAGATCGAGGTGTTCTCACCCACGGAGAATCGACGTCGGGCGAGGTTCGAAAGATCCGTGACCCGCCCCCGGCCCCTCAAGCCATCATAGTAGATAGTGCTGCGTAACCGATCTTCGATGCGCGCGGCCGTGGCATTGCTTTGGTTCAGATAGACGCCCGCCCATTCCACCTTGTAGTCGTTTCCCACAACGACCTCCACGTCAACCGACTCTACGAATGGCTCCTGACGCATGTCGAACAGATATATCAGCTGATCGGCACCGTCGGCGCGCAGAATGCTACCCGCTTCCTGCAGTTGAAACTCATCGACCAGCACGGGCAGATTGGTGAATTTAGACACATCGGCACCCGCTTCGTGCTCAATTCGGTAGAGGAAGTCGGCGAATAGTGGAATTTCTTTGCCCTGATAATACCGCACCGGTCCATCGATGTGGTCATAAGCGGACCCGATGAACTGTCCCGTCAGAGTCAGGATACGCCCCACCTGGGGTCGTGCTTTTGCTCGCTTACGGATTACAACAGGCCGCAACTCGGACCTCACCTCGTCGTTGATTACCAGACGCACATCCTGCACGACGGCACCCGGTAGGCCATCATCCGGCTCGTCATCGGAAACGCGCACTATGATGTAGGAGTACAATGGCTGATCGCGGCGCAACAATCCCTTTATCGAGTTGTTGTCCTGTACGCTGTTATAGGCATGTAGGTTGGCACCGTTCAGGCCAAGCTTCAAATACCCCAGTTCAAACTGCGCGCGTGCCCCCAACAACATGGTGGAGTGATCCACGTCTACCTCACCCACATTCTCGTTGACGCTGTAGGTTTCGCGGTTGGGGCGAGCTATGCGGGAACCGATTCCGGTGAGTTTAAGAGTGGGCGTGGAGAGGTCGAAACGGAGACCGTAGAGATCTGTCTTGGACAGCGTTAGCGGAGAAAATCGTGCAATCAAACCGTCGCCCACCATGGCGTGGTAGCTCCAGGCGCCGTAACCATCGCTGGCCACCGCCAAATTGGTGAACACCAGCTGCCACGCCGACCAATCCTTGAACAGCGCGCTTCCAAAACGTTGCTCGGGCTGGCGCCTTTCCTCCCATGTGTAAAGGTCGTAACCGGTGGTGAGGTAGTTGCCCATCAGGTCGATTACTGCGCGGGGACGCTCAACACCCAGAGCGATGCCGAGTTGTGACCCTACCTTGCGCACACCCCAAGTGTGATCAGGGTAGTTCTGGTAGAAATCGAAAGCGTAGTTCTGATAAGAGGGGCGAGGATAGCGAACCGGTAGACGCGTAATCGTCAACTCATTAGAAAAGGTACTAGGTGTTACCTGGGCGCCAGCAGCGGTGACCAGCAGAAACACCAGTAACGCATACCGGACGACAACGCATGGACGAGTAGCACGACGGGCAGAAGAGATAGCAACGTACAGTCTCAACCCGGCCGCTGTCATCCAAGCCAGCAGCAATCCCATTCCCCAATTGAGAAGTGTCCCAAGCATTGATCACGGACCCAAAAAAACTGGCTGATCTGCAACCCGAAATAGCGGACCCAGTGGTCTTTTTCCGGGAGAGATCAGCCAGTAAGGGGTGTTGTGGAAACGCCAATCATTCCCACAACAAACCGTTATTTGCGCCTACTTCAACAACGTCATCGTACGTGTGTCGGTGAAATCACCGGCCTGCATGCGATAGAAATAGACACCAGTGGACACCTGTTCACCCGTCTCATCACGGGCATCCCAAGTGGTTTTGTACGACCCGGCGGTCAACTCGTCATTCACCAGACTGGCCACCTGCTGGCCAACCGAGTTATAAACGTCAAGCTTGACCAATACATCGGATGGTACCGCGAACTCGATGGTTGTTTCCGGGTTGAACGGGTTGGGATACGCTTCGCTGAGGGTGTAGCTCTCAGGCGTTCCCGCGGCCCCGGTTTCCTCGACCGCTGTCACTCCCGCGCCGAGGCGACCCACGAAGATCCCGAACGGGTAATACATCAACGACCCCGTTCCTTCGCCGGCTCTGAAACCGTCGGCTTCGCCGGTAATGTCGTGATTCGAACCCGGGTACATACCGTCGTAAGCCGAGCCTGAATCCACAAAGATCAAATGCTTCATTTCGCTACTGTAGCCAAACGGCGTGTAGCTCGGATCGAAGGTGTGCAGGAATAAGCCAGCACCGTCGCGACCGAACGAAGCGAAGTTGTAACCGATCTGATTGTGCTGATCGGTCGCCGTGGAGAAGCTACCGGACCAGTGAGACCGAAGACCAACGGTTACCGCGTTGGCGCCGTTGGCATGGGAGGTAATACCCAAGGCAGCAGCAGCTTCGGCAGAGATCCAGTCCTTGATACCGTCACCGGTGGTGTTGACCCAAAGCACGTTGCCGTCGAAATCGGTTTGCACGTAATGATCTGTGTTGTGCGAGCTCATTACGAGACCGCGCTGGTTGGCATCGAGGATGTTGGGACCGGCAGGAGCAAGGAACGGATTGCCCAGCGAATCCTCGCGCACTACGCTAAACCACTCAAACATGTCGATCTCTTTTACGCGCTCGCCGGAGCTTTTGTCGTAAACTTCCACCGCCGACAGGCCGTTCGGACCACCATTGGCAGGCGTGTAGATCATATTGCGGACCGGAACGACGAACTTGCTATCGCCACGGTTCTGGGCGAGACCGTTGTCGCCGAAGTCGGTAACCGCTTCCAGATCCTTGGCAGCGTCGTTGCGCTGCAGCTTAATGATGCCACCAAGCAGACCCAGCGCCTCGTTGTCGCGGCGGCGACTGGCCCAGTGGATGCGGCTGTCCAAATCGTCCACTTGGTTACCGCTCATATTGCGCTCTTCATCGGGGCCGATCGCCGAGATCGTCCACAGATCAAACGCAGTCGGATTAGCGATGTAATCCGTATCGACGGTGCCCATGTAGCAGACATTCGACGGAGTCTCTTGGAATGGCGACCAGGTCTCCGGCGGGCTCACCTTCGTGTCAACCGAGTGCGGCCCCCAAGCGGCGGACTGAGCGGTTCCAACGACATTGGCGTCGAAGTCATTGAGGGCGATGATGTCAAACTCGTAGGTCCCCGGGCCGGCAGGGTTGCCGTCCCAATTGAGACCGTCCCAGCGAATGACGTTATTGCCGCGCCCTACATCCTGCATCGGCGTGCGGTTTACATACATCGGCTGCGGAGCAAGACGGATCCAGGCACCATTTGGCCCAGTTATGCCGGTCTCGTTGGAGCCCACGCGATAAATCACGATGGTGACGTGGGCACGCTGATTTATGTTGAAAGGAATGTCGACAGCGCCCCGGCCGTTCCAAGCTATGTCACTGACCCGGACCTCCATCTTGTTGAAGACACCGAGCCCGGATCTGTCAGGATGGTACCACATTCCTCCTGCTTCGATAAATCCTTTGGTGGGATTCGGACCTTCTGGATAGGTCCCAGCCCGATGTTGTTCGTCGAACTGACCGAACACGGCGCCCGCTGATACCAGCACGGCAATGCACAAAAAGCTGAGTAAACTTTTCTGCATCGTAGGTCTCCTTAGAAAAAGGGATTAAAGGTTTATCGCTGAGAGAATGGAATTACGTTTTCATCCTCACAACGGGTTTATAACTTGCACGTGAAATGGTCCGCTTAACCCTCCTTTCTTCGCATTGTATCCTCACCATGAGAACTCGCAAAGATAGTCAAATTGAAAAATGCCCTGTCCTATCTCATTTTTTTAAATAAGATCTCTACAACGCGAGAGTCTACAAAAAAATTTGCGCAAATCCAGATAAATTTTGAACCTGCTGCGCATCGTCGGCTGGTCTTGAAGATAGAAATGTGCCAAATCGGCCGGTCCGCCCTTCGTTGGTCTGCTGCCTATACAGTTATATTTATAGCTTGGATAGTGAGTGAAGTTGGCCCGTACCAGTCATCAGGAGGCGGATTCTGGGCCGCTGAGCTGGCTTGCTGCTGGGTTTACCAGGTGTGCACCGTGTGCGGATCCAGCGGGAACCAGATGAAGTCGACCCCGTCCGACAACATCGCGCCCATCACGTATCCAACCGCTAATCCGTAGAAAAAACGCTTCCCAGTTTCGTAGGCACGCGGGCCGCCGTAGCGCAAAAGCGCGTACTTCACCAGCCAGACGATCAACAACGTCACCCAATAACGATGGGGCGACGGGGTATACTGAAATGCCAATCCGATCGGATGCAGCGGAAACCAATGGAACCGCGCCCGCATGAGTGCTAACCCCATTCCCTCGAAGAATCCGAAGAACCAAACTCCCCACCGACCGAAATCGGGGAGACGTGGATTGAGGATCAGATCCACGGTGTAATCGAAGGAAGCGATTCCCGAACCGACGCTGCGAAACATGCCGCCGGTGTAGCCAGTAGTCAGCGCAGAGATGCAAGCAGAGCCAAAACCCACCGCGAATGCTATCGCTACCAACGCTGCCACCTTTCCCAGCTGCTTTCGCGCAGAAAACATACGCAGGATGTGAGGGACAGCCGGCCACGCCGACACTCGGAAGTTGCCGAAATAGGCATGGCTGGTCACCACGCTGAATGCCACCAGACCCTGGGGTGAGATATGGTTCGTGCCCACCAGGTCGAGAATGAACGACTTTCCCTTCATGTGATCCCAGTCGGGCAACAGATAGCTGAAACCGGTTGCTGCAACCAGCTTGGCAATGAGAAAGTAGATAAGGGTGATCAGAAAGAACATGCCTACCGAAAAGACCACGTTCATTCCGATACTCACCTGCCAAGCGATAATGTAGATGCTCGAAGCAAGCAACCCGAGGAAAGCAATTCGGTAGCGCACCACGTCCCGCGGATCACCCTCTCCGCTTCTGGCCTGCACCCAGATGCGGCGCAGATGAGCGCGTGCCAGCCAAATGGACCACAACGCGACGAAGATCTGGGCGCCGTACGCTTCCATCTGCAAGATCTTCTCCCAGCCCAGCACGTGGCTCTCAGAACCCACTGAGAAGCCGATCCGCTGCATCGCTGTGCCTTTGATAACAGCGATGAAGTAGAAGACGATGAAGCTCCCGAGGATATCTAGCGGGCAGAGGTAGAGCATGATCATCAGCATGGGCAGGATGCGTAACCACAGATCCGGCACCGAGCCGCCGATCTTCAAATCGTAGGCGATCCAGTAGAACTCCAGCGCTGGTAATCCGGCAATGAAATACGTGACGATGCTGTAGAGGATCGGCACGAAGATCAGCAGGAAACCACACCAGAAGAGTCGCGACCGCAGCATATCTGGAACTGCCCGCGGCCCATCGACGCCCGCTGTGAGCTCCACCGGAACTTGCGCAAGCGGAAACGCCAGGCGCTCCTTGTCTTCCCACTGCCGCTGGAACAAGAGAATGATGCAGAACCCAAACACTACCAACGCCGCCGATATGGTGAACCACTGGCCCGCCGCTCCGAGCCAACCGTCCCAAGGAATAGGCGCACCTTCCGGTAGACCCAGCCAGAATGCGTCGATAACCCGACTGTCGGTCTCGGGGAAAACGTGCCAGGGCATGAAATCGAAGATCGTGTCTGCCCATTGATTTTCGTCCGAGTCGAAATAAGCCGGCGTCGCCATGATAAGCACCCAGTAACTCATCCATCCACTGCCCGAGATGGTGCCGGCGACCCAGAGCATGCCGAAAATCGTCAGCAACTCGCTGCGGGTCAGAGCAATCGCGGGCACCAGCTTTTTCACCAAGACATTGATGAACAGCCATACCATGAAGGCGCCGATGACGATGAGCGGAAGCTGGGATTTGACCGCGATGTCGATTCCATAGAAGATCGTTGCGATAGTGATCCCACCGATGACAATGGCACGGGAGGTTATGTAACGCTCAGATTTCTGTGATTCGGCAGAAGGTTCGGTTGCCGGCACCAGCGATTTGCCCATTGAGATTACCAGCCGTGTATCTTGTGTCCGGCAGTCGGGAACCAGATAAGGTCGACAGTCACGGACAGAATAACGGTGGACACGTATCCGATCCCTAGGCCGTAGAAGAACGGTTTGCCAGCCACATAGGCACGTATGCCGCCGAAGCGCAGGATAATCAGCTTAGTCAGCCAGACCAGCATCAGGGTGCTCCAATAGACGATAGCCACGATGGTCCACTGAAAAGCGAGACCGACCGGGTGAAACGGGAACCAGTAATACCGCGACCGAAGAAACGCCAATGCGGCCGCCTCGAAAAATCCCAGCAGCCAGACCGCCCAGCGATGCAGATCCAGCGTCTGTGGATTGTCGAGATAGACGAAGATGTAGTTTACGTTGCCGATGACCCCCCGAGAGCTGAATATCAGCTCTCCACGGGTGTATCCCAGTTCCAGCGTCGCGATCACTGAGATGATGAATCCCAGCGGAAACGCTACGAAAACAATGGTCGTCACCCAGGCGGGTTGTCGGTTGAGCGGGAAAATGCGGAAGATGTGGGGCAATGACGGCAGCGCCGGTATACGCAGATTGCCGAAAAAAGCCCGTCCAACGAACACCTTGAATGCCACGTAATTCTGAGGCGACAGTTTGGCGTTGCCGATCAACTCCTGTACGAAGGTCTCTGCCTTCATGTGGCTCCAATCGGTCAGTAGGTAAGCACAACCGGTAGCAGCGATCAGCTTTATCAACACCAGGTAGGTCAAGAACATCACCCCAAATACGCAGATTGCCAGCGACAAACTCACTCCTAAGCCCACCGCCCAAGAGATCACGTAGACCCCAGAGACCATTAAACCAACGTATGCCCAGCGATAGCGGGTTACCTCCCCGCTGTCTCCCGACCCATGTCGTACTTTGTGCCAAACCTCGCGCAAGTGCCCGCGCGCAAGCCAGATCGACCACAACCCCAGAAAAAGCATGGCGCCGTAGCTCTCCAGGTGAAGAATATCGCCCCACTCCAGACGTTGCCCTGGAGCCCCCATGGCAAAACCGAGACGAGTCATGACGGAACCCTTCAAGAACGCCAGCACGGCGAATGCCACCATGCTGCCGAGAATGTCCAGTGGACATAGATAGGTCACGGCGATGACCAGCGGCATGACCCGGAAATAGAGCTCGGGATATCCGGGCGGCGGGTTGCCCCGGTACCATTTCCAAAAGAGCTCGATGTCCGGCAGACCGGGCGTGAAGTAAGTAACTACGTTGTAGAGCCCGGGAGCAAAGACAACGAAGAACCCAATCCAGAAGAGTGGTTTGCAGAAAATCGCCGGCGTCCTCCCGCTGCCGTCGAAACCGGCGGTCAGATCTAATGGTAGCTGCGCCAGGGGAAAGGTCAGCTTCTCGTGTACCTCCCACTGGCGCTGCAATAGCAGCACCATGCAGAAGCCGAACACCACCATGGCAATCGAGACCCCGAGCCAATTGGCTGTATGAGTGATCCATGCGTCCCAAGGTATTGATGCACCGTCCTGCAAACCCTGCCACAGGCCGTGCAAAACCCGTGGCGAGGTATCGGGAAAGGCGTGCCAAGGCAAATAATCGAAGAAGGTTTCGGCCCATTGATTTTCCGGCGACGCAAAGTACGGAGGGGTGGCAAGCCACATGACCCAATAGCTTACCCAGCCGAACAGCGGAATGGCGCCGACCACCCACAACATCGAAAATATGGTGAGCAGTTCGCCGCGCCGCAGAGCGACTTTTGGCCATAGCCGGTGCACCACCAGGTTGCCGAACAACCAAAGCACGAAAGGCACCCAGGCGACCATAGGAAGCTGGGAAGCCACGAATCCACCCATACCACGGCCGGCGATCTCGGTAATGAGAAAATAGAGCGCGATCGCGACCGTTGCCGCTCCAAGAAGAACCGAGCGCGGTGTTATCGTCGGCGCTTCTGCCGCCGATCCATGGGGGCGCCCCCTGTTGGTGTGGGAAATCGACAACTTCAGTTCGGCTTTGCAGTGCTACGACTTTCCTATGGACCTTACCAGGCGTGGATGAGATGACCACCGCCGGGGAACCAGATGAGATCCACGGTGACGGACAGGATGACACCGGAAACATATCCGACTCCCAATCCATAGAAAAACGGCTTGCCGGCTATATAAGCGCGGATACCGCCGTAACGCAACAGCATCAGCTTCACTAACCAAACCAGGAAGAGACTGAACCAGTAAAGTGAAGAGACGATGGTGTTCTGGAACGCTACGCCCACCGGATGAAGCGGAAACCAGTGAAAATGGGCCCGAAGAACCGCCAGGGAGGCCGACTCCAACAGACCGAATGAAAATACACCCCAACGATCGGCGTCGGTGGCCTCTGGGTTTTGAATCAAACGGGCAATCTGATCGAACTCGCCGATCGCCCCCCCGGCGCTGGCTGCCAAGCCACCCCTGATGTATCCCATTTCTAGCGTCGCTCCCACCGCCGTCAAGAAGCCGACCGGAAAGGCCAGAAACACCAGCGCGAGGACCCACCCGGATTGCTCCCGCAGCGGAAATATCCGCAACACATGAGGGAGTGACGGCCAGGCAGGGATCCGGAGATTGCCGAAGAAGCTACGGCTGGTGAAGATTCCGAACCCGACGATGCTTTGTGCCGACAGGCGCTCGCTGCCGATGAGCTGGTGGACGAATGACTCCGCCTTGACGTGCCCCCAGTCGGTGAGTAGGTAGGCGCAGCCGGTTGAGGCGATCAGCTTCACGATCACCAGATAGGTAAGCACCGTCACCAGGAAAACCAGCACCGCCAACGGGATGCTCATGCCCAATACGGTCATCCACGCCACTACATACAGCGCCGACACGACCATACCTCCGAGAGCGAGCCGGTAAAGCCGCACCTCACCCAACGCTCCGGCGCCGTAACGCACATAGCTCCAGACGCGACGGAGATGGTCGCGCGCCAGCCAGATCGACCAGATGCCGATGAAGATCATGGCACCATAGCTCTCAAGGTGTAACACCGTGTTGGTGCTCAAGGTCCTGCCTTCCGAGCCGAACGAGAAACCGAAACGGTCTATGACACCCATCTTGCCTTTGGCCAGAAGGTGGAACAGCACCATACTGCCGAGAATATCCAGTGGACAGAGATAGGTCACCGCCATGATCAGCGGCATGATGCGGATTCTTAGCGGCGGATACGGTTCGCCAAACTCGATCACGTAGCGTTCCCAGTAAATCCGCATAGGCGCCATGCCGGGCGAAAAGTAGGTAACCACGTTGTAGACGACCACACCGAAAACCAGCAGGAAGCCGATCCAGAACAGACGCGATCGAAACAAATCCGGAAGGGTGCGAGTCGAATCGAATCCGGCGGTCAGATCCAGCGGCAGCTGAGCCAGCGGAAAAGTGAGCTTCTCATTCTCTTCCCACTGTCGCTGAAAAACGGCGACTAGACAAAACCCGAAAACAACCAGACCCATGGAAACACCCAACCACTGGCCGATCGGTCCCACCCACCCTTCCCACGGTATGTCCGCGCCCTGTGGCAACCCTTGCCAGACCCCGTCGATGACCGTTGCCGTCGACTGTGGAAACAGCTGCCATGGCATCAAGTCGAAGAACACCTCCGCCCACTGGTTCTCGGCGGAGGCGAAATAGGTCGGTACTCCAAGGACGATAACCCAGTAGCTACTCCAGCCTATGTGGGGCACGGTGCCGACCACCCACAGCATACAGAAGATGGTCAGCAGCTCGTCTCTGGATAACGCAATACCGGGGGCTATCCATTTGATCGCCACGTTCAGGAAGAGCCATGAGAAGAATGGCACCACCACCAAAATCGGCATCTGTGACAGTACGAATCCGCCGACGCCATGCATCTGGACTTCGGTGATGGCGTAATAGAACGTGACTCCGATGGTCAGGGCGCCGAGCAACAATGCCCGTGCTGTGATCCGGGTGTGAGTGACCGTGCTTGGCTGTTCCATAGCTAATCGGCGTCAATCCACTTTGATGGCGTCTGCCGCGATGATCGCAGCATCATAGCACATCAGCGGCGGCAGAATCTTGCTAGTTTTCGGATACTTTGCGATGACGTAAAAAACGGTGATGGTGCCTACTCCAACAGCGCGTCGCGCAGTGCCTCCATCTCCCTTTCGCTGACACCGATGTTACGAGCGTAACCTACCACACCGCAATAACGCTCCTCGAGGGTCCTGAGAACAGCCAACATGGTGTCAGGGCGGCATATGCGGGCCTGATGATCTTCCAGAGTGTAGGTATCTGGCGTCAGTTCGGGGTTCCTTTCCAGATGCCGGTCGTAAGTGAAACGAGCAGTAAGAGCAAAATCTTCCGCAATGGTTTCATCAGGAACACCGACGATGCTCAACACCAACCCGACTATGAGACCAGTGCGCTCGGTGCCACCGGCGCAATGCACAAGCGCCGGCAAGGTGCCGGGCCGCGCCAGGAGGGAAAGGGTGTCTTGGACGTGTGACTTGCGGCGATCGAGAACCACTGAATATGACCAGCGCATATGTTCCACGTAATCAAGCTCTTCAGGGATATGCTCACGCTCCCGCATGAGTGTGTCGCCCACCATGCTCTGGTGATAATAGTCGACCGTCTCCGATCCGAAGAAGACGTTTCGTGTTTTCTGCATCTCGGTACTCTTCCTCAGGTCCAGCACCGACCGCAAGCCGAAGTCGATCAGCTCTTGCTTCGAGGCCGATGAGAGTTCGTGCAAGGAGTCGGAGCGCAGCAGAACCCCCCATTTGGTGCGTCGTCCATCTCGAGTCTCGTAACCGCCAACATCACGCGTATTCACCGTGCCTTCGAGGTCGAGGTGTCGTCTCGGGTCTATGTCGTTCATCGTGTTGTATCACTCCTTAAAGTCGTTGAGGTGATTTTGCGCTACGATTCGTCGAGGTTCGCCAGTGCACAAACGGTCATAGCGCAATCGGAAGAGTACACCAGTCGCAACCAGGCGGGAGCATCCGCCACGTTCCCCGGTTGTGGGTTCCACAACCCGTCGGCACTTTGTTTTGCCACCAGGACATCACCGAGCTCGCGAGCCTTGTCCAGCAGATCTGGTTCGCCAGTCTCGGCGTATAAATTCAACATCGCCCATCCGAACTTGGTAGCACGCCCAAACTGGGCCGGATTCTGCCGATGTCGATAGACAAAATCTACGTAACACCGCGCCACCGCTAGATAATCCTGCTCCCGCCAAACCCGTGCCGTCCACACCAGAGCATTGACCACGGTGGCGAAGTTAGCGGGCCGCTGCTCATCTTCTTGCAGATCATAAGCTTTCTCCCACTCACCTCCCGCCTTTCGCGCCAAAATCGAACCGTCCCGTCGGAAGCGGTTGTAGAAACAGCCCGCCTGGCCCTGTTCCACGATCAACGCCTTGAATGTGTTTGCCATTTTCCGTGCCGCTTCCCGCCGTCCTACCGCCGCGAGAGCCATTCCGGCCCCACCAGAGAAGCAGACCTCAGCTACTTCTTCACCGGCATCCTCGTCAACAAGCACAATGCCGCCACTGTTGCGGTCCTGATAATGCTCGAGCCGATCGGCCAGGATGTTGGCCAGATCGAAGCGCTCGGTGATAGTGGCCCCAAGTGCCAACCAGCCCATCGCGTAGATCCGATTTTCCAATGGAGCAGAAGAGACCAACTCGCCGGCATCGTCGACGAAGTTATCTGTGACTTGATGGGCCACACGTGCACCCCGGTCGCGTAGCCCGGCCATTGTCATCAGGTATGGCGTCTTGTAATAGTAGCGGGCGTCTTCTGCATCTATCAGACAGCGACCGTCGCGATCGAAGCTCTGCTGGAGCCAAGATCGTACTTTCTGGGCAGATTCGGCGTAAGAGCTCACATTCTTTTCCTGGTTGAAACTGGATAAATATTGTCTAACCGGGCTTTCGAGACAACCAACGAGTGCTGTTTTATACCTCTGTTGGATGCCGGACATGATCAGTTGACCCTCCTTGACCTCGAGAATAGATTACGCTGCTCGTCGACGCGAACTGGAGTTTACGAACAATGCCAAGAGAAAAGATCATCGCCACCGGCCCATTGGCTGACATAGCCACCGACATCCTCGAAGAATTTGGTGACGTTATCATCGCGCCTGACTACAGCGAAAACACCTTGATAGACGTGATCGAGGACGCCATGGCCCTGGTGGTGCGCGGCGAAGGAATCGCCACTGCACGGGTAATCGAGGCCGGCAAGAAGCTTCGCGTCATCGGCCGCAGCGGGGTGGGATATAACAACATCGATATCGATGCCGCCACCGCCCGCAAGATTCCTGTCGTCTTCACTCCTGGTGCCGGGGCACGTGCCGTAGCCGAAGGAGCCATGGCAATGATGCTGGCCCTCAGCAAGGATCTGATTTATTGGGACAAGCAGCTCAAGGCGGGAAACTGGGAAAGCAGATTCGAAACCAGGACCCGTGACCTGGATGGAGCCACCATCGGAATCATCGGTTTCGGGCGCATCGGTCAAATGCTGGCGACCATGCTTCAACCGTTTCAATGCTCCCTGCTCGCCCACGATCCATACGTGAGTACCGAGATCGCCCAACAGTTTGACGCCAGGCTCGTCTCGCTGGAGGAACTTTTCCAGTTGTCCGATTTCATTAGCGTGCACGCGGTGGCAACAGACGAAAGCAAAGGACTGATCAATCGCGAATTGCTCGGCCAACTGAGACAGGGTTGTTTCTTCGTGAACATGGCAAGGGGCGAACTGGTGGAGAGTCTCGACATTCTGGAAGAAGCGATGGCTGACGGTCGTCTCGCCGGCGTCGGTCTCGACGTGTTTGCTCCCGAACCGCCGGACGTAAGCCATCCCATATTCAAACGACCGAACTGTCTTACCTCGCCGCACGCACTCGGGGTGTCTTTCCGGGCGACAGAAAACATTTTCGGCTCCATGGCCCGCGATATGGCCGCCATTTTTCGCGGCGAGCAGCCGCAATTTCTCGTCAATCCCGAAGTCATAAGCCAGACATAGAGGGTAACCACATATGAAAAATTACAAGGCCGCTGTACTCGGCTGTCGGAGCCGCGGCGGTGCCGCGGCTCGTGCCTACTACGACCATCCGCGCACCGAACTCGTCGGGCTGTGCGATCTACTTCCTGAACTTTACAACAAACTTGGTGATGAGCTTGGCGTAGAAAACCGCTACGATGACCTGGACCGCATGATTCAGGAAACAGAGCCGGACATCGTCGCCATTCCCACCGGAACCGAGTTCCATCACCCTCTTGCCATGCGGGTACTGGAGCATGGTGTAAACATCGATATCGAGAAACCGCTCTGTGCCGACCTGGAAGAATCGGATGAGGTTGTTGCAAAAGCTCGGGAACAAGGCGTGCGCATTGCCGTTCATCACCAGGGACGTACCGGTGCGGTCATGCGTTCCGTAGCCAAAGCTTACGAGGAAGGCCGCATCGGCGAACTGCACCACATCCACGGCTATGGCAAGAACTATTACGGCGGTTACGGTCTCATGAACATCGGTACACATATGATCAACATGATGCTCAAGATCGCCGGCCGTTGCCGCCACGTGACTGCCACCGGAATAACCGACGGGCATCCCATAACACCGGAGGACGTTATCCCGTCGGCCGGTGGAATGGGCATCGTTGCCGGAGAACACCTGACGGCTACACTGGACTTCGACAATGGGGTTACCGGAACTCTCCTGCAGCACCGCTACCCAAAGGCGATAAACCCGGTAATGGAGTTCTGTGGCACCGAGGGGCGTTTGATGGCGGGCAATCTGATTTACGACCAAAAAAAGAAGGCTGGCATGTTCTTGCCGGCGACCCACTACGCGCCCGGCGCCACTGGCGAAAAATGGGAGGATCTCGAGCCCCTCTTTCCAGAGTGCAGAACGACGGACTCAAAGAGCCAAGTTGATGACCTTTGGTACGTGGATGAGTACGTCGACGCACTGGACGAAGGACGCGACCACGAGTGCAGCGGGGCAGAAGGCCTGCACGTAGTTGAGGTGATGATGGGTATTCTGGAATCTGCGGCCTACGGCAACCGAGTTGAGTTGCCGCAAACCGACCGCTCCCAACCGCTAATGCGCTGGCGACGCGAACATGATTTGGGTGCTCCGGAAGCGATGCCGCGCGAATACGACGCGTGGTTGGAAGCGGAAGATCGTCGATTGGGACGACTGTGAAATCCATAGGGGTTGCGTCGCGGTGACGGCCCGCCGTTACCGCAATCTGGTTCGAACAAGCAGCAACTATAACAGCTCGGCGCTCATGCTTAGGAACCCGTGCCGACCACAACTCTTGCAAAGCAAGATTGGAGAGTAGATGACTTCCCTGAACTTTACTGCAGCAGTGCCGGTGATTGACGCGAATGTCGGTGTCGGTCACAAGAACAAACATCCGGCCCCTTTCGACTCGCCGGAAGAGTTGATGGCCGAAATGCACCGTCACGGAGTTGAGCAAGCGTTGGTACACCACCAGTCCGGTGAGAGCGGCAGTGCTATCGAAGCCAACGAACACCTTACCGCTTGGTGTAGAGATGACAACCGCTTGATGTATCAATGGATAGCGGGACCCGAAGCGGATTCTGTTAAACAGCTGCAGGATCTGCGTGCCGCCAGCAAAGTGGACAACGTGCGCCTGCACGATTGCGCCGCCGCCGGGTTACCGTTTGTAGATTGGCTTTACGGCGATCTGCTGGAATGGCTGCAGGCGGAAAAGATTCCCCTATGGGTCTCCATGGCGAACGAGTGGGACCCAACTTGGCTCTCGCCTATGCCAATGACACCGGTTACGGAAATCATGGAAACGTTGAGAAAGTTCCCTGATCTGGTAACCGTGCTAGTCGGGGCCCATTATTCCCATGCCCATTTTGTGCGGCCCTTCCTCAAGCTACTGCCCAATTCCTACATCGAGCTCAGCCGCTACGAGGTGCTTGCCGACCTAGAAAAGGTCATCGCCGAATACGGAGCCCAACGTTTCGTTTACGGTTCTTTCTATCCCCGCTATGCGGTGGGTCCGATGCTCTATTACATCCACAACATCGGCCTGAACGATGCCGATCTCAAAGAAATCTGCGCCGGAAATCTGGAAGCCATTTTGAAAAGGGGGGAGAAATGATCGAAGGAGGCGTTGTTATCGATTTTCATGGCCATCCCGGTCGTTGGGGTCTTACCGAAAGCTCTCCCGAGAATCTTCTCCACTCAATGGATGCCATCGGTGTCGATTATTCCGTGCTTTTCAACATCTGGCACCCTGAGGGTAGACGTGGCAACGACAACACCGCCGCCATGGTTGTAGCCCACCCGGACCGGCTCATCGGCTTCGCTTATGTTTCGCCACTCATGCCGGAAACCATGTTACCGGAGCTGACTCGAGCGATCGACGAGTTGAAGCTATCGGGCATCAAGCTCTACCCGCCGTTTACCGGAATCAACTTGAACGAACCGCCCTGGGACCCGATCTACGAGTTCGCCAATGAACGCGGGCTAGTGGTCATATGGCATACAGGCATCGAAGCTGCTGCCTGGCCGAAGTTCGTTGGCGATGTAGCTCCACGTTTTCCCAAGGCGATCTTCGTCTGTGGCCATTCGGGCAATTGCCCGCCCATGCGAGCGCAGGCGATCGAAGTCGCCCAGAACAACGCCAACGTCTACCTGGAAACCTGTTCCACCTTCCGCTCACCCGGGGCGATTGAGGAACTGGTGAACGGCGCGGGAGCCGACCGCGTCCTGTATGGCTCGGACGTGCCGCTGATGGATCACCGTCCGCAGGTAGGCAAGATAGTCACCGCCGACATCAGCGACGAAGCGAAGCGGCTGGTGCTTGGCGAGAATGCGCGGCGTTTGTTGAAGCTGCCGTAAGTTTTTGATAGCAGCGCAAGCGGTTACAGCGAAGGCTCCTTCCGACCGCAACGACGTAACATCGCTCGGAGTCGAGTAGGCAATACCGTCAGCTTCGCTCCCTCTCCAGGCGCGTCCGCAACCGCTCAAATCCTTCCTCCACCAGGGTGTCCGTACCCGCCGCTATCGGCTGGGGCCAGAAATTAGTGCAGAGAGGGGCTTGGTTGACCTCATATCCGCCGGCGGCGATTAGCTCGTCGGTCGGCAAGTAGGTGTGTTCGTGCTGGCAATACCCCCAGCAAGCCAACTGGGAACCGGCGAACACCTTCTCGAGATGAGGACGCCATTCCGCCACTGCCTCAGCGGCGATATAGGTAATTAGGTGCTCACAACCCAACTGAATCAGGCCGATCGGCCAGGGTTGTACCCGATCGCAAGGTATTCCACTGCACAACCGCTCCAGCCAGTATCCTCCCCAATTCGTCCCCAACTCTCTGATGCCGTCCGGTTGCAGAGGGGCACCGGGCCGGACCAGCACATACCCCATGCACGCCATGAGTTCCAGCTCCAATTCTACACCATGGAGAGCCAGGGTTTTCACGAGATCGTCCGCCAACTGTTCGCCCGCTTTTTTCAGCACGTCTCGCGATCCGTTTCTGAAGACTTCTTCTTCCAAGTCGGCGAGAATCCGCGGCCGCACACTGCCCGCCAAACCTTGGAAGAATTGTAGGTGGATGGCTGCACCCATTCTCTCCCGCAGCTCGAAGCGCACACTGCCGGGGAAATCGGCAGAGATGGTCTGCCATTCCGCCTCGTACATCGTCACCGGGTGGCAGGCGTAGCTGTAGAGAAGTGCGGATCCAGCATTTCCTTCTAATTCGAGCAACCACAGGTTCGGGTCGTAGTAACCCTCTGGATGCGGCCGGTGTTCAGTCACCCCGTTTTCATTGCGGCGCCGGCGGTTGATCGCAAACTCGCTGGTGCCGTTGCGCCAAGAGACCCCAACAGGAGCTAAACGAGCTAACACCTGGCGGGCCAGACCTACAAGCGTCGTCATCAGCCGGGTCTCGTAATCCCGGATCACGACTGGTTTCTCGCCATTGTATGGATAAATGTCCAGCAGTCCCATACCACTGCTGTGGGTATGGGAGTAGTTCAAAACCACCGCGTCCGGTGTGGTGCCGACGATGGCAGCGAGCTGATGGCGAATTGGGTCGGCGACCGAGGAAGTGCTACCAATAATGTCTAGGGAGACCAGAAGTAACCGTCGTTCACGTCGATCCTGCAGAAGGGTAACCTGTGCCAATAGCGGATCAGCGATCTGTTCTGCCGGATCAAAGCGCGGACCACGGCCACCCATGGGAAAACCCAACGGTGGCGTGATATCAGCCTCCGCCCACCCTGCCAGCGCCGTCTTGCCTGCCTCTTTCATGCAGCGCTCCCCACAAGATACCAGATCTATTTGAACTCGATGCTGTAGAGCTCGGCGCAGCGTAAACGAAAGCTGAGCGAAAGCGGTTGACCCGCTTCGTAACCGAGGTCAGTTTCCCCCTTCCAGCTCACCTGTCGGTCGATCTGATCACCGATCAACCAGTCGCAGTCGTCGAAGCTGCGGCCCGGAAGTGGCTGGTAACGCCGATCGTTTGCTTGCACCTGGACATAACCGCCAGGCGGCGTCTTGAAATTCAGGTGGATGCTGCGCTTTTCGGTCTCCAGGGGAAAGGTGCGAAAGCTGCCTTCCACCGGCGCCTCCAGCCCCACCAATCTGCCCCTTGGCCAAGTTGCCCATGCCATGTGCCCGTGGGGGGGTTGGCGCAGGTGTTTGTGTGGTTCGGGCGAACCCACGATCGGGATCCCCATTTTGTTACCGGGCAGGTTTACCATGCCGACTCCAGGGGCCACCGCTCCCGCCACCCAATCGCCGCCGTCGCCCGGCTCGCAAACCACATCTCCAGGCACGTAGCTCCACAAAATGTTGTCTGGGCTAGCGGCCAGCACGAAGCTGAACGAATCGTCGATGAGCCGCCAGCGCAGTGGGAACATTATGTGGTAATCCGTGGTGCCCGGCATTTTCGTCTTTGCGGCGGTGTACCACAGATCGTACGGCTCCTCCAAGGTACCGGGCCAGAACAGATCCTCGGATAGAGGTAAACGTCGGAAGTCCTCACTGGAACTGCGGCCAATGGTGCGCCGTGCAAAGAAATGATTGCGGACATACGCCACGTACTGACCCAGCACCGGGTCATACTCGCAGACGTTGTGGGTATCGCTGATCTGCGCTACGAGGGGATCTGGAAGCGGTGTCCAGCTAATGCCGTCTGGTGATACGACACCGAACAGGCCGTCCCAACGATCTCCTGTATTCAGGGATCCGACCTCGTCCGGTCGCTCTTTCAGGTATTGTGCCTTCATCTCGGGGGTCAGATGCCCCGTGTGTAGCATTTTGTATCGCTCTTCTGGTGGAGCTGACGGATCCTTGAAAACACACGGCCCATGCAGACCGATAGCATCGATAATCGGCGGTCCATAGACGATGTTGTTTTCTTTGGTGCCCTTGCGTTCGATCTGTCCGAGGGAAGGAAAGCGCCAAGCCTGGCCGTCGTCCGATTCGGCATAACGGACGTAGGAGCTATCCCCCATGGCATACTTGTCACTGGTGATATGCTCCGCTGGCATCGATTCGTACCACCAGCGGTAGCGCTCCTCGTCGTGCATCATGACACCGGCAAAAATGAAACCTTCGTCTTCGCCGGCCAGTAGGATCGGATCGCTCTTGATCGCTGGTTTGGCGCGAAGGCGGATCCCCATTGGCATGTAACCCGGGTCGTGCCGCAATGGGGGTACAGGATCTGCTGACCAAATCCGCAGCCATTCCCCTTCCTGATTGCGCCAACCGGTAGAATGGGTGCCGTGGTGCACATAACGCCAGTCATGAAAATAGATGATGTTCGATGGCAACTTGAACGGGTGCGACAAATTGCGAAGCGGCGATATCATTGCGGCTCCTTATTGGTTAATGGTGTTTGTGCGCGCTGGTGGCCGCTTCGGCTTCGGTAGCAGACTCTTCACCACCGATCTTGAAGCGCGCCAACTCTAGAGTCGTATAGCTGCTCTCCCCTTCCGCGATCTGGATCGCTTGGTCGAGATCCACTGCGTTGAAGCGCTGGGCATTGCCAGTTGCCGGCCAAGTGATTTCCAGAAACAGGATCTCGTCCGCCTTGCCAAGACCGACAGTTTGCCGCAGCGGGTTGCAGCCAAAACTACCGCCACTGTTTACGTGGCGGTAGATGGACCGCTCCCGTTCACCTTCCTTGACCCTCAAATGGATTCGGGCACCGATCGCCGATCTATTTGAGCTGCGGCCCTCCAGCTTCACGGTAATCCAGCGATTACCGAAGCCCGGATTCTCGAACAACGCGTCGCTGTATTTGTCACCAGGGTAAGCACCACCCATCTGCACGTAAACATCCTGGTCGCCATCGTTGTCCAGATCGGCGAACGACACTCCGTGCCCCTTCTGCAGGTGCCCAAATCCTCCCGCCATGGTCACGTTCTCGAACCCAGTTCCACTTTTGTTGAGAAACATGACGTTCGGCCGTAATTCTGAGTAATAGACGTCGCCGGTGGCCAAATAGAAGTCGAGGAACCCATCGTTGTCCAGATCACCGAAGTTCGCGCCCATCGGTTGCGAAGGATAGGGTAGACCCTGTTCCCTGGCGATCTCCCGAAAGCCCCCTTTGCCATTGTTCTGGTAGAGGTGCAAGACCTCCACGTCTACCGATCTCTGCAGCTGCCGCCGCGCGGCATCTAGCTCCACCACGTCAACGCCGAGAGGATTGAGAGCCAGCACGCCCACTGAGCCAGAGGAAGCGTTGACCAAGAGGTCCAGATGGCTGTCATTGTCGAAATCCCAAAACCAAGCGGCAAAGGGTTTCCTTGGGCCAGGCACTCGAAGTTTGCGGGCAACGTCGGTAAATGTGCCGTCCCCGTTGTTGTGAAACAGCTTTGCCGGCTGACAATCTACCACGTAGAGATCGATGAACCCGTCGTCGTCGTAATCACCCCAGACCGTTCCCATGCCAAAACACCGGCTTCGCACACCGGCCTTCTCAG
>CAYNZV010000010.1:40284-70577 GCA_964401715.1 uncultured Gemmatimonadaceae bacterium | reverse complement strand
CGCGGCTGCTCATCAGGAAGACATCCCAGACCTGATCGTGGGTCTTGTGCACCATGAGGAAGCCGAGGTAGAACTCTCCGAAAATCCCGGCGGTAAAGTATTGGTACTGGTGGTCCACCCGATCCTTGGCGTCCGGAGCCAGCATCATGCGTGTGTCCGTCCAGTCCTCGAAGTCGTCGCTTTCGGCATACCCTACGGTGCGGATGTGGCGATGGTGGCCGATGTTGTCGATTTCATAGGCCAGGGGGTGGCCGGGCCGAAAGTATCCCACGTACTTCTCCCTCAGGTGGTCCCATCCGAGGACGGAGTTAGCATCAGCCACGTTGGTGGGGTAGAGCACCACCGCCTTGTTGTTGTAGGTCCAATGGATGCCATCCGGTGAGTAGGCATTAACCATGCCACCAGGTGGGTTGTGGCCCCCGGGTCCGTGCATCTCGCCTTGCGCCTTGTAACGCCGCTGAGGATCGGGATCACGAGGATCCTTGAAACAGTTATAGTAGCTGGGCTCGCCGTGGATGCCGAGGAGATTGTTCTTCGTCGAGCCCTCGAATTCGATCAGGCCGAGGTCCGGTTTGTCCCATTTGTACCCATCGGTGGAAGTGGCGTAACACCAGGGCCGACGGCCTTTGTCCAGGGCCCAGGGCACATACCACATCTTGAATATTTTCTCCTCCTCGTCGTAGAGCACCGTCTGTCCCACGATCTCCACGCCCCCGTTCTTGCCGGCGTACTTGCCCTGTTCGCAGGGACGGTCCGCGACCATGACGGGGTTGTCCGCATATTTCGTGGGTCTGTACTGATAGCGTGAAATGCGGCTTGCTTCATCTACCAGGAGATCGTCGACGAAGAGTTGCTTGCGGTTGCCAATGTCGAAGATCCCTGAAACCGGGGTGCTTGCCGGTTCGAAAATCGATCCTGTTTTCACAATTATCCTCCTGTGTTAACTTGGATTGATCCTACATATCGCTTTGGTTTGAAACAAGTATTGGAATCGATTTCCCGACGTTTCGTCCCGATTCTGTTCGCCTTGCATCTGCCCGTTTTGGTTTTCTCCTTGGCCGAGTCCATGTGCACATTAGAGCGTTTGTACCGCAAACCGATTTCTGAAATCCAATTGAGTAGCCCAATCGACGTGATCCTGCAAATGGCGGAGGCCGATCCGCTGTGCTCACTGAAGTGACTGCCTGGAGGCGTGTCCCTGTCTGATGTTTTCTCGGTAATCTACGTCCGTGGAGGCACATTGGACCAGAGCCTGTACGTCATCGGCGGCGACGGCATCGGATATTGCGGTTCCTCTGCGGCGGATGCCGGTGACTTCGCACGTCCAGCGCGACTGAGGAATTTTCCGAGGCGGGAATTTAAAAGAATTCGGTCAGCCGACTCATCAGAAGACAAGCGTTCAAGCTATTCCCTACTTACGCTGGGATTGTAGGATACGGCTGCGGATCGAGTAGAAACGCCAGCCCCAGAGGTATCGTGAAATGGACGAAGAGATCATCGTGATTGGTGCCGGGATAGCTGGGCTCTCCGCGGCTCATAGACTGACTGCAGAAGGATTCAAAGTGACGGTCCTGGAGGGCCGGGATCGCATCGGTGGCCGCGTGTGGACTGATACCTCCCTCGGAACACCCGTCGATCTCGGGGCGTCATGGATCCACGGAATTCGACGCAATCCACTAACGGCACTTGCTAACCAAGCCGGGATTTCCACTGTCGCCACAGACTTCGACGCTCTGGCACTATACGATATCGATGGCTCGGTGCTGAACGACGATGATCTCGACAAATTAGCGGAGATGTTTGAACGGGTTCTGGCTGATTTGCGGGACGTAAAGAAATATTCAAATGCCGATTTATCCATAGCCTCAGCGCTGTCCACCATCTTGGGTCAGGACAATCTCACCGACGACCAGCGGCGAGGTGTAGACTGGGTTATTGCTTCCGAGATCGAATTCGAGGCGGCAGCGGATCTATACGAGCTCTCGCTGCACTACTGGGACGAAGACGACGCCTTCAACGGCGAAGACGTGCTCTTTCCTGACGGATACGTGCAGATTGCCAGGGAACTGGCTGCAGGTTTGGAAATTAGGCTAAGCCACGTTGTGTCGGAAATCGCACACGAGGAGCAAGGCGTCGTCGTGACTACCGATTGCGGCGAATTCCGCGGCCAGCGGACAGTAATAACCTTGCCGTTGGGCATCCTGCGCGCCGGATCGGTAACTTTCACGCCGGTGCTGCCTGCGAGCAAACAGAACGCTATCCATCGTTTGGATATGGGAACACTCAACAAGCTGGCGATGCGGTTCGATCACCGGTTCTGGCCGAATGAAAAGCATTTCCTGGGTTATTTGAAAGAAGGTGCGGACGATGCCATCAGTTTTTTGAACCTGTTTCCGTATTCAGGGAAAAACCTGCTTCTCGGCTTTGTAAGCGGAACACATGCTCGATCGTGGGAGCAAAACTCCGCGAGTGCTGTGGTTGACGAGGCCATGTGGCATCTGCGCGGAATGTTTGGAAACTCCATCCCCATGCCTACAGCGTCCACCTTTACCAAATGGCATAGCGACCCCTTCTCTAGGGGATCGTACTCCCACGTTCCGCCCGGAGGAAGTCTCAGCGATTACGAAGAAATCGCACAGCCTGTGGAGGATCGATTGTTCTTCGCAGGTGAAGCTACCACCAAGAGATATCCGGGCACTGTGCATGGTGCGTTGATCTCCGGATGGCGAGAAGCCGACAGAATCATGCAGCGAGCCGTTTCCTGAGCTTTTAGTCAGCCAGTCCCACGACAGTGGTCCAAGCAGCTACTTGGTGCAAGGATGTATTACGGCCTTCCAACTTGTCCCCTTGCGCCGCAGCTCGATCCAACCCACACGGTCGTCACCGCTGGGGATGTTGTGGCTGGGCACTAGAACCTGGTCGCACTGTCCTAGAGCCGTCGACGGAATCCCCAGCCAGTCCCAACGTGGCTGGTTGAAGACCCAGAATCGATGGGCATGGGCGGTCATCAGCAAGTCGGGCGGTGACTCGTGCAGGATCTCCATCAGTGGTTTCCTGGCTTGGGGCCGTAGGCACATCTTCTCTGAGCCATCGGAGAAGTCATCCTCTTCTGAGGTCAGATAGGGTGGTGTGTGACCGAAAACCACCTTTAGCAGATCTGAGGGTTTTATGAGTTCGGCACGTAACCATTCCGCTTGCGTCTTGGCTTCCGGCAGCACTGATCCAAAGATCTGGGTGTTGATCCCCATTATGCGAAAGCCTGCCGTCTCCAATACCCAGCGATCCTGCCATTCCCGTCGAAACAGCTCGCATTGGGTTGTCATCTCCTTCGGGTCGTGTCCTTCCCATCCAATGGTGGAGCCGACGTCGTGATTGCCAGGGATCGCGTAATGCGGCGCTGGGAAACGTTTCATGAAGCTATTGGTGATATCCAGGAAGGCCGGATCGGAGACCGCCTGATTCATATGGTCGCCTCCAAAAAGCACGGCGGTGGGCGCCGGGCCGGAGGTGATTTCCCGAAGCACGTTTTCAAGATGTTGAATCCGACGAGCCGGACGATCATCGGGGTGTTGACCAAAGTGTTCCGGTTCATCCGCCGGGGCTAGGTGCATGTCGGAGACAACGGCGATGAAGTCGGATGATTCAGATGTGGTCATAAGACCTACTCCGGTCAATGACGGTCTAAGATGAGGTATGCCGACCCGTTACCTACTGTCGATTTCGGAACGCTCTCCCCTCTGCCGATATCGTCGCTGCAGCTCTTAATAGGCCTCGGAACGAGACGAGTCCAGTGAAACGGCTTTTTCAAACGCCAGCTTCGCTCCTTGCGGATCGTTGAGATCGATCAATGCCCTGCCTATGGCATGAAACAATTGAGGATCGCTAGAGTGAAGTTCAGCCGCGGCCTGATATTGTTGCTTGGCCTCATCATGTTTGCCAAGTTTTCGCAATACTGTACCGAGACCCACCCGCGCCGCAGCAAATTCTGGATCAAACCCGGCACTTTGGCGGTAGAATACGAAGGACTTGTCGTGATAACCGTTGCGCAGGTAAAAGTTGCCCAACAAGAAGGCAAATCCTGCCTTGGAGCGATGGTCGGCGCTTTTGCCGATTGCGTGCCGATAAGTTCTTTCGACAGGACCAACCATCCCAAACTTTTCTAGGGATCGAGTCAATTTGACGATCTCCTCGAACTTCCTTGGGATCTTCATTATCAGTTGGTCATAATCTTGGCGGCTTTCTTCTTTCGCGGTGGCAAAAGATTCCTCGTCCAAGATGACAAGCTGCTGATCGCACAGATATTCGGCTAGGCGCTCGGCAACGATGCGGTGACCGGCTTCATTGAAGTGATCCTCGTCCAGGAAATATCGATGCAGCTGCAGTGAAAAGAACTCCCGATGATTGCTCGGTGCAGGCAAAGGGCGATCGACCTCGCGGAAAAAGCGCTGCATATCTTGTCGCAGAAAGGCCTCGAACTCAGAGACGAAATCGATACAACCGACACCGTACCGCTGGGCGTGGGCTTTGAGAATTAATTGCGGGTTGTTGTAGCCGTCCTGGGTCAGCTGAAAGGTATAAGGGAAGATAAGTAAGAACACGGGAATTTTGTGCTGACGAGCCAATTTGTAAATCATTTCTAGGTCATCCAACACCAGCTTCCAGCCGGCCGCAAACCGGCTGTCCCCAACGGAAGCGGCCGACATCTTACGCACGTCATAGTCGGCATAGCGCTGTGTTGTCTGCTCACTTTTGAAGCTTCGTTCACGATTGCGTTGGATGAGACGCCCAAACCCCGTCTCGTTGAGCAGGTAACCAAGAAAAGAGTTAGAGGCTTGGGATACCTGATAATACCATCCGGTCCCACCCAAACGTTTGTCGATCCAATAAGGCTCGGTGATGTCGTTCAGACAAAACCCCACGACCACAAAATCCGGATCGAATCGCAACGCGCCCCGAAGGGTGTGCAGCTCTTGGAAGGTCGAGTATCCCTGAACACCGGCGTTGATGAACTGATAAGAACCGTGTGAGGTTCCGTGGTTTTTCATCAGCTCTTCCAGCTGATTGGCAAATATCTCGTCCCGGGTAACGCCGTGCCCCATGGTGACTGAATCACCAAGGAACAGGCCGCGAAGCTCGCCTTGCGGTTTCGCTACGGGGAAACTGTGATCGTGGAAACCATGCTCGTTTATCACCAGGTTCTTGTCGAGAAAATGCTCTGCTTGCGTGGTGGTGGGATTGCCTTTCCACCAGGAGCGGATGGTGTTGGGCCGATGTCGGTAATGAATCACCGGATCGGGCACCCAGTACGGCAATCCGAATACCACCAGCAACAGGCGATCGGCGAGGACCACGATCGTGACGGAAACTATCAACAGGCCAACCTTGACCGCTGGTTCCGAAGTCAAGCGCCGCAAGACGACTCCGGTTAAAAAAAGACCAGCACTCAGCCCGAGACTACACCACATGTAGATGAACAACACGTCCCTGTAGTTGACTATCGGGGTGCGGTAATACGCTCCAAGCCAAGGGTTGATGACTGCGGCGGACAGCAAGGAAAGCATGCCGACGATCATTGCAGTAATACTCGCCGTCTTGGCGGGATGGTTGGAGCTTCTGGAAGCGTGCACGTCCGTTTGCATCGCCGATTACCAACCGTGAACCCGGTGTGGGGAGCTGGGAAACCAGATCAGATCTACTACACTCGAAAGTACCACACCGATTGCGTAGGCCACGCCCAACCCAAAAAAGAACGGTTTCCCTGCTAGGTAGGCCTTTACGCCTCCGAAACGCAACAGGGCCAGTTTCAGCACCCAGGCTATGAGAAAGTTGATCCACAGCCACCAGGTGGCGTGGGTCTGCTGATAGATCAGTCCGATCGGGTGAATGGGGAACCAATGGTATCGCGCCCGGAGCAGGGAGATGATGGCTGCTTCTCCCATGCCGGTAAACCAAATCGCCCAGCGCGCTAAACTGGGTTGGGTGGGATTGGTCAGGATATGCGCAATGCCGTTGTAGAAGACCTCGGTACGGCCACCGACGTAAAGGGTTCCTCCTTCATCATAGCTAAGTTCGATCAGTGTACCTGCGGCCAAAACAAAACCTACCGGGAAAGCAACCACAATCGTAGCCAGTACCCAACGTGGTTGACGACGGAGTGAGAAGATGCGCAGATGATGGGCGATCGCGGGCCAGGCGGGTATGTTGATTGACCCGAAAAAGGCGAAGTTGGTGAGAACCTTGAACGGAACAAGATGACGAGGCTCAATGTAGATGGTTCCCACGAGCTCGAGAAAAAACGACTCTCCCTTAACGTAGGGTCGATTGGGGTAGATGTAGGCTACTCCGCTAGCTGCTACCAGCTTAACTGTGACCAGATAGGCCAGCGCCATGAATCCGATAACACTCAGCGCCAACGGCAAGCTTACACCTAGGCGCAGCGCCCAGACCAATACGTAAAGGCCAGAAACCACCATGCCGGCCATCGCCATGCGATAGCGCCCTACGGTTGTTGGGTCGCCCTTGCCCGTTCGCACCTGCCGCCACACATCTCTGAGGTGACGTCGAGCAATCCACAGTGACCACAGGAAGAAGAAAACCATGGCACCGTGACTCTCTGTATGCAGGATCATCTGCGCTTCGCTGAAGCGGTTGTTGGCGTTGACCCCGGTGAAGCCCAGGCTTGGTGTGCCGAAGCGCCGCATCATTATCATTTTTATCTGGTTTATGACGTGGAAAAGAAGCATGCTGCCGAGGATATCTACCGGGCACAAGTAGATAACCATCAACATCAGCGGCGTTACACGAATGAAGCTGGTTATGCGTGCGTCATCGTACTGGAAGATGTAGTAGGTCCAGAAAAGGTCGAATGAGGGTAGCCCAGGACTGAAATAGGTGAAAATGTTGTAGAGCTGGGGCAGGAAGAGGACGCCGAAGCCGAGCCAGAAGAGACGCTTGTAGAAGATGTCGGGGAATCGTCGCCTGCCGTCGAAACCATCGGTCAGATCTACGGGAAGCTGGGCGAGAGGATAGGTGAGCTTTTCATTGTTCTCCCACTGGTGTTGGAAGACAACCAACAGACAGTAGCCAAAGACGACCATGGCCAAGGATACCCCCAGCCAGTCGATGAGCGGCCCAATCCAGCCATCCCAGGGCAACGCCATGCCGTCAGGTAATCCGTACCAGAAATTGTCAGTGATTCGCTGCGTGGCAGGCGGAAAAGCGTGCCAAGGCACAAAGTTGAAGAAGATCTCTGCCCAATTGTTTTCGGCAGTAGCGAAATGGGTGGCTCCGGTCAGCGTGGCGACCCACGAGCTCATCCAGGCGGGGATTACTGCCACGACCCAAGTCATGACGAAGAGGGTGAGAAGTTCACCCTGCTTCAGCGCTATCTTGGGGACGGTGAGTTTCAGGACTACGTTCGCAAAAAGCCATAGTGCAAACGGCATGAACGCGGTCAAAGGATACTGAGCAACCGCCCCACGGCCACCGGAATTAGGTGCAACCAGGGTGAAGTAATAGAAGGTTGCAGCAATGGTCAGCGCGCCGAGAACAAGAGCGCGCAGGGTGATCAACGGTGTTTTGGCGTTGGAAAGGTGTCCTTCGACGAGGGGTGGGTCAGACATGCCTTCTTGCTCTTCCCGAGGTGCGAGGTCAAACAGCGTCCAAAAGCGCTTTGATGTACCCCATGGCAAAAGCCCGGCTGCGGTGCTGATAGTCGTCGTCGCCGGGAATGTGGGGAACGTGGTCGTCGATCAGTGGCACGTCGACGCCAGTTTCGTCGTAAAGTTGCATCGACGTCGCCATGTCCACGTAACCTTCATCGATGAAGGTTTCGACGAAGCCGGGTACCGAGGCCGAGACGTTGCGGAAGTGGACATAGAGGATCTTGCCTTGGCTGCCGAAGTGTGTGATCGCCGTGTAGATATCCTCGTCCATTTCCGAAATGGTACCTTGGCAGAAATCGAGGCCGTGGTTGTCACTGGGCACCAGATCCAGCAACCGTTGAAGACCGGCATGGCTACTGGCCAATCGCGGCAGGCCATATAGAGATGGGACCGGAGGGTCATCGGGATGTAGCGCAAGTTTTACACCTTCTTTTTCCGCCACCGGTAGAACCGCTTGGAGGAATCCTTTAACGTTCTCCAACATTTGCTTTTCGCTTATTGCAATTTCCGAACTGATGGTCGGCCACGTCGCTCGTGCATCGTCAGTGGGATTGTTCAACTGATCCTGGACGTACTCGGTGGCGTGCGCGCCACCGCGGATCGCCGACGCCATCTTGGTCCGCGTACTGTAACGCCCCGACGAACCTTCCATGAGGCAGTAGCCCAGGATCGGAATACCTGCCCGCCCAGTACTGCGCACAGTTTCTTGGTATTGTGCTATTTGCTCGTCGCGACGCGGACCGCCGTAGAAAATCTCACCATACCACGAGAACGGCAGGTTCTCAATAGCATGCAGTTTCATGCCGGCTGCCGCCACTCGCTGGTGCATGGCCGAGAGTTCGCTCTCCTGAAGGTTTGGCGGTCCCGCGATGCTTCGTGTACTGAGGACAGCGCTGCCCCCAGAAATCACGTCGGTGCATCCTAGCTGCCGGCCAAAGGTCAGCACCTCGTCCGAGAAATCCTTACGACAATCCAAGCCGAGTCTCATATGTTTCTTCCTTTTTCCAATACGATGAAGTCGCCTTTGAAGGTCGCCGTCGTTTCCGATTGTGATGCGATCACAGCCATCAGTTCCACCTGGGCACGTTTTCCCAGCGAAACTTCATCGAGAAATATGTCACGGATGAGATTGTCGTCGATAGAAGCGGTGGCGGTGAATTCATCGCGTATCGGTTTATTGTATTCGATCTCCCCTCGACCTATCAGTAAAGTGACTTTCTGAGATGCACGCTCGATCCAGCCGTGAGCCAGTCCCCAGCAGGCCAGAGCGGCAACGGAATAGAGACTTCCAGCGAAGCCAGTTCCGTGCACATTCTTGTTAGGGGCAATTGGAGCCCGCAGAACTACCTGATTCTCCCTGAAGGTATCGACGCCGACCTGCATGGCGATCGCTACGGGGAAGGCAGTGTAGAGAAGCTCCCGAAACGATTCGGTAGCGGCTTTACTATTTGCGGCCATGAGCGGCGAGTAAAGTAGTAATTTCCGCCATTGTAGTCGCTACCATCGTTCCGAATGGTCGAAAAGAGAGAATGGATTGGCGGCGACGCGATCGTATCGTCTTCGGACGAAGCTATAAGTAAGAAGGAAAAATGAGTTACGGGCACCGTTCGCGCAGATGTCTATCTTTTACAGCTTGACCGGCGGTCTGGGACGGTGTGCTTTCCCGGTCTCTTCATTGTCGAAGAAGCGTGCCCAGTCGCGGTAATAGTCCTCGGCTACCGCTTCGGGATGAGCACGGCTGCGGGCCACAAAACCTCGGACTGGGCGACCCGACGGGGCTGTAAGATCGCTGAAACGGATATCGATGCTCCAACGCACCTTGTCGGTGGTATTGGTTACACTGCGGTGCGCCGTCTCTTTGTGATACAACAACGCTCCGCCCAGATTGATCGGACAGCTTACCACGTCGCCGGGTGAGTAATGCTCCACACCAATTTTGGCTGCGTTGCCCCTTTGAAGGGTGCCCCATTTGTGACTGCCGCGCACGAACTCGATCGCTCCCATATCTACGGTGACATCAACAAGCGGCATCCAGCAGTTCACCATGCGTGTCGATTCGGAATCCTCAGTGAGGAAAGCGCTGTCCTGGTGAAATACGTCGTCCGCTATCTCGGGAAAGCGGGCTTGGAATGCCATTTTCGACCGTACCGCAAATTGGGGATGGGCTAGGACTTCCGGACCAATTAGTTGCTCGATGACGTCGACGAGAGTGGGGTGGGTCCAGAGCTTGAAGACGGCATCCGTTTTCAAGCGTTTGCCGCCCGTAACGGCCTCTTTCATTTCTAGCGGGTCCTCTGCGGATTCGCAGAGCTTGACCAAGCGGGTCGCGAAGGGGTGCTCGGCGAAAGCTTCGGGCACTTTGCCGGCGGCGAAAGCCTGGCGCGCTTCATACTCGACGATTTCGCTGAGCTCTTGTCTCAGCGGCGCCGATGCCGCTAGCGGGAGAAGAACGGGCAGCACGAGGTAGCCATCATCCTCGAACTGCTGAATTTGGGTGTCGGTGAGTGACATGATTACTGATTACGTGGTGTGTTTTGGTTGAGAACTTACAAAAGTGTCAGTGTTACGTCACCCGTCCTTGGAGATCGGCAACGATATTTGATATGATTGCTATCGGCAGTTAGCTGAACCAGAAACACACTGAACGGCGCAAATCATGGCGAGAATACTGCAGATAGCTCAACTCGGACACTCAGTTTTACGAGCGCGGGCGACCCAGGTGAATGATGTGCAATCCGGCGAAATCCAGAACCTCGTCGATGATCTGATCGAGACCGTTATTGACGCAGGAGCAGCGGGAATTGCAGCGCCGCAAGTCTACGTTGGCAAACGGGTTTTTATTGTCTCGTCGGTGTCTAGCGAGCGGTTGCCTGACAGATCAACTATGGGACCGACGCCGGTGATCAATCCAAAGATAACGTGGATGTCCGAGGACACGGCGACATTCTGGGAAGGCTGCCTCAGCGTACCGGGCGTCCGCTGTCTCGTCCCTCGTGCGACCGCCATACGGATTGCGTACACGACACGTGAAGGGAACCAGGTGGAGCACGAGTACGAAGATTACGTTGCTCGGGTTTTCCAGCACGAGTACGACCATCTTGAGGGCATCATCTTATTTGACCGCATCGATAACAATCGTGACATCATTATGGAAAAGGAATTTCTCAAGATGCAGGTGAGTTGACGAGTTTCGGAGTAGCGTTTATTCGATCTCTTGGAATCCCGACACGTAATGAAGCACTTGGTCGTATATCAAGATCCCGGATCGTTTTGTGGTTGGCCTGCCAATAACGGGTTATGGAGCTGGGAGGGCGATGAGATCCTCATTGGATTAACGCGTGGCGGCTACGAGGAGAAAATAGGTCGCAATATCAACGAGCCGTATCGTTCGATGCTGGCTCGGAGCTTGGATGGTGGTGAGTTGTGGTCCGTGCAGACGGTCGATTTTGTTGCTTCCGAGGAGTGCGGATTATCGTCAGACAGAGATATAGACTTTACTGGTCCCGGCTTTGCTATGCGAATTGTCGGCACAGGCTACCACGGGAGCTCGAGACCCGATGGCGTTTTTTACGTCTCCATGGACCGTGGCCAGATCTGGAAGGGACCGTATTCTTTTGATTCGCTCCACAGTGCGCCTGAACTCGAGTATCTGGAAATAACGTCGCGAACGGACTACACCCTCGTCGAAGATCCGCGTCGGTGTCTCGTGATGATGTCAGCGCGATGTGGGGGGAAAATGAGGGATCGTCTTTTTTGCGTCCGCACGACCGACGGCGGTCGATCATTCCATTTTGTTTCATGGATAGTTTCGCCTGCCGATCCGTATAGGGGCGTGATGCCTGCGACTGTTAGGTGTAAATCAGGAAACTTGGTATCCGCCGTTCGGCGTCGCCAACCGGGCACCCAGAACTGCTGGATCGATGCCTATCGATCGAACGATGGTGCTGCGAACTGGCGAATCGCAGCTAAGGTAGGCGACACCGGAGGTTGGAATGGGAACCCTCCGGCAATGACTCTGCTGAACGACGGGCGGATGGGAAGCTTATTGCCATCTACTACTGGGCGACAGAAAAAATTCCAAATCAGCAAATCGCAGCAACCATCTGGGACCCGCCGTAGTGCCGCAGGATCTCGAATCCAATAGATGGGTGAGGCGGGTACGGTCGGTTTGGCGTTATGGTGCGTTGCTGGCCGTGGTTTTCGGCACCCTGACTTGGTTGCTAAGCTTGGATCCCATCCGGCAGGACACCGACTATCATCTCTTTGCCGACACGAGGTCGTTTGCCGGGATCCCGAACTTCCTCAACGTCATTTCAAATCTACCGTTCCTTATCGTCGGCTTACTCGGGTTGCGAGTGCGCCGTCGCCATGGCTTACATGCCGCCGGAGCCTGGAGTGTGTTGTTCTTTGGAGTGGCTTTAGTCAGCGGCGGATCGGCATTTTATCACTGGAATCCCACCAATGAGTCCCTTATTTGGGACCGCGTGCCTATGGCTGCGGTCTTTATGGGCTTGTTTGTCGCACTTTTGGGCGAATATCTGGACGCCCGTCTCACGGCGACGTTTCCACTAGGATGCGCCATCCTGGTTGGTTTAGCTTCGGTGGTCTACTGGTTCTTGGCAGACGATCTACGACCTTACGGCTGGGTTCAACTAATGCCGTTGCTCACGATACCAGTCCTCATGCTGCTCTTTCAAACTTCTTACACCCACTCTTGGTTGTTTCTGCTTGCCCTGTCTTTTTACGCGGGGGCGAAAATTGCAGAATTTCTCGACGAGGAGATATTTAGCAACACCCGTGAACTGTTAAGCGGGCACACGTTGAAACATCTGCTGGCAGCTGCCTGTTGTTGCACTGTCCTCTTGATGCTGCGCCAGCGCACGAAACGATAAATTAATTTCATGCTAGCAAAATTATCCAATCGTTCAAAATCACTTTGGGATATCTTCGTGAGACGAGCGTTTCGAAAGGATTGGTGGATGATGCTAAGGGGGAGGCATCTTGTTGGTGAGGAGCTACGCTAGCATGGATGATCAGATTTGCCGCAAGCTCGATCGCGACGGATACGTATTGATTGAGGACGTGTTGCTGAGCGACGAACTCAAGCGCGTTCAAGAAACTTTTTATCGGGTCGAAAACGAAACACGAGCTAAATGGTCGGACAGCTTGTCTGGCGAGGTCGGTTTCAAACCATACGGCCTTGGGCACGATGCGCACGTTGTGTTTCCAATCATCGATTACGACGACCTTTTCGTCGACCTTCTGGAGTATCCACTTACCACCAGGATTGCGCAGCGGGTTCAGGGGCCTGACATAATGATGGTAGATAACGCCCTGCATGTGAAACCTGCGGGTACGCCAGCGCACACCGGTTGGCATCGCGATACGGGAACCTGGAAATACGATAGCAGTAGTTGGGACGAAAACGTCATGAATAGTTGGGAAGAGATTCGCGGTTGCGACGCTCCCCATTTCAAGATTAAGGTGTTTTTCATAATCGACGATATTGGCCACAAAACGGCGCCCTTCAGTGTCGTGCCCGGTAGCCACAAATTCCCTGAAGCTCCTGAAAAAGGAACATGCCTAGATGCCATGGAAGACCATGTTCGGATTACGGGTCCGGCTGGGAGTGCCATTATCTGGAATGGTTGCATATGGCATACGGCCATGGACAACACCGACATCAGAGCTCGCCGGATGCTACTATACAATTATACCCACGTGGGTTCCGGCCAACGCGAGCAGTACATCTTACGGGGTGAGTTTCGAGAACGCATGAAGCGTGAGCGTTCGGCGTTCTGCCGCCAGATACTCGATATTTGATGTTGCCATTCAGCTTGCTGCGTAGATAGCATTAACTACAAACCTCGAGGATCACCAGTTCGCTTTGTCACTGATAATCGTTATCGGTCGTGGGCATTCGGGTACTCGTGCCATTTCGCATACGTTGTACGCCAGTGGGGTTTATATGGGCAGGTTGCTGAATCCGTCTGGCGACAAGGTCCCACCTGAGGAGCTGTACGATGCCTGCCGCGTTATGGCCAAATACGTGGATTGGAAAGGCGAACTCAGTTGGGACTTCAACGCTTTGCACGAGGGGCTTATCGATCCTGAATTCGATAGGCTGATAGACAGCTATCTCTCAGATGTCATGGTAAACTCGGCGGCGCACAAGGGGTGGAAGATACCGGAAACGACCTTGATCTATCCTTGGGTAGCTCGAAAATTCCCATACGCAAAATATATTCATTGGATTCGCGATCCTCGCGACAGCATAACGGGTCCCCACAACACCGACGACCTGTCGCGCTTCGGGGTGGCATATCCGGAGACCCAGAACGAACGCGAACGACGAGCTATCTCCTGGTTTTATCAGTATGAGATCATGAAAGCAACACCACGTCCGAAACAGCGAATCGTCGTCCGCTTTGAAGACTTTGTGATGAAGCAGGAGGAGACGCTATGTCGGTTGGAGGATTTCCTCGGAATATCGTTGGGGCGTATCGTGGTACGCGAGGAATCGATTGGTCGGTACAAGCAGGATTCCGAACAGACCTACTTCGATTTCTTTAAAGAAGCGATGGGCGCACACGGATATGACACTATTGACGGCGCGTAGCTGAGTCTGTTTGCGCTCGAGACGTTTGTAATCAAGCGCACAACGGATGGTCGGGATCGAAGCGAGGTTCACCCGAACCGTAATCCACCTCGCCTGCAGCGATTCGCGCTCTCGCTTCGTGCCACAGTCGCTCCCATTCTTGTGGAACGCTTAATTCCGTTTCGGGATGGACGTGGCTGCGGGCGACAAAGCCCGGGACCCAATCACGGCCTGTTGGCTGGCCGATTGGCAGATAACGGAGGTCAAAACTGATGCGGACGCCATCACTCTGATTGGGAAGCGATCCGTGCATCATACACCGATGCATGAACAACACGTCTCCAGCCTTCATCTCCGGATAGTGTTGTACTTCGCCAAGCAACGCTTCGGGGATCTTACCCTCACAATGCTGGGCGATGCCGTTCCGGTGGCTGAACGGAACCAGCTTCATGCAGCCGTTCTCGCGCGTCGCATCGGTCATGGCAATCCACACCGTCAGCATCTCAGTGTTGTCGGCGGCTTTGCTGACAACTGACTGGTCCTGGTGCCAGTGCGTGGCGGCGACGATGGTTTCGTTAGTTTTCGGATCGAGTAGATCCTCCTGACGAAGGCAGCGTTCCGGCACTTTGAAACGCACGTTTTGCACAGGACTGGAATAGATCTCGGGGCCGATGAAATGTTCGACGGCATCGAGCAGTCGTTTGTCCACCAATAGCTTGAAAACTTCGGGGCCCGTGTGTATCGGTGCCTCTTCGCTTTCGATGTTTGGCGGGATCTTGATGTTCAAATAATCGTTGTAGCGCACGCCGGTCTCGCGCACTACGGCGATCAGACGTAGCGCGAATTCTAGGTCGGCAAAGGGCGAAGACAACTCGCCGTTTCGGTGCCATTCGTGGGAAAGGCGATCGAGCACCTCCTCGAACTCGGTGAGCACAGGAGCTAGGTCATGCTCGGCGAGGACGCCCTCCAGGACGATGTAGCCATAGGCGTCGAAGAGCTCGCGAATTTGTCTCGGTTCGGCGTCGGCGGGGGCGCGTGCGATTGCCAGTGAGTCGATCATAACACTCATGCAAATGTATCCATTTATATAGTCATTGGCGCTATAGTATTGCTCGTGTGGTGCGTTTTCGCAAACAAGTGACTCTTGCTTTTTGTCAATAGCACATAGGTATAATTCTAAATGAGTAACTCGACACAGGGCATCATCAGGCTTTTGGAAGAGATGGGAAACGACGTAATAGCCGCCTATTCGTAGAATTACTTCAAAACCCGAGCGGGCGAATACAGGTGAGAGGACCGTTTCTTGGGGATCTCTTTGTCCATAATACGATTATGTGCCAAGGAGTAATTCAATCTTAACCTCGGATAGATCCTTGATCTCTTGAGATTCAACTTCCAATAAGTCCGGCGTCTTGTAATGCTGATTCTATCCATCAGACAGGCAGGTTCAGATTCGAAGACGGAGCAACGGGTGATCTATGTTTGCTGTGCCACACCAAGTTCATCAATAGCCGGTCGATTCCTAAGGGGAACATATCGTCACTGCCTATTTCTTCACCAAAAACATTAAATCACTCTGCAGGCTAAGGATCTTTGGAAACGACGGATTGGCGTCACGGAAACTTTTCTCTTCGTCAAAGATATGACTTTGCTGATAGGCTAAGGATTGTATAGTTGTTGCTGCTTGAAGACCCATAAGATCTGATCGGAAAGGTGGTCAGTTGGCTGCTGCCCGAAATCGGTTGACCGAGGAAGCGTTCCTCGAGTGCTACTGTGGACAGATGCCAAGAATCATGCTGCGGCATGCCATCGAGAAGTGTCCCGAGTTGGCACGGGGTACATATACAACGGGGAGGAGGGAAAACCTCCGTTAAGTGGTGTCATATCAAGCTGGCCCCAAGGTCGGCCACGGCACCGGCACCTCCAGGTCAGCAGCAATGCCTTCCAACATTCTGCATGTGTGGTTGGCCATGGGAATTCCCTCCCGCAGGTAGAGCTCCTGTCGTTCAGCCTCCAGCATTCCGGGCAACAGAGCGCGGTCGTTCCCAGGCATCGGCTTCATCTGCCGACAGATCTCGACGCTGAAACGGTCGATGATCTCCGCAAATGAGGAAGCCGAGGTGAAGTGTTCCACGTCGATTGCCAGCACAAACGCGCCAATGCCGCCCGACGGCCACTTGGGTGCAGACTCCTTGGTGGAGCGCAGCATCTGTCCGCTCAAACCGTCCCCAAGGAGCTTGGACACGACGGTGAAGCCTAGGCTCATGAAGAACGCGGAAGGTACCTGGGAGAAGAGATCCAGGTCTTTTTCTCTGAACAGGTTGGTGCAGCCATCCACAACAATCGGCGGACGCTCGCCTGCTGGAATAGCAAAGCTTATGGGTCGCGAGCCCCAAAGTGCAATGGGTAGATTGGGAAAATCGAACCCAGATACGAGTCCCTGGACCGAAAAGCCGATACAGCCTGATTCTGCACATAGATGGGTGTAATGACTCGCCGACCCGTAATGTCCTATGTGGTGCAGAGTGCCGGCGGCGAGCCCGCAGTCGCGGGCTTTGGAGATAATCTTTTCCGTGACGCGCGTCGTTGGCAGATATCCGAATCCGCCGTCGCCGTCGACCACCATCAAGCTTGGCTCTTCCCGTAAGATCTTGAATTTGGGTTTCGGATTTATCGCACCTCCCTGAAGGTCGCTTTTGTAGCGTTCAATCTGCGGTGCTCCGTGACTGTGAATGCCGCGCAAGTCTGCCCAGTTGAGTCGCCTCGCGATGTGTTCGGCATGTTCGTCGGAAAGCTTACAGGCTTTGAGGCAGCTCTCTAGAAACTGTCGGTGTGTTTTCGCTTCGACGCGGACGAAATCGGAAGGTGGTTGGTTCATGGCAGAGCTCCTTTGGACGGCTGGACAGAAAGTGTTTAATGTGTCTAGAAACTGGCGTGCGCCTCAGAACCGCGCCAGCCCCGCCAGAATGAAGCGGTATTGCAATTAGGTCAATTCCCTCTGGCAACAGCGAACCTAACCGTGGCGAAAGGACGGCTTTACCTCGATGAGTGAAGCTCTCCGTAATTGGGCCGGCAACCTGAAGTTTAGTACGGAGGCAGTGCATGTTCCTCAGTCGATGGAACAGTTGCAAGATCTGGTTCGCGGCAGCACAAATCTTCGATCCTTCGGTGCGCGGCACTCGTTCAACGCTATCGCTGACTGTTCCGGCGATCTGGTGTCGACCGAAAAACTCGATCGGGTGATGGAACTCGATCGTCAAAATCAGCAGGTCCGGGTAAGCGCCGCCACCAGGTACGGAGATCTCGCCAAGTATCTCTTCGCGAACGGTTTTGCTCTTCATAATCTGGCTTCCCTGCCCCACATCTCTGTTGCCGGTGCGTGTGCCACTGCTACCCACGGATCGGGTGACAGAAATGGGAACTTGGCGACGGCGGTTAGTGGACTGGAGCTGGTCACAGCGACGGGCGCTGTGGTGCAACTTTCGCGGGAGCTGGAAGGGGAGTGTTTTGACGGCGCAGTCGTGAGTATGGGAGGTCTAGGAGTGGTCACTGCGGTCACTCTCGATCTTCTTCAGACCTTCGAGGTGGCCCAGTTCGTATTTGAGAATCTTCCGGTCGCAAATTTGTGCGACCATTTTGACGAGATCATGTCCTGCGCTTGCAGCGTCAGTCTGTTCACTGACTGGCAAAGTGACGATATAAAGCAGGTTTGGGTGAAGCGGCGGGTCGCCGACTACATTGCACCGGATTACGAATTCTACGGAGCAAAACCCGCCAAACAGGACTTGCATCCCATCGCCGGGATATCGGCGGATAACTGCACGACACAGATGGGCATTCCAGGATCCTGGCACGAGCGTCTACCCCACTTCCGCATGGAGTTCACCCCCAGTAGCGGAGAGGAACTGCAGACGGAGTATTTCGTGCCCCGCAACAAAGCGGTAGCTGCTTTATTGGCTGTGGGACACCTGGGGAAAGAGCTGGCACCGTTCATACTGACCTCTGAGATTAGATCCGTAGCCGGCGACAACCTGTGGATGAGTCCCTGTTACCAACAGGACAGCATAGGCATCCACTTCACCTGGAAACCGAACTGGACGAAGGTGAAAGAGCTGTTGCCGAAAATCGAAGAATACCTCGCTCCGTTCGACGCTCGACCCCATTGGGGAAAGCTGTTCACCATGAAACCGCGACGCCTACAGTCGCTTTATGCAAGATTGCCCGATTTTCGCGGGTTACTGGAGCAGTACGACCCCACCGGGAAGTTTCGCAACGATTTTATAGATACATACATTTCCGCGGAGTGAAGTAAGCAAGGAGCTGCAAGGTGAGCGATACCGGAAGATGGTACGGACTGAGACGGTATTTTGGACTGCACTTCGATCTGCACGCCATGAAAAGCGACACCGACCTCGGGACCCACTGTGATCGAAAAACTTTAATACCGATGCTGAAGCTGATGAATCCCGATTTTGTGCAGACCGACTGCAAAGGGCACGGAGGTTATACCAGTTGGTTCAGCAAGGTCGAGCACGCATCGGTCCCACCTAAGCTGAAGAAAGATGCACTCAAACAGTGGCGCGAGGCCACACGCGACCTCGGATTGCCTCTGCACTGCCACTACTCCGGTATCTGGGATCGCGCCGCCGGAGCCAAACATCGCAGCTGGTGCGTACAGAATTCCAAGGGAAAAAGTGCCGGGGCATCGTTCGGCGAGAAGATGTGTCCGTTGGGCCCCTATCTTGAAAAACTGATGATACCCCAGCTTTTCGAACTGATCGATCGCTATAAGGTGGATGGCTTCTGGATTGATGGAGATCTGTGGGCCGTGGAGCCCTGTTACTGTCATCGTTGCTGCCGCGCCTTCACCAAAAGCACCGGGATCAAGAAACCACCCATGAAGTCAGATGATCCCACGTGGCCCGTATGGTGGAACTTCACGCGGGAGAACTTCGAATCGTACGTTACCAGGTATTCCGACGCCGTACATTGCCACAAGCCAGAAATAATGATCTGCTCGAATTGGCTGCAGACCTTCAACAATCCCGGAGAGCCAAAGGTTCCTACCGACTGGATCAGTGGTGACAACAAGTTCGTTTGGGGCATCGACCAGAGCCGTTGCGAAGCGCGGTTTCTGTCGACGCGAAACAAACCATGGGATATTATGCTCTGGAACTTCTATTGCTCCCACGGTTTTGGCCGAGAAGATTCGGCTTGGAATGTGAAACCTTCAGAAATGTTGATGCAGGAAGCCGCTGTGATTTTGTCCTTCGGAGGCAACGTGCAGATCTACGAGAATCCCGGTGGGGTCCGTGACGGCCGTTTAATCGATTGGCGCCAGAAGCGCTTGGGTCAGGTGGGTCGGTTCGTGAAAAAACGCCGTCGGTTTTGTCAGGGATCAGAGACCATTCCACAGATCGCCGTGTTGCATTCGGAGCACCACGTTCGCCGTACCGTGAGGGGACCAAATTTGATGCACAGCGTCGACGTGGCTCCCGTAAAGGGTGCGGTTTACGCCCTGCTGGAAAACCATTATGGCGTAGATGTGCTTGACGAATGGGCGTTGTTCCCTCGCTTGCGGGAGTTCCCGTCCATCATCGTGCCCGAGCGTCATGCCCTTTCCGACGAGATGGTGGGGGCGCTCAAGGTGTATGTGCACGAAGGGGGAAGACTGATTGTCACCGGTACCCAAGCGTTCGATCGATTCGGATCGACGTTTCTGGGTGCGACCAAGGGACGCCTGAAAGAGAATAGCAAATACCACATACCTGCGGCGGACGGTTCGGTGCCACTGTATAGTAGTTCCTGGCGATTGGTGAAAACAAGAACTGCCATCGGTCATGGCCAACTCGGAATGAAACCCATGTTGGACGATAAACTCCTGTCTTACCCAGCGGCTACCATAAACAAGGTCGGTAAGGGCCGGGTTGCTTACGTGCCCGCAGACTTGTTTCGCGATTTCGAGCGCAATCGTTATCCACTCACCCGTAGTTTCGTAGGAGAACCGGTTGCCGAGGTGGTTGGCAAGTTGCCGATCAAGGTGAAAGCACCTACTTGTATAGACGTAGCACTGCGTCGCAAAGGGGAACAAACCATGATCCATTTGGTGAATCGGCTGAGTGGAATACCGAATCAACCGGAGAATGGTGCAATCGATGAGATTCCCCCTGCGGGACCGGTGCAAATTACCGTTGCTGGTGTCAAAAGACCCAAGTCGGTGAGCGCGCCCTTGGAAGGTGCAGACTTTGAGTGGACCTACGCTAAGGGCAAACTCGCTGTGACGGTAGCGAACGTGCGCATCCACGAGGTGGTAGTCATATGATCCTGCTAGATGACGATCAGATGCGCGATTTTATCGTCAACGGTTATGTTGCGGTCAAAACTGGTTTGCCGGTGGTTCATCACCAGCGTGTTTGTGCACAACTGGACGAGATGCTGGGCGGCATTGGTAACCTAGGCAACAATGTATTGCCATTGATTCCGGAAATTCAGAAAGTATTCGACGATCCGGCTGTTCGCGGAGCGCTTACCAGCGTTCTCGGCCAGAACTATCTCATGCACCCTCATCGTTATTGTCACTTGAATGCCCCAGGAAGCGACGGGCAGCAGGCACACAAGGATACTTACGAAGGTGAAGAGCAGGTGAAACGGCACCGTTGCCGCTGGGTGCTGGTGTTCTACTATCCCCAGAATACCACCGCCGATATGGGTGCCTCGGCTGTGCTTTCGGGCACTCAGTACTACGAAACTGCGGATGCCGCTCGCACGCACCCCGAAAAAGTTCTCTGCGGTGAAGCGGGCACTGTGGTGATCGCGCATTACGACTTGTGGCATCGAGCGACAGCCAACACGAGCACCAAAAAGCGCTACATGCTCAAGTTTCTCTTGACCCGACAAGAAGAACCATCGAAGCCGACATGGCACTGCAAGGATACAGATTGGCGTGCGCCGCAAGACATGGCCTTCCAAGAACGGCAGGAAGCATTGTGGCGGAGCTTATGGGAGTGGAACTGCGGTCGGCTGGTTCAAGCCAATGGCTGTATTGTGTCTGGAGGGTACCAAAACGGTCAACTCATGGACTGCCTCGATGATCGAGACGAGGTAGTTGGCATCAACGCAGCATATATACTCGCAACCAACGGTGATGCAATAGCGTCCGATCTTGTGGGCAAGCTGCGGAATGGGGGTGCGCCGGCTTGGCGTCACGCAATGTACTCGCTGGGTGCCATGGGTGTATCCGCAGTCGATACGCTGACCGAAGCTCTTGGCGATCCTTGTGAGAAGGTGAGGATAGGTGCTGCGTTCGCCTTGGGCGATACGGGACTTGGCGGTCAAAAGGCGATCTCTTCATTGACCGGAGCTCTGGCAGATGAATCGGCATGGGTACGCCGACATGCAGTCGAGGCTCTGGGCCATATAGGTGCTGCATCCGGCGAAAGCACGCTTGAGATAGCTCAACTGTTGGATGATGAACACGAATGGGTCCGGGACAATGTGGCTCGTGCGTTGGCCAAAATCGGTCCCGCTGCAGGCGCTGCGGTTTCGGCACTCGTCAGGTGCTTGCAGGATGACAGCAGGTATGTTCGATTTCATGCGGGTGCTGCTCTCAGGCGCATCGACACGGCAGAGTCCCGGGAGGTTCTGCTGGATCACCTCATGACCGCCCGGTGGTGTCCGCTGACGACAATCGACAGTCGTTATTGATGCTAATGGCTGATAAAAATTTGCAGAAGGCGTTGGAAAAAGCGTTCGCTGAGGCTCGCCGCCGTTACCACGAACAGGGTTTTCAGCGGCGCGTTGGTTTCGGTACGAAGCCGGCGATGATCAATGTCGATCTGGCCAATGCATGGACCCGAACCGGGAATCCATTCACCTGCGAAAATATGGACGAACAGATAATCCCCTCCGTCCAACGCCTGTTGGATGCATTTCGCAGGAACAAACAGCTCGTTGTTTTTGTGACCACTTGTTATCAGAATACCAATCGCAGCGACCCTCATACTGATATGGGACTGTGGCATCACAAAATTCCGATCGAAGCAGTGCCCCAGAGCAAACCGGAACTGTGGAGAATTGATGATCGTATCGCACCCGTAGAGGGCGAGCCGATCGTCATGAAGAAACATGCCAGCGCTTTTCACGGCACCTTCTTGGCTGGTTACCTGCGCGCGGCAGGTGTCGACACGATTCTGGTAACAGGTGTTACCGCCAGCGCTTGCGTACGCCAGACGGTCTGTGATGGCTTGGCCGAAGGATTTCGCCCCATCGCCGTGAAGGAATGTATCGGCGATCGGATTCCAGGCGCCTTGGAATGGAATCTATTCGATATCGACGCGAAATTTGCTGACGTAGAATCCTTAAACCGTTGTGTCGAGTACCTCGATCAGCTTTAGAGAAAGGAAGAAAGAGATGAAGGCCATTTTTGCGTTGGTGACGACCATTACCGCGTTGTCGGTGGGGCCGCTGAAAGCCGTCGAGGTCGAGGCTCCGGAGGTCATCGCAGTGAAATTCCACGCCGACTGGTGTGGCTCTTGTAAGGTAATGGGGCCGGTTTTCGAAGAGCTGCAGGCGAAATTCGATACACAGTCGGTGCTTTACATTGTTCTCGACCATACGCGCACCTACAATCGCCGGCAGTCTCAATATTTGGCGACCACCTTGGGTTTGGATAAGGTCTGGGCAGAATACGGCGGCAAGACCGGTTTCATCCTGCTAATCGATGGTGAGTCAAGGAAAGTTCTTAACACGCTTACGCGTGAGAACAACCTCAAGCAGATGGGTGCCTCGTTGTTGGCGGCGGTTGAGCACGCGTCCGCAAACAACTGATGGCAATATGGGTCGTGTGCGATTGGGTAGCCTGCGGTTCAAGGACGAGGGGCTGACTGTTGGAACTGTTAGACGACCACTGTGTGTCGTGGTCTGTGCCGAAATGGGCGACCCTTTTTTGCTCACAAAGCGAGGAGAGTCATGGTAGATTTCAACGGATTAGGAATGTCACTGGGCAATCTATCGTGTCTGTCGAACGCCCGAACCCGGTCCATAAGCGGCGAGAACCCGACCGGGGAAAAAGGCAAGGGTGGCATGGCAACAGAAGGCTCCGGTGCGAAGATGGCGCGGGAGCTTGGGCAGGGCTGGAAGGTGAATCCGTTCGTCAAGATCGAGCCCGGGGAAACCTTCACGTTTACGGATATCGAAGGTCCAGGAGCGATTCAGTCGATGTGGTTGAGCGGCTCGGTAGCCAAGAGCGGCCCGGGTACCCGGTTCTACATCCTGCGGATCTATTGGGATGATCAGGAGTATCCATCGGTGGAGACGCCGGCAGCCGATTTTTTTGCTTCCGGTTGGGGGCAGTTCGCGCAGATCAACTCGATGCCTGTCTCGGTCAATCCGAACCGTTCCTACAACTGTTTCTGGGAGATGCCGTTTCGCAAGCGTTGCCGCATGACCCTGGAGAATCGGCATTTCGAAACCATGGCTTTCTATTATCAGGTGAACTACACCCTGACCGAAGTCCCTGACGAAGTCGCGTATTTTCACGCACGCTTCCGACGCACCAATCCGCTTCCTTACAAGGAGGTGTTTACCATAGCCGACGGCATCAAGGGCAAAGGGCAGTATGTGGGGACAGCCATGGCCTGGGGCGTCAACAGCGGTGGCTGGTGGGGTGAGGGCGAGGTGAAATTCTACATGGATGGGGATTCCGATTTTCCCACGATCTGTGGTACGGGCACCGAGGATTATTTCGGTGGGGCTTATGACTGGGACGTGGGCGGCAAGTATGTCACCTACTCCGGACCATTTTTGGGCATGCACCAGGTGCTGCAATCGGACGGGCTCTATCAATCTCAGCAGCGTTTCTCTATGTACCGTTGGCACGTGATGGATCCGATTCGATTCGACCAGGATCTGCGGGTCACGATTCAAGCTTTGGGCATCAGAGATGGAGGCCGATGGGAAGCGCGTCAGGATGACATAGCGGCAGTGGCTTATTGGTACCAGACCATGCCAACGGAACCCTTCCCACAGCTTCAAGATAAGGATTACTTGGAAATCATCTAACCCGTCGGATGACAAAGCTGGTCAGCGATAACGTCTTCTATATCGAAATTGTTTCTGGGTCCGGCGCCTGATTGATGCTTGGCTACGCCGTTGCATTGAGAGCGCTGCTGAGTGTCAAATCCCGATGTGAGGAGCGATTGTTTTACCAACTTCGAGGGATACCATTTACATTCTTAATGTAGCGGAGTGCGTATCAATTTGGGAAATTTAACCTTAGAACAGCGACGACGGAGCCGCGTTATCCCGCCAATCTACCAGTCTTAGCAGATTGATATGCTCTTGCTGATGATCTCGGGTGCCCACACGGTAATTTGCAGTTTGGATCCTGAACCAGACGCATGTTCTACGAGATGTACCGAAGTTGCCCAATGTGGACATCGTCGTCGGCTAGATCATCTTCGGTTTATTCCCTCTGAGATGGTCGTTCAACCATCTGAATCCAACGATGTTCGCAAATTTTTGCTGATTTGGTATGACATTTTCCGTGGGTCGGGAAGCTTGGCGTGTACAAACCGAGTCATCCTGGTCTCGAACTTATGTGCTAAGCGGTTATGATCGACGGTAGTCGTTTGGTAGCTACGAGGTCACCCGAAATCACTTCATAAAGAACAGCTGTTGTGGTGGATCTACCCTTAATAGTACCCGACTACTTCCGTATAATAGCTCATCGAGGCGCATCCGCTTACGCGCCCGAAAACACCCTACCCGCCTTCGAGTTGGCGCGGAGGATGGGCATTCGCGAGGTGGAGGTAGACACTCAGTTGACACGGGATAACGTGGTGGTCCTGTGTCATGATGACAACCTGGAACGCTACGCCAACGGCGATCAGGTCGTCGAGGAGATGACTTCGCAGATGCTGTTGTCGTTGGACATGGGTTCTTGGTTTTCGCCATCTCAGTTTGCCGGGATATCCATGCTGACATTGGAGGACTTGCTAGATGATTTTTCCAGCGACTTCGCGTTTCACATTGAGCTGAAAGGTGCGGCGCCCGATCTGCCGATATACGTTTTCGATCTGTTGGAGCGGCATGGGGTGATCGATCACTGCATAGTCACCTCATTTTCTTTTGACCATCTGGTGCGAATGCGAGAGCTTACTACCTGTCGTCTCGGTTGGCTGGTAGAAGAGTTCAGTAAAGAAGTACTGTCACGCGCCAAAGAGCTGGAGCTCTTTCAGCTTTGCCCTCCGGCACGAAAGGTAAATGCGCAATTGGTCGAGCTGGGCCGCGGTGCCGTTAAAGAAATTCGAGTATGGGGGATGAGTGGTGCACCTAGCGAGGTTAGATCAATGGTAAAACGTGCTGTTGACTGCGGTTGCGACGGCATGACCATCAACTGGCCCGACTGGGCAGTTCATTCAAAAAATTAGCAATGGCCGAGACCGCAGGATATTCTGCTTATCCGCCGGCCAAAAAATTTTCCATCAAGGCTGGTTTTAGCGTCAAAAAAAGGAATGTTCTACTTGATTGTCGGTTGTTTTCGACCCTCTCCCTGGACAGGTCCGTATCTCGCCCCATTTGCGCGCCTTCATCGATTTGTGGCAACATTTTTCCACAAATCGTAAAGAGTTCGAATAACAGCTCGAGGTTTGCCTGCAAGCGATACGACAAGATGGTATGATCTGGGTCTCGTGGTCGAAGAAGGTTTCGGGCGTTATCACTGATGTGACCGAAGATGTAGTTTGGGAGGTGCTGTTGCTATGATTGGTGAATATGACGATAGGAGCTGCCGATGATGTCTGGTCCGGATTGAAGCTGGTGATTCATTCGCAAAGAGAGCCGCAGATTGTAGGGGTTGGGGCGGCATAACGTCTTGATGTTCAGCGTGGACCTAAGACCGTGACGCACGATGTGGTGATTGTCGGTGGTGGCGCCGCCGGAGCCGTGCTGGCTGCGCGATTATCGGAAGATCCAGGTAGATCGGTGCTGTTGGTTGAAGCCGGTCCCGACTTTCATGGCATGAAGCAGCTGCCCGACGTCATTCGCGAAGCTTACGGAAGCCGCAACCATTTTGCTCGTGCCTTCGGGCCCGAATCGAAGTATAGCTGGGGTTACAGGGCTCGTGCCACCGACACCGCAGCTTCCATTTTTGTTCCGAGGGGAAAGATCATGGGTGGCTCTAGTGCCGTGAACGCTCAGATCTTTCTCCGTGGCGTCCCCGAAGACTATGACAGCTGGGCTGAAGAGGGGAACGACTTGTGGAGTTACGAGCAGCTGTTGCCTTTCTTCCGCCGGAACGAAGCCGATCCAGATTTCCACAACGAATTCCACGGCAGCAATGGTCCAATCCGCTTGCAGCGGTTCAAGGAACGTGATTGGCCTCCCGAACATCGCGCGTTCTACGAAGCCTGCCGTGCGGCGGGATTTCCTGACTGTCCAGATCATAATCACCCAGACTCCACTGGTGTTGGACCTTTACCACTCAACAACTCCGAACGGATCCGGTGGAGCGCGGCGATTGGGTACCTGGAATCCGCACGCCACCGAGTCAACCTGCAGATCATAGGAGACTGTCTAGTCCGCCGCGTGTTGTTCGAGGATAACCGGGCGGTAGGTATCGAAGCGGAAGCGGCCGGTAAGATGAGCCAATTTCGTGGCGCGGAAATAGTCCTCTGCGCTGGTGCCATCGGCTCACCCCATCTGCTGATGTTGTCTGGGGTTGGATCGGCCGGCCATCTTCAACAGAAGGACATTCCCGTCATCGCCGACCTGCCTGGTGTGGGACAAAACCTGCGGGACCATCCGCAAGTGTCGATCCATGTGTGCTCCCCCAGAGAGCTTATCGGGGATGGCGCCGGGCCACTGTTGCAGGTGGGGCTGCGCTACACCGCGTCCGGATCCGCTCTCCGAAATGACATGTTCGTACATTCCTATTCCTTCGCGACAGAGGAGGGCCCCCACATCGTTTCCAATTCAGAACCTTTCGGATTCAGCATCACGGCCTGCATATATCTAGCCTTTAGCAAAGGGGAGGTTAAGCTGGCGACCGCCGACGCACGGGATCGTCCTTTTCTCGATTACAATCTCCTGTCTGAATGTGGTGATCGCGCGCGTTTGCGCGACTGTGTGAGACTGGTGGTTGCTATGCTGCGGGATGCAGCCTTTGAAGATGTCGCTACTGAGCGCATCGTTCCCACGGACGAGGTGTTGGTCACCGACCAAACGATCGATGCGTGGATGAAACGCGCCGTGGTGACTAGTCATCACGTATCGGCCACCTGCAAGATGGGGCCGGATTCCGATCAGATGGCGGTAGTTGATCAGCACGGCAAGGTTCGCTACACCGAAGGTTTGCGTGTGGCGGACGCATCGATAATGCCCGACTGTGTGCGCGCAAACACGAATGCGACTTCAATGATTATTGGCGAGCGAATCGCTAATTTTATGAAGTGACGCTGCCAAGTAGCACTTCCAACTACGTTGAGCAGATTAGATCCAGTTGCATGAACAGGTCCTTCTATTCTGGATTGGCCACATCAACGAAAAGAAAGCAGCAGACTACACAATCTTTCGTTCTGCCAATGATCTGGCCAATAATCTAGCCTGCCTTCATATCACTCAGATGGAAAAGCACGCTGCGAGAGAGAAGTTCTGCCGAATAACAAGCAATGATGAGGCGTCGGCACTGATGGAATCGGGAAAAGATCACGTCGTTGTCGGAACTACCTGGATCTGGTCTCCTCTGTAGTTTCTAGAACCAGGCGATGGCTCTTGCATCGACGAGGCAGGTCATATGTGCTTGACAAACACCGTGGCTGTCGCCTAGGAGGCATGGAATCTGATCCGGTTTTGGAGTGGCGCGACGTGGACTTCCGAAGATGGCCACGAGATGTTTCTGACCACCGAGGATTTTTTGGTCGTCGCTCGGTATAACGTCTAGGTAGCAGATCTAAAAGACTGCCTTCCAGAGTCCAGGTTGGTTCTGAGACCAATTTTGTGGATAGAAGGCTGTGGTGGCGATCTACTCGGCGGCTACCTCATCGGCCGACGAAGTCCCCCGTGGCATGGAGTTTCTGTACAGCCTGTGCCGATTGAATGTAGCTACTTCCCGGGCACGCTGCGTCTGTATTCTGGTGGCGAATCTCTCAGATGTTTGAGCCTGACTGCAAAAGCTCCAGAAGGATGGGATTGGTAAATGCGTTCTGCGAGCATCTATAAAGAGCCCAAAGAGCCTCCTTGGCCTCCGCTTAATTCGGCTGTGAGTAGTGGCCGATCTTGTCGTAATCCAGCTCGATGCCGTGGCCCGGACGATCGGGAGCAACGGCGTAGCCATCTTCGAAGCGCATTGGTTCCTGGGCGAATTCGTTCCACGTCAAGTCCGAGAACTCCATATACAGACACTCGGGAAGACTGGTGGCAAGGTGGACGCCTATCTCGAGAATCGTGTTTCCCAACGAAACCGGTACGCCGTGATCGCCAGCTAGGCGCGCGGCGTGCCGCGACATGGTCACTGAGCCGTGCACATTCAGCACGTCGACGGCATTGCGCTCGAGCAAGTTGCGCTTCCCCGAGTAACCCAAATACTCGCCCGTATTCACGCGGGTAAAATATAGCTCTTCGCAGAGCGTCGCGTAGCCGGCGTAATCTTCGCGTGTGATCGGATCCTCAACCCAGAAAATATCGAATCCAGCGTCCCGATACCGGTGCAGACGTAATATCGTTTCTTTCACCGACCAGGCCTCGTTTGCATCCACCATCAAGTGGCCTTCAACGCCGAAAACCTCCTTGGCGATGCCTAACCGGCGCAGATCCCAGCTTATATCTGGATGTGCGACCTTGGTTTTCAGCGAAGTGAATCCCATGTTGCGAAAACGTTGAAGCTTTTTGCGGAACTGGTCGTCGTCGAGGCGGAAATCCAGGGAACTAGCGTATGCCCGTACCTGCGGGTTTTCGCCACCCAAAACTCGGTAGAGCGGTTGCCCCTGCTGTTTGGCAACCAGGTCCCACAATGCCGTTTCCACTGACACTGTCATGAACCCCAAGCCGACGTTTCCGCCGCGAGGCCGCGTCATGCGGTTGACCAGCGACAACGGCATTTGGCCATCCAAATGGTTCCACGTAGAGCTCCGGAATTGGACTTCCATCTCTTCCAACGGAGGGGGTGGGCTGCCAGAGGTTTCGAAGCCGACGCCAGCGTGGCCGTCGTCCGTATGTAGCTCGAGCACCGTTATCCAGAAGGCTTCGATGCGTACCTGCGAATCGCCAATCGTTTCCCGCAGGGGGACGTAGGTCCGATGAAGGGTGAAGTCAACTAGTTTCATTTTGCCTCGAAATAAGTTGTCGTGACGGTTAAACCCCTAATGGCTGCATTCATCGAATTCATTAATAATCTTTCGAGTCACCGAGGTTGTGGGCGGGGTGGCAATCTGTAGAAGCTGCCGTCCGGAGTGCAGGAGAAGCAGGCGAGGACCCAGGGAAATTCGTCTGTAATGTAGTACCCGTATTGACCATCCACGACCGCACCGTTGCACTTGTCGAGGTCGCCGGCGCCCTCCAAATATTCGTAATCGCCGCGGAACTGGCCGTCGTAGTTCGAGCTGGCAACAGATCCCTGTCTGGCCTTTGGCGTGCTGTATCCGTCGATGTTCTGCCGTGGTCCGCCGCCGTTCTTGAGCACGTAGCTGGATCGTGCTTTGCGCACCGTGCCTTCGTCATCAAAACACGAACCGTAAATCGGGAAACCATCGGCGGCGAATCCTATGACTGGAGACACAGTGCCGGTAGATTCACAATTGGTTTGAAACATAGCCATAGGATTCCCGTGATAGTGGTAGGTATCGTCAGGTTGCGTGAGAGCATTGTTGCGATCGGTGCCGAAATCGTTCAGCGGCGACATCGGGTCATATCGTCATGGGTTTTCGATCTGGCCTTGCCCGCAACCGATCTTTTCACTGCCAAGTGGGTCGGGTCCGATGTCGTAACATGCGGCTGCAAGCAAGTCGAGCGTCACGCCGTTCAGGAAAATAGCGTCG
>CAYNZV010000010.1:36643-40184 GCA_964401715.1 uncultured Gemmatimonadaceae bacterium | reverse complement strand
AGGTGCCGATGTAATCTCTGCAGTATTCATCGTAATTGTTGAAAATTGCGTTGGTTATGTCGATACTGGTGGGGTCTGACTCTCGGCCGTCTTCCGCATCAGTGCCCTCGGTTGGCTCGGTGTCTGCCGGCCCCGCGGATACCGGGAGTTGCTCGTGATCGTTTAACGAGCTGTCTCCACATGCGGAGCACAGAACCAATAGTGACAGGACAATAGATAAGGCAGGGAGCATCTTCCTCAGTTCCGGGCTGGTGGATCATCAAAGCCGACGCACGACAATAAACATGAACCACAAATCGATTTCAATCCCCCTCCGCCAGCGCCAACTGTTTCTAGATAATCACATGATACACGAGACAGTTAATGTGACCCGCACGATGCACTCACCATCCAAGAGAGGCGCGGTAATACAACCGGAAGCGGGTGATCATGCGGTTCAAACGCGATCTGTACCATTCTGGCATCCGGAAGATGAAGTGTACAAATACTGGGTCCAGGGTTACCGTGAAAGCCGTGATGGGGTGAGCTGGGAACGGGTCCCACACGAACAGAACATGGAAGTAGCGCGATGCGTGTTCTATGACCCAGTCGATCCCGATCCTACTAGGAGGTATAAAGCGTGGCAACCCGACGCCTTTCATGTCTCGGCCGACGGATCGATGTGGCGCGCATTGGAGGTTGCCCCGATTTCGGCTGGTGACGACTACAATTTTTCGCTGGACCAGCAGAACCATCTGTACATAGCCACCGTCAAACACCCCTCAACCTATGGCCGCTCCATATGGCTATCGACAAGCAGCGATTTTGAAGAGTGGACCGAACCGGAGCTCGTTTTCGAGGCGGACGCATTTGATCAGGAACTCGCCTGTGAACGTGTCGCCGCCTGGTTTGATGACCCTTTGCGTCCACATCCCTATATCAACGTTCCCGAGCATTATGGTGTCGATATCTACAACATGGGCGCTTTTCGGTACGAAAGTGTCTATATCGGACTACCTTCCTTCTTCCATCATTCCGGCACGGTGCGTCCTGACTGGCCGGGTTATAACGGGATGGATCTGTCACCCGCGGCACGAAAATATATAGAGGAATATGGTGACTACAGTGGATTCCACCATGTGCAGCTCGCCTGCAGTCGCGATCTGCGAACCTGGACCCGAGTGGGAGATCGGAAACCGTTTATGGATTGCTCCCGGTTGGGCAGCGGTTTCCACGATCTCTCCTCGGTGCGCCCAGCATCGAACGTAGTGATCCGCGGAGACGAATTGTGGTTCTATTACACCGGCGGCAAATATTATGAGATCATTCGCCTCTGTGAGGAGGATGTTTACGCAGTTTGTTTAGCGGTTTTGCGTCGAGATGGATTTGTATCGCTAGATGCCGGTGACGAGACCGGTACTTTGGCAACTCGAACCATCGAGGTGCCGATCGGCGCCTGTCATCTATTCGTGAATGCAGATTTGTCGGATGGTGAGCTGCGTGCGGTAGTTTTGGATGGAAATGGGCTGCCGTTGGAGGGCTTCACGGAACCGCAGGTTGTCCTCGTTCCGGGTAAGACCACTGATACCTACCAACTGCCGCGTTATAGCAATACCATAAATGGTGACCAAACCAAAGCCGAGCTTATTTGGAGAGGCCACGACGATTTGAGCGTGCTTGCCGGCCAACTCGTCCGTCTACATTTTTCGCTTAAGGCTGGAAGCTTGTATTCGTTCTGGTTCGAATAGGGAGCTAATTCTATTTTGCAACATTGGCCGGTTGCTGAGTGTCCATTTGTGGGATAGATTCGTGGTTCATCGCTCTGCAAACGTTTCTTTGACGTCGGTTTCCGTGATATAGGCACGTAAACACGCCATATCGCGTAACCCGAGGCAAGTAGCATATCAGTACTTTCGGTTTCCAATCACAAGCTTTTCCACGATCGCCAACGATCATTATTTCGTCACGGCGGCAGCCTTCTCATATGCATTTTCAGCGACCTTGTGCAGTTCCAATTTCCGTAGCTGGTCGCCGATTTTCACATATATACCAGCTGTAGCTCCGTGGTAATCATTTGCTACTATTAGGCTGAAAATATGTCCAGCTTCTAGAGGCTGAGAAAGGTCCAGATAAAGCCGTCCCAGTGAAAGAAAAGTTTGGATGTTGGTCGATCCTAATTCAGCGGCACGTTCAAACGCTATCAACGCGCCCCTCTTGTCCTTCATCTGCAATCGGACGCCACCGAGATTGTGATGAAGGACGGCATTGTCAGATTGGAGCTCGATTGCATTTTCGTACGCCTTTTGAGCATCATCAAGTCGACCAATCCTTCTGAGTGCTGTGCCTAGGTTCGAAAGGGTCTCCGCATCTCCAGGTGCAAGTCCGATGGATTTCTGAAGAGTTTCAGCGGCGTGTTCAAAACGATGGTTTAGCAGGTACAGGTTCCCTAGTGCTTTGTAGGTTTGGCCGTCGGGATTGTTGCCTACGGCTTTTTCGAGAACTTGGAACGCCGTATCTCTTTTACCAGTCGAGTAGTGAAGCATCGCTAGGGATTTGTACGCCAAAGAGAAGCTCGGATCCAGCTGTATGGCCATCTCCCAACTAGCTGCTGCCGAAGCATCAGAACCCGACGAATTCTGGGAGATGCCCAATGCGTAGTGTGCCCTCGAAAAAGTAGGATTCAGCGCGATCGCTTTTCCACAACTGACCATTGCTTCGCGAAATTCGTGCAAGGCGTTGTGTGAGATGCACAAACCGTATTGCGAACGGAATTGCGCGGGGTCCAGTGCCACTGCGTTTCCGTAATAATCTGCTGCCTCTTCGAAACGAGCAGCCTGAGAGTAGACGTCACCAAGGTTGGTCCAAATTTCTGCATCGTCAGGCCGATCCATCAATGCTCGTTGATAGACATCGATAGCGTTGTCAATTTGCCCTAGCTTGCGATATGCGTTTCCGGCTCCGATCAAATAGCGGGTATTGGATAGGGCGTCCTGCGCCTTGAGATATGCCTCCAGGCTCAAATCAGCCTGATCATTTCGTTTGTAGTGGGTCGCCAGCGTTTCCCACCCGTAGGAACGGCCTGCTTTAGAGACGATTCCCCGATCCAGCATGTCTCGGAATCGTTTTTCTGACAACGAAGCACTGGAGTTCAGCCCAAGCCACAAAAGCGTGTGCAGACTAGCGATGCCGCAAATCGTTAAGCCGACCTGTCTCACGATACGGCCTTCCCGGAAGCGGGCAGAAATTGTCGTAGCCATCCAAATGCTAAAGACCAATGTGGGCATCGAAAGAATATCCCAGTCTCGGAAAGCTCCTATAACGGGATTTGCCAAGAAGGTAGCAAGAAAAGGGAAGGCCGAAGCGCCCAAGAGAAAAGACTGTTCATAATTCAAGCGTAGCGCATTCCGATTCAGCAAGAAAAGACTAATAAGCGGAGCCTGTGCCACTAGTAGTTGCACATTGAGGAACTCTGCGAGATGGGCGATTGATATCAGCTCGTACGTATGGATGATGTCATCGGGTTCAGCGAACAGGGGAAGCAAATTTGCCGAACCCGAAGCCG
>CAYNZV010000010.1:0-36543 GCA_964401715.1 uncultured Gemmatimonadaceae bacterium | reverse complement strand
ATGATGTCATCGGGTTCAGCGAACAGGGGAAGCAAATTTGCCGAACCCGAAGCCGTAGCGAAGGCTTGCAGGTCTATTCCCAGTGCGATTGCGAGCACGAAAAACACCAGGGGCATCGCGCATAGTGACAGCAGCAGTCTTATGATCGCCCAAGCGGATGCTGAAGTTGGTGCGTCTTTGCGGATATGGACCCATTTCAGCACGCCGAGGAGCATGAGCGAGGGCAAGAGACTGACCGTAGAGAAGTGAATCAGAAGCAAGACGCCAGCATACGCTGAAAAGATCCACAGCGGGAAGTCGTTCCTCAATGTGAGGACGCCGAGACATGCAAATCCCAAGAGCGCCGACAATAGGATCGGGTAGGTCTCCACGTATCCGCAAAACATTTGGAGATATCCCGGAACCAGCAGAAAAAGAACAAGCAAAATGCGATCGTCGCGTCTTCTTGCGATGACCCTAGCTACAGGCAACAACAGCAACAGATAAGTGAATCCGGAAAGGTAACTAAAGCACTTATAGGTTGATTTGGCGGAGACGCCGAATGGTTCCACGATCCTATGGGTTTTGGTCAGTATCCAGAAAACGAGGGGAGCACGGTCGACGCGGAAGGCGTCGGCTGCCGCGGCTCCCGGGAGCTCGTTCAGGTATAGCTGACCGTCGCCAAGAAACGGGTGAGCTGTTTCTACTACGGAGAAGAACATCACGCCGGCTAAAGAGATCGCAAGCCATGTAAGCCGTGGATGGTTCCGGAATCTGTTGAAAGCGACAAGGAGCAGATTGTCGAGTGATCCAAGAAGAGCTTTGCGCGTCGATCCCACCACCAACAAAATCGCAATTACAACAACGACGAACTGCACCCACCAGGGATAGTAGCTCAACAGGTTAATGCCCCAGAACGGAGGGAAAATAGTTGAGCGGGAAAAAGCGAGATGAACGGCAATAAAAACCGCTGCGAGCAAGGCAGCGCGTCGGGTGAAATGGTCGCTCTGGTTAGGCGTCTTGTCGCTCACTATGTTGGCTATCTACTGTGAACTTCAAGGTGCTATGCATCCGCTATACGGAAAGTCACTAGTCGCACACCTTGCTATGTTGATCGAGTCATACTTCGGCATATATCCCACTGAAATTGGAAGATTACCAGGATATCCAAAATAGTTCGCGGAATCTCGTCCTTGGAGAACTCTGACAGTTAGAAAAAGTTCGGCATCTACCTCCTTGTCCCCATTTGTATTGATCCAATCTATAGGCAATCCACACCGTAACAACGAAAAATCATCACGCTTGTTCATATAAGTGGCGACTCACCGCCCTAGAGTAGTCGTAGGCGACCCATTGCGAGAGATCCCATCGACGGTTTGAAAAGCACGGACAACAAACTGTTTAAAGTAGCTTATATAGAGCTGCTAGTAGTGCAATTTGGACTTGGGAAAAAGTAAGAACTGGAATCGCCAATCAAGAACTTGATTGGGTAGATTGTCGAAAATAATCCGTCTGGATGTTGGAAATAATTAGCTACCAGGAGTTCCCACTTTCGCACAGAAATACAGAGAGCAAGGACAATGGAGGTAGCCATGGGTTGTGCGATGCGTGACTATGTTAAGCTAGTTTGAAGGTTGTATTGAAATTTACACAAAAAGGGTTATTTCGGTTTAACCTGTAGAGAGTCAAGCCGTCTGAGCCAGTGCTCTGATTCTCTGAACTTGTCTTCTACGGCGAGGGCCTCAGCGATATAACGCGTAGCGTCCTCGTCCTCAGGGTCGATCTGCAATACCTTGCGCCAATAGGGTATCGCCTTACCGCCGTCAAGCAAGTCGAATTGAAACGTCCACGCAATGTTGTAGAAGAGCTCATCGTTTTCGGGATCCAGTCTAACGCCGGCATCCCAGAATCTAATTGCGTTCTCGTAGTCACCAGTAGCGCGTGCCGCAAAACCCGCATTGAGGTGAGCTCGAATATTGTCTGGATCTAGTTCAATTGACTTGCTCAAGTGATGCAGCGATTCGAAGAAATCACCGCGCATGTAGTGAGCCGTTCCTATATTGTAATGGGCAACCGAATAATTTGGGTCGATGTCGATGGAGCGGCGCCAGTAAGTCATTGCCTTTTCACCATCGTTGATTGTTCGCACAACGACCGCTAGGCTATTGTAAATGTTTGCTCTGTCTGGATTCAATTCCAGAGCTTTTAAATAAGCAGACATTGCTTTTTCTGGGAGTTGCATTTGTTCGAATATCGTACCCATAGCGTCGTATATCTTGTACCAGTCAGACCTCGAGTTCGCTACTTGCTGACAGAGCTCCAACGCATCCGCGTAGCGCTGTGTATGACGTAGGAAAACAATCTCGGCCATGAGAACGTCGATTTGGTCACTCGCTAGTTCCTGAGCCTTTAGAAGAAACTCACGAGCTTCTACAAGCTTCCCTTCGTCCAACGCGACTAGAGACCAAAGTGCATAACCCCGCGCGAAAACGTCCATCCCAGTCTGAGACTTCTCCGGCGTCTCGGCAAACCGGGCAATATCCCAGATCTCAATTTCGGGTCCCGTTTGTTGAAGATTACCGAAATTGGCAATAGGCAGATAATTGGCGTCAGCTGTGTCGAAACGCGGGTTTGTACCTTTCAATCCGATTGGAGACCATTGTATCGCTACTCGACCAAAAAGTGGCAATTGCCCTGCGAAGAGGGAATCCACCGTAGAATACGACGTGGAGTGTTGGTGAATGATAACGTAAGAGCATCCGTCCTCTTTCATTGTACTTAAGCTGCCTGAAGAAAGATGACGTACACCTGGATGCACGCTGTAGTCAAAAAAGGGTCGCTGCGGGCCGACCAAGTTGAGAAATCCGATCTGTCGATGCAGCTCATCGCGTCCAAAGCTATTGGCGAAGGTTTTCATTCTCCACCAATGGTCAGTGAAGGTCCGCACCGGCGGATCGCCGGCCCATCCGCCAAAGTTACAGCAAGTAGTACCTGGCGATATATTGCTCTCGATCCAAGACCTAGCCTCGGTGCGCGTATCGGCGCTGCTTGCCAACTGTGCGATCTTGACGGAACCGTACAGAGGCTCTGCAGCAACTAGACACAAGATCAGGATCAGCAACCGTAATTCTCGGATTGCAGACAACATGCCAGACACCAGTACTATCTGCAATGCGGCCAAGGGGAGTGCATAACGCATGAAGGCGAGCTCTCCCCAACCAACGACTGCAAGGAACGCAACAAATCCAGCTACGAGGACCCAAACCTTCTTTCGTCGATTCCTTAAAACTTCGATCAGCAACGCAGCAATCAATGACAGCTGACCCAGCACACCCACGTTATATCGAAGGCTGATCCATAGGTGATAAAACCACGCCGGCACTCCTTCCCCTCTTCCGGCGGTTGCATGCTGTGCTTGGTATGACAGGTGCGTCCAGAATGTACCGAAATCAAGCAAGGAATATGGCGTGCTGGTAATGAAGACTCCGATGGCCGCGGCGCCCGAGATCCAAAGATTGCTGTGCCAAAAACTTCTACGGGCTACGAAGTGAGCTGCAATTACAGCTATGCCAGCAGCTGCGCCAGGATATTTTGTACCCGCTGCAAGGCCAACTAGGACACCGGCTAACAAATAGTGTCGCGATTCGCCGCGCTCACATAAGCGAACCGAAGCCCAAATTGCACAAGTGAACCAGAATGTCATAGGTACGTCCACAGCCGCCAGAAACCCCTGCCGAACCTGAAGGGTGCTGATTGCCATGAACAGTCCGGCGATCAAGCCGGCTCTTTCGTCGTACACCTCCTTGGCCAATCGCCACATGCACCAAACGTTGGCAAGTGCAAACGCAATGGTCATTGATCGAGCCCAGAACAATAGCGACTCGTGGTCCCAGAAGTAGTGATACGCCGCGTATTGAGACAGGTCCCACTGAGAACCCAGCAAGATCATTCCAGCGAATCGAGCGAGATAGACTGTGCCTAGGATGTAATACTGAAGGCTGGGTTTCTGAAAATCGTACGGATTTAGGTCACCACTCAGGAGATTGAGTGGGTATATCACGAGGAAAATTTCGTCTGGATGTTGGACAGGGTTGCCAAACGCGAGACCCCACAATCGCAGTGCAGTCGCGACTGCGAGAATTCCAACAAAGGCGAAAATCCGCTGGGCTCGTACACCTAACTTCAAACGTTGGCATCGAGCGGCGAATGTCAACGTTTCTTGGAACACGATGCCCTCAGGAACCCGCTATATGTACCCAGTTGAGCCATCGGGACGCGCGGAACTGTTACGCTCCCAGTGAACGTAGTCGGCCTTCAGTTTTTCCTCGTTCACCTCGACGCCAAAACCAGGCCGGTCTGGTCGCAACTGTAGATAACCGTCAGTTGGCAGATAAGGTTCATCGAGCCAATCCTCGGCACCAGGATTTTGACTGGGTAGAAGATACTCGAGGATCGTGAAGTTGGTTGCGGCGGCACAGAAGTGGAGATTGACTGCAGTTGCCAGAGGTCCCATCGGATTGTGCGGGGCGACGGAAACGTAGTGCGCCTCGGCAATAGCGGCAATCTTGCGCATCTCCAGTAACCCTCCGCAAATGCAGATGTCGGGTTGGATAATGTCAGCGCCGTTCTTCGACATCAGATCGAGGAACTCGAAACGAGTGTAAAGGCTTTCCCCAGTGGCCACAGGTACCTGCATCTGCGATCGCAGCCGCGCCCAAGCATCGCTGTTCTCTGGTCGCAACGGTTCCTCGTAAAATAGCGGGTCGTATGGCGCTAAGGCGTTTGCCAATTGCAACGCGCGTACCGGCTCGAAGATCTTGGCGTGGGGATCGAAGGCAAATTCCCATTCTTCTGGACAGCGTTTTCGCAATTCTGCGAAGTACTCCGCGGCCTTTTTGCAGACCACGCCCCAGCGATGTTCGTCGGGGGGAACTCGGAACGGGCTGGTTTTGAAGGCTGTAAAACCGAATTCTTCATGCAGTTGGTGCGCCGTGGTCGCTGTTTCGGCAGCGTTTTTGCCGCCAATGCTCCGATATACCCGCACGCGATCCCGCACATGGCCGCCCAAAAGCATGTAAACCGGCAATCCGGCCGCTTTGCCGGTAATATCCCACAAGGCATGGTCCAAGCCCGAAATGGCGGACAAGCCGAGAGCACCGGGGGGAAAGCGCATCTGTTGGAACAGTTTCATCATTAGGAACTCGATGCGGCGGGGATCAACACCCTTCACCAGTTCGAAGATGTAGTCGAGAGTGGGTCCTATCGCCCGGTCTGGACCGACGTTGTAGCATTCTCCCCAACCGCTGATACCCTCGTCCGTCTCCACCTTGCACAGAGTGCGCGGGCGGCTGCCCAACCGAATGCCGAAGGATTTTATCGCCGTGATTTTCATGCTCGACGGGTCAGTATGTAGTGCGTGAGATCAAGCATACTAAGCTCACCTTTCATGACCGATATATAGATCTGCCGAATCTACCCTACTTAGGAGAGTTTCCACTGCCAATTAGATACGGGCCCTTAACATGGGACGCGAAAACGACACATTAAGGTGGCCGGAAATGCGGCGCTTACCTTCAGGATCTTCCGGGTCGGTCATCTGACCTAGGGTCCCGGGCGGCATGAAATGGATAGCAAAGGCGCGGCGTTGTCGATGGGTGCGATTGGGAGGAGTGAAATGCAAGGTTTGACAGTGGTGGAACATGACCCCACCGGCGGGCAGATCTATCACCACACTTCGATCCTCAGAGACCTCCTTACTCACATCGTAAAGAGCGTTCGTGGATTTGGATTTCTTGTGTTCTACCAGCCGATGATGGGATCCAGGGATGACGTGCATGGCGCCGTTCTCCCGGTTTACGTCGTCGAGAGTCAGCCAGCAGCTCACCAGGTTCGGCGGCGTGCACCGCCAATAACCGTTGTCCTGATGCCAGAACACGGGGCCACCGTCGCCGGCAGGCTTGTACAGTGCTTGATCGTGAAAGAGCTGAATGTTAGGCCCGATCAAATTCTCGACGATGTCGAGAATTCGGTCATCGTATATCAGCTTACGGTACAGAATGCTGCGCTCGCACATCTGTGTGATCTGCAGCATCTGGTTTTGAACTTTTTGCTTCTCTGCGACATCACCGGTATCGTCGATGGCCAGATTCCGATAGCGGCCATCTTCGCGAGCATGGGCGAACAAACGATCGTACTCTTCCTGCAAGGACGCGACTAATTCATCATCCAGCAGCTTGCCAATGATCAGATAGCCCTGGTCCCAGAAATCGTCGATTTGCGTGGGTGCCAAGGCGTTGTGTCTCATCATATTTGTTCTCTGATTTAATTGAGAGATGAAATACTAGTTGAAATATGCGAAGTTCGCCATCGATATCGACCTCATGTCGGTAGCAGTTGGACGCAGCAAATATCCGCACTCGGCTTTGGTTTCCACTTCGATCAAAGTATCGCCAACCAACTCGCTGGATCTATCTGCATGACGTTCGGTGACCATCAGTTGCTTGCCGGGTCACGGATTCTCGACGCGCAGTATTCCACCTGTTCGACTCGTCTCTCGGCCGATACCGGAAATGCTCCCGGCGTCCGCAAGGGAGATTTTCCATCGCCAGGCTGGCAGGTCTCTTCTTTTCAGTCATGGCCGGGGCCAAGGCGTCGGTCGATTCGGAAGGCGAGAAATTCGTACGGATGCCAGGGGTAGTAATGCTCCAAGATCATTTCCTCTTTGTGGGAAAGGCCGATCTCCTTGCAGTAGCTTCGGACCTCCGAATCCACCGGAATCTGGGAATATTCCCCGAGGAGCATAGCTATGTGGTTCACGCAGTAAGGACCGAGTCCTTTCACCTCGGACAAGCGTTTGACGACTTCCGCCGGAAATCCTCGTTCCAAGCTGTCGCCACCGTCAATGAAGGCTGTGGTGACGTTTTGCAGATATTCAGCCCGGTAACCCAATCGGCATTTCTTGGTCAATGTGGACAAATCCAGCGGACTCACCATTTCCGGCGTGGGAAACACAGTTCCGTAATCGGTCTCGCCATAACTGCTGGCACACTCGGAGACCAGCCGTTGGCACATTTGTTTGGTAAAAGCCCATGAGGCGTTAGTGGTGAACAGGGTTTTGACCACGTCCTCGTAAAGCGTCGAGCTTCGTAGGATTCGTGCTCCACCCCTGTGGGCAAAGCGGTGCACTCGCCTGTTCAACGATCTGGCTAGTTTTACGAAGGGGTCGATATCGATGTCCAACCCGAGCATGTAGGAAGCTCTTCGGCGCAAAATTTTTCTATCGCTCGGACGCAAAATGGACTTCGATGTGCAGGTTACGGAAGCACCGCTGGAAACCTGTTTGACGCTCAAATAGACGATCTTTCCGTCGACGGTTTCATGGCGGCTCAGAATTTTTTGTTCGTCATCCCAGGAAAACGGAACTAGACGTATCCAACCGTGCGAGTGCACCAGTAGATCGAGATCGAAGTGGTCAGCTTTTAATGTAAATCTGCAGGCGTGGTTGGCTGTGCCCATCGCTCAGGGACGCTCTCCACGGACAAGGCGCTGATTGATATCTTGTAGCACCGGTTCGATGTCGACGATAGAGTCGATGATGTAGTGAGCACCAGACTTTTGCAGGATTTCCCGGGTCTCTTCGTGCCTCTTGGACAGCTCATCGGTAGGCATCTCCGCAGCTTCCTCGAAGCTGTTGACGTCTACTTTATCGGGGAAACGACCGTGCACCTAGTTCCATCGCTCTCGAATGACAGGATCTTCTGTCAGTGCTTTGATGTGCAGGTCCTTGCGCAGTCCCATGGGTCCCCACGCTTCCTTCATGGATATCTTTATACCCTGTTTCTCGAAGACTTAGACAAAGACGTGTGCCGACGCAATCACGTAGGCGTCTGCGGTGGTACCGCTCCAATCTAAAATCAAAGCTTTTATCTGGCCTCTGTATTCGCGCCGATACACAAAGTCGCTTTGCATAAACACCCTCTTTCTCTCTATAACTTGAATTAGTGGTAGAAGTCGTCCGCTGCGTACGCGACTGCTAGACAACGAATCAATTCACCATAGCAACAGAGTAATTTGCAGCATTTACCGGATCGACTCTAATATCTGCAAGACCTGACTGCAGTCCATTCTACGTGGATTGTTTCCGAGTCTTTCTTGATTGACACTTTCGGCGATACGGCTGAGGACTTCTGTGCCTTCGATGCCCAATGAGCTCAGGCGCGTTGAGCAGCCTATAGAACGCATGAGCTTGTCGATCTGGTCCATGCCTTCTCGGGCATCATGGGCTCCAAGTTGGGTGAGAATGAGCTGGAGTGCGTCGTGCAGATGCTCGAGCCCGCGCTCGTCCACCAGTTCATTTTGTTTGGTGCTGGAATTGAAGACCATAGTCGGACCTAGGGTCAACGCTGCTGCGTGCCCGTGAGCAATGCCGAAATCGTGGGTAATCTTGTAGGAGATAGCGTGGGGGGCCGTGGTCTTGGAAATATCGATCGCTTTGCCTGCTAAATGTGCTGCCCGACTCATTGCTATCCGGCTTTCTGGAGTGGGTGTGAGCACTGCCTCCCTGAGATACTTCCAGGTCAGCTGTAAAGCCTCCACCGCGCAGGATACAGATTCATCCGTGGAATGGATGCTCCAGATCGACTCAATGGATTGGCACAGGGCATCGAGTCCGGTTTCAGCGGTAATCTGCGGAGAGAGGCTCTGCGTGAGTTCCCAATCAATTACGGCGGTGTTCGGTGTGATCGATGGATGCGCCACCGAATGTTTCACGCCACCGGAATAGACAACAGCGAATTGGGTGATTTCGCTTCCGGTTCCGGCGGTGGTTGGAACAGCAATGAGCGGGGTTGCCGTTTCCTTGATGCGGTTGCTGTCGATGAAGATTTCATCCGGCTTGCAGACCTGTCCGGAAATACAGCGGATCAACTTGGCGGTGTCGATAGCAGTTCCACCTCCGACGGCGATTACAACTTCGCACGGGTACTGGCGAAAGGTTTTAAGGCCTTCCTGTACTTCCTCCATCCGCGGGAATCGGGTTGTGATTTCGAACTCGACAACTTCTCGATCTTCCCAGCTGTGTGTCAGTTTCTGTTCAGCGCCTGAATGCTCGTACGCGGCACGGTCCACAACGAGGAAAACCGATTTCGCCTCCAGACGAGCCAACAGCTCGGGTATATAAGCAGAGCAGTCGCCAAATTCGACTGTTGTTCCCGCTTGAAGCTTCTCTCGACGAGTCAACTTCTCTGGCCAGCAAGCTGTCGATCGGTGTCCGCACCACGTCGACGTGACCGCAAACTGTCGTGATATAGACTATCCAGGAGTCCGTGTGGGGAATTGCGGAGGAGGATCGATGTGGTAATCGGAACGCAGCTAGGCATGGATGACTTCGAGGCTGTAGGCTTCGCATTCGAAGATCCCAAGTTGTAGTTGTTCCAGTCGATGTCCATTAGACAGAGCCAGTTCTCGTCGGAGCTGATACCGGCGTTGCTGAAATAGAAGAATTATTGCACCTGTACAATGTGCTTCTTCACTATGAACCTTACACGATACCGGCCTGCGGAACAATCCACTTTTCGAACGTGCGGGTGGCCAAGTAGGTCGCGCAACTATTGAATTCGGTAGTAGGCGCCGCAATGTCCGGCTTGTCAATTCCATTCTACTCACTTGCCCCGCCTGGTTCAAGTTTTTAGCTGCGACAGCATACGACCCCACCTATTCAAAAAAGGTGGTCCATTTTTCGCCGCGTTGGTACGTTACATAAATGGCACAAATGCTACGTATATATTCGACATGGTAAAGGCCCTGGATCGGAATGAGTGAGTTGGCGATAGTTGTCATTCTTTTGGCGTTCTTTTGTTTTGCCGCAGGCATAGTTCACTTTACCAAGAAGTCGAGAGACCATTCCAACTCCAGCCCCACGAACGAAGAAGAGCGATCTCGCTACGTGTTTCATGGCGATTATCTTCCTGTTGTTCATCGCGTCGACTCTGATTTTCCACGTCCGGCACGAAGACCAACCAGACATTTTTTCGAGTATCCCAGCGTCAATGTGGTGGGGAGTAGCCACGCTCACTACGGTCGGTTGCGGGGATATCTACCCCATTACGCCTCTTGGGAAGTTCTTCGGAGCTATAATCGCTTTGTTGGGGATCGGTTTGTTCGCACTCCCAGCTGGCATCCTTGGTTCGGGATTCGTGATGGCGCTGCGCAGAAAATCAAGCAGCAAATTCTACTGTCCACATTGTTACAAAGAAATCACTAGGAAATCATAGGGTCTGGCCCGCGTGTTACACAATTCTGCTCCGACGCCGTCGCGTGTTGTGATCTGTGGAGGTGGTGTGATAGGTACCTCGATCGCCTATTTCTTAAGTTTGCGCGGCGTCGAAACTGTACTGATCGAACGGACCGGTGTGGCCAACGCCTCTTCTGGAAAATCCGGCGGTTTTCTGGCGCTGGACTGGTGTCGTGGCACCGCGGTGGATCACCTGGCTCGCCGCAGCTTTGTGCTCCACGAAGAGTTGGCTTCGACGCTTGCCGCAGAGCTGAATTTGGATTGGGGATATCGTTGTCTCGATACGTTGAGCATAACAGCTAGTGAACGACGGGACTTCTCCAGTTTGCAGCGTGGGGAGGTGCTGAATTGGTTGGCACCCGGCGCGGCGGTGTGCGACCGCATCGGAACCAGTGAGACCACCGCTCAGATTCATCCGGCCTTATTTACCCAAGCACTGATGCAAGGGGCCCAACTTAGTGGCGCTCGGCTCGTGAACGGCAAGGTATCGGGGTTGGATTTCGACGCCTCCAATCGGAAAATTCGGGGTGTCATCGTGGACGGCGAAGTAATGGCGACCGATGCTGCAATCATAGCCATGGGACCTTGGTCGATTTTAGCTTGTCGTTGGCTACAGCTGCCGGCTGTTTACGGAATAAAAGGACATAGTCTCGTCTTCGACTACACACCGGCGAATCCGCGAGCGTTATTCGTCGAACTGGAGACGAAGACGGGTGAATTTGAAGCGCCCGAGATCATGCCTAGAACGGACGGTACCACTTACGTATGCGGACTTTCAAGTCCAGAGGCGTTACCGATGGATCCTGCCGAAGTGGATGTGGATGACGGGAGCCCGGAAAAATTACGCGATATGGCTGCCGCTGTGTCGAAAGAACTCGGCTCGGCTTCGATACTGGCGAAGCAAGCATGCTTTCGCCCCGTCACCGAGGATGGCATTCCGCTCATAGGAAAGGTGGATGGCGTAGAGGGAGCGTACGTGGCTACCGGTCACAGTGTCTGGGGTATGCTCAATGGTCCAGCCACCGGGGAAGCAGTCACTGAGCTCATCGTAGATGGCCGTGCCACAACCGTCGATATCGCGCCATTCGATCCGCAACGCTTACTACCGGCAATCGTGTAGATTTGACCATTAGATAGGTCGTCGACTATCAAAGTGACCTGGAGTTGCCGCTACCGTCCACATATATTCCTTGAAGTGACACACGTGAGTTTGTCAACTCTAATCTTAATCGCCACGATCTACGAAGAATAACGCAACGTGAAATCTCGTGTTTTGATCACGGTTGTATTTGCTGCATCTTTATCAGGATTTGCCAATTCCCGTATTTTTGCGTCGTATCCATAAGACGCCGAGGTCACCAATCTACTCGTTTACACCGAAGTCGACCTGTCGAGTCGGGCTGATGTGGTTGAATTAACCGCTTGATTCGTTGTGACGATTTGAGACAAGTTTACGGATAAACGCGAACCATGATCCTCGGCTTGGCGCTTCCCACATTCGCCGACGTTTTGCCTGCCGAAAAACCGCTGGATTGGCTGTTGGGTCGCTGCACTGAGTACAAACTCAATGCCTTAGAAGCCACTTTACCCCTCGATGGTAAAGAGGACCCTGGAGAGATTGGTCGCCGTGCGCACGATTCCGGCATCAAGTGGATCGGCTATTGGAACGCCGATTTGGTATCACCCGTAGGGGGTGCTGACTCCCTTCGAGACCGTGCCCACCAAGCGTTCGACGTAGCCGTTCTTGGTGGGGTAAAAACGGTTGTCCTATTCGGCGCAGGTGGAAGGCACAACCGCTTCACCCGAGAGCCTCCACTCGAAACGCAGCTGCGCGAGATGTGTGAATACTTGCCTCCCGTGGTTGACGCGGCAGCCGAGCGGAGTGTCCAACTGGCGCTGCTGCCACACTTGGATTACCGAGCTCGGGAGATTGTCCAGGTATTCGAGAAAGTAGCGCACCCCACGCTCAAGCTGGCATTCGACACGGCCAATGCCTTCCCGGTGTGTGAAGAGCCCGTGGATGCGGCAAAGGTGTTGCTTCCTCACACCGTAGCGGTCGCGTTCAAGGACGTCCAGATCTTTCCCTATCGATCAAACAAAGTGACCATATGGGGCGCGCAATTGGGCGAAGGCTCGGTAGACTTCGAAGCTATTTTCCCGCTGTTGAACGAAATGTTACCTGATCCAGATGAAACCACCGTATGCATAAAACTGCGTTTACCGCCTAGCTCCTGCGACCATGAGGCATGGCTGCAACAAAGCCTCGCTTACGTCCGTTCTCACCCTGCACTCGCGGGCAAGTTGAAGTAACACTGACGGCTTTGCAGCCGTTACTAATCACGCCAGTAACACAGAACGGATGAACTCGACTCGAAGATTTTTTGCCACCACCTCTCGGGGAATGGAACCACTACTCGCCACCGAACTGGGGCGCTTGGGTGCTCTAAGGGTCGAAACCGCACGATCGGGCGTCTCCTTCGAGGGCGAAATGGAATTCGCCTACAGAGCTTGTCTCTGGTCGCGGTTGGCGAGCCGAGTGCTGTTGCCGCTGCATGATTTTCCCGTCCGGACCCCCGAAGAATTGTACTCCGGCATCAGCGCGGTAGACTGGATGCAGCACTTGTCTGTTGACGACACCCTGGCAGTCGATTCGAATACTGTCGAATCGGATATAGATCACACTCATTTTGTTTCCCAGAAAGTTAAGGATGCCATAGTCGATCAGATGCGAACCATGACCGGCAAGCGCCCATCGGTAGATCTGAAACGACCCAACTTGCGTATCAACCTTTACCTGTTCAAAAACCAAGCAACGGTAAGCATTGATATGGCTGGCGATGGACTGCATCGGCGTGGGTATAGAAAAGCAGGTGGGTTGGCACCGCTCAAGGAAAACCTCGCAGCGGCCATTTTGTTGCGTGCAGATTGGCCGCAGATTGCCGAGGAAGGCGGCGAGCTAATCGACCCTATGTGCGGGTCAGGGACGTTGTGTATCGAAGCGGCTATGATGGCGGCTGACATAGCGCCTGGGTTGGAACGGAATTATTTCGGTTTTATGGGATGGCGGGGATTCGACCCTGCTATTTGGAGAGTACTAATAGATGAGGCTAGGAAACGGCGCTTGGAAGGTTTGGCTTCTATGCCGCTGATTCTCGGTTTTGACGTCGATCCGAACGCCATTCGCATTGCAAAGAAGAACGTTGATTGCGCCGCTCTACGGGCGAAAGTGCAGATCGAGCAGCGGGAGCTGACTGCGGTTCGACCCTTGAAATCAGCCGGCTTGGTCGTTGTGAATCCCCCTTATGGAGAGCGTTTGGGAGAGCAACGGAAGCTCGAGCAGTTGTACGCACGCCTCGGAATAAGCCTGAAGAAATACTTCGCCGGTTGGCAGGCCGCCATGTTCACGGGGAATCCGAAGCTTGCCGGCGAGCTCCGGTTGCGACCACGTCGCAGCTATTCGTTCTACAATGGGCCGATCAAATGTCGCCTGTTATGCTTCAACATTGCTGCAACGACGACACATCCAAAAGACAAAGACACACAGGTTGACGTTGACCGGCGCCAAACGACGGAAAGCGAAGATGGGAAAATCACTTTTTCTCATTCATCAAGCAGCGGACCGACCATGCTGGCTAATCGCCTGCGCAAGAATTTGCGTAACATCGGTCGTTGGGCATCGCGAGAGGGGCTCACCTGTTACCGGTTGTACGACGCCGACCTGCCCGAGTATGCGTTTGCCGTCGATCTCTATCGGGGAGCTTTGTTGTGGGTCCATGTGCAAGAATACGAAGCCCCCGCTTCAATCGACCCGGGTAGCGTCGAGCGTCGACGAACAGAAGGCTTGCAGGCGATCGCAGATGTCCTTCAAGTGGCGCCATCGCAATTCTTCTTCAAAATCCGGCGCCCACAAAAGGGCTCGTCGCAATATGAAAAGCAGGATGCCGCCGCAGATTTTGTCGAGATCGCCGAAGGCGGTTGTAGGTATTTAATCAATCTCTCCGATTACCTGGATACCGGTTTTTTTCTGGATCAACGTCTTACCAGGAAGCTCATACAGGAACGGGTGAGAAATGGACGTTTTCTGAATCTGTTCGGCTACACCGGGGCTGCCTCTGTCAGTGCCGCCGTTGGTGGCGCCGTTTTAACCACGACCGTGGATATGTCCACGACCTATCTGGATTGGGCAAGACGCAACTTCGAATTGAACGACATCGGCGGCACAACCCACCAGTTAGTCAAGGCGGACTGTCTGGTCTGGCTTGACCAGTACAGTGGTCAACGCGACGGGTGCTACGACCTGATCTGGCTCGATCCACCGACCTTCTCGAACTCCAAACGGATGCCCCGAGAATTTGATGTTCAACGCGATCACGTTGCTTTGATAGACAAGACTGCGCGCCTGTTGGCTCCGAATGGTGTGTTGTTGTTTTCGACCAGCTATCGCCGATTCAAGCTGAACGATACAGGCCTGAAGAGCCTTCGGTTCAAAGACATCTCTGCGGCGACCTTACCAAAGGACTTCGCGAGGCGCAAGCGCATGCACAATTGCTGGGAAATAAGGTGTGATCAAGACTCTTAGGTCTATCCGCCACAGCGAAAGCCACTGTCCGGGGTCCACTTCCTTCCGGGTTCAATTTACCTTTTCTGCTGCAACGCCGCGCTTCGTAACGGCTTCGTAACAATCGCGACACAAGTGTGTTACACGGCCCCGTTACGTTACTCCAGCGGCTCGAGTTGTTGTTCGATCCGTCGGCAAATAGGGCAAATTCCCCACTTTCGCAGGGAAGGGATGTAACATGCACTTGAAGAGGCTGTTTTTTGTGGTTTTCGGATTATTGGCGGTAAGTGCGACCTTCGCCACAGCTGCGGAGCACAAAGTCAAAGGATACATGTTCGGCGACTACTACTATGCGGTGAGCGGTCCCGACGAGAAACGCAACGCGTTCCAGTTCCGTCGCATTTATCTGACCAACGAAGTGAAATGGAACGATTCGTTTTCGGGACGACTTCGTTTTGAAGCGAAGGATTCCGGTTTCGGTAAGGGCGGTACGATGAATCCGTTCGTCAAGGATGCCTACCTGCGCTACAAGGGGAGCAGCCGTTCTGTATATGTCGGTCAGTCTCAGACGCCTACCTGGTCGGTGTCTGAAAAAGTCTGGGGGTATCGCTCCGTGGAAAAAACTCTCATGGATCGGACCAAGGCAGGTAGCTCGCGTGACAATGGTATCGCGCTCAAAACTAAAGTTGGCGGTAGTGGAAAGGTCAGCCTCCATATCATGGTGGCAAATGGAAATAGCAACAAAAGTGAAAAGGATAACGACAAGAAACTGTATGGTCTGCTGCACCTGAAACCGAGCGGTGACCTGGTAGCGACTGCATACGTGGACTGGCAGAGCCAACCGAAAGATCAGGATCAAACAACTGTTGCTGTTCTCGTTGGCACTACAGGCAAGGACCTACACGGCGGCGTGGAAGTGTTCAGTCGCACTGTATCCAAAGCGGCCGGTAGCAAAGACCTCATCAGTCAAGGTGTCTCTTTGTTTGGTGCGAAGCGTCTTCAGGACAATATCAAGATTTTCGCCCGAGCTGATTTTTCTGATCCCAACACCGATGTCGACGACGACAGCGAGATGCTACTGGTTGGTGGAATCGACTGGTCACCCACAAAAGGGATCCATGTCATGCCCAACGTTGAGGTGATCACTGAGGACACTCCTAAAGTCGACACTACGGTCATGCCGCGGATAACGGGGTATTTCAAATTCTAAACTGTGCCTAATTGAATCGTGCGATTATCGCGCTGGAGACCTGTAACGGAGCTTTAATGGTGATGTCACCAAGTTGCTACAGACTCACCGCACATTGATCAGAGCGATGCGCCATTCCCATTCAAATTTTAAGGAAAGATTACAAATGATTAGAACTCGTTGGTTCGCTGTGGCGGTCGCCACATTGGCAGGCGTGCAGATAGCGAACGCACAAACCGTTCAAGTTGACAAAGGCATCAAGGCGTACAAACAAGTCCGCGGAATTTCGGGCAATGCGAGCAGCATTGGTTCCGACACTATGAACAATCTCATGGCACTGTGGTTGGAAGGCTTCCGGAAGTACTACCCCAATGTGAAGATCCAGATAGAAGGGAAAGGCTCGAGTACCGCCCCGCCCGCCCTCATCGAAGGCACAGCCCAATTCGGACCCATGTCGAGGCCCATGAAGCCGACGGAAGAGGATAAGTTCGAAGAGAAGTTCGGTTACAAGCCGGTTGCTCTGCGCACCTCATTGGACGCGCTGGCGGTTTTCGTCAACAAGGATAATCCGATCGAAGGGCTCTCACTAGAGCAGGTAGATGCTATCTTTTCCAAGACTAGGCGAGGGGGAGCAACTGAAGACATCACCCGTTGGGGCCAACTGGGGCTTGTTGGGCCATGGGCCAATGTCCGCATCAGTTTGTACGGCCGCAATTCCGCTTCCGGCACATACGGATTTTTCAAGAAGAAGGCACTCTTTAAAGGTGACTACAAAGATGTGGTGAAAGAGCAGCCTGGATCGGCCTCCGTTGTGCAAGGGATTACCGAGGACCGCAATGGCATTGGCTATAGCGGTATCGGCTATCTTACATCCGGAATTCGAGTTGTACCACTTTCCAAAAAGACAGGCCAACCCTACCGGGACGGAAGCTTGGAAAACGTAATTGACGGTTCCTATCCGCTGGGTCGTTTTCTGTATGTCTACATCAACAAGGCACCCAACAAACCGCTGGATCCTCTGATGAGGGAGTTCGCCCGTTACATCTTCTCCAGAGAAGGTCAGGAAGTTGTAATCAAGGATGGATACATGCCGGTTCCTCTCAAAGTTGCCAAGGAGGAGTTGGCCGGGATTGGGTCGTCACAGTTCTAACGATGGCAATTTTCAAACGAGGCTGCGATGTCTGCCCCCATTTCCGTTGATGGAAAGAGCACTGGAATAGGCGGACGACGTCGCGGTATCTCACCGCGCGCCCGGTGGATGGACAAGGTGGGCCGGCGACTTATTGCCGTAGGTGGTGTCGGCATTATCGCTGCTGTGCTGGGCATCTTCATATTCATACTTGGCGAAGCATACCCACTCTTCCAAGACCCCGAAACACAACTACTGGAGTCGCATGCCCTCGAGACCGAGGGAAAAGCACTGGCCGTTGGCCTAGATCCATACAGACAGGTCGCGTTCGTCGCACATGTAGGCGGGATCGATTTTCTGGAACCAACTAGCGGCCAGCTAATGATGCGCGAACGGCCGCATCGTAAGGGCCGTATCATCTCTACCTCCTATTCAGCAACCGACGGACAGCTTGCGCTTGGTCTGGACGACGGACGGGTATTGCTCGCCAACGTTGGTTTCGAGCTCGACTACGACGAAGGGAAGCGGCGGGTGAGTCCTTCGTTCCTCTTGACAGACAGTATTGTTCTCGACCAAGATTCCGAACCGATTGCCCATACAGCTTTTCGCCACGACGGTGAACAACGTTCTGCCGTGGCCGGCTTCACTGAAACTGGGAAGCTGTTGGTCGCAGTTCGTGAACAGCAAAGAGGGCTTCTTGGTCCCGGTGAGTTCGAAAAGGCAACATATGATCTGAGTGGTGTGCTGCGTGTTTTCCGCGAACAACCAACGTCAATCGCAATCGATGGAACCGTTCGGCAGCTGTTGGTGGGTATGGCTTCCGGCAAGATTTATCGCTGGGCGCTGGGGGACGTTGATGATCGACCTCGCTTGCTCCGTGCGTTTTCTGCTGCGGAACCGGGTATGTCTATTACCGCCATCTCCTTTATTCTCGGCGACATCTCCATCGCAATTGGTGATGAGTGTGGGCAGGTCAGCACTTGGTCATTGATTGAGAAAGAGGGCGTCCGCGTCTATCTCAAGCTCCACGACTTCCAGAGTCATGCGGTTGCGATCACCAGTCTGGTGCCGTCTCAACGGAACAAACAATTCCTCAGCGGTGACGCCAACGGCATCATTGGTCTGCATCATATGACTTCAGAGCAGAGCTTTTTCCAGATCGAGAGTGGTGCCGTTCCGTTGGCGGCTCTCGCTTTTGCGCCCAAAGCTAATGGTTTCGCGGTTTTGAGCATGGGTGGAAGATTGGTCGGTTATGAGCTAAAAAATCCGCATCCGGAGATTACACCCAGCGTGCTCTTCGACAAGATTTGGTACGAGGCATATCCGAAGCCGGCGTACGTCTGGCAGTCCACCGGCGGCACCGACGCGTTCGAACCCAAACTCGGCCTCATTCCATTGATATTCGGGACCGCCAAGGGGACCATCTACGCCATGCTTCTTGCTTTGCCGATCGCGGTGCTCGCCGCCATCTATACCGCAGAGTTCGCAAAACCAGCGGTGCGAAATGGCGTAAAGCCAACGGTGGAGATTATGGCCTCGCTGCCAAGCGTAATCCTAGGATTCTTGGGTGGCTTGTGGTTGGCGCCTCTCCTTGAGGGCGCATTGGTCGGCACCCTATTGCTGTTGCCGATGGTGCCGACGATAGTGATTGTCGCGGCGTGGATGTGGCAGCTGTTGCCACAGAACTTTGTTCGCCGTGTCGCCGGCAGCTACGAGGTTCACCTGTTGGTAGTTCTCACCCTGTTTGGGTGTTGGCTGGCTTATTATGTCGGACCCCAAGCCGAAATCTGGTTTTTCGGAGGCAACATCCAGAATTGGTTTACTTCGAATACCGACCTGCATTACGACCAACGCAATTGCCTGGTGGTGGGTTTCGCCATGGGTTTTGCAGTTGTCCCGTTGATCTTCACCATATGTGAGGATGCTCTGTCTAGTGTGCCGCAACATCTACGCGCTGGTTCGTTGGCCTTGGGCGCTACGCGCTGGCAGACAGCGATACGCGTCGTGTTACCTATGGCAGCTCCGGGGATTTTTTCAGCGTCGATGATCGGCTTTGGTCGCGCTGTGGGCGAAACCATGATTGTGCTCATGGCCACGGGTAACACGCCGATCATGGATTGGAACATCTTCAGCGGCATGCGCACGATCTCGGCCAATATTGCCGTGGAATTACCCGAAGCACCCCACCATGGCAGTCTCTACCGCGTCCTGTTCGTGAGTGGCCTAGTGCTATTCGCCACGACTTTTTTCATCAATACCGTTGCAGAGATTGTGCGTCAACGGTTGCGGGAGCGTTACAGCCGACTATGAATCGATTTTTTCGTAGCGGCGAGCCGTTCATATGGTTGACCGGCAGCGCCCTCGCACTCTGCCTATTCATGATAAGTGGATTGGTTGGGGTAATTTTATACCACGGTCTGGGGGCTTTCTGGCCCAAGGATATGGTCGAGTATCGAACCACCGATGGCAGCAAAGTTATGGGGCGCGTTGTTGGCCGAGAGGAGATCCCCGCAGGCCTGAGTTCATCCGATGGTGGTTATCGAATCCAGTTGAAAACCGGGAACCGGGACACCTACGGCCTCGATTTTCGCTGGATGAACGAATCCGACATTGCGGGAAGAACTAAACCGGAAGATGCAGTCGTATTGGAACGATTGGAATGGGGAGACTTCTACGGGTTCGTAGGTGGATTGTACAACGACGGCGTGGAGGAAGCGATTGAGGGGCCCCTCTGGGAGATCTTGAACGAACATCTTCGAGGGATGAGACTTTTGACCGCCCGTATACATGGATTGGAAAAAGATGATCTCGGGGAAGTGAACAACGCGATCGAGCAGTTAAGATTGCAGAAACGACGCCTCGAATTAGACGTTGCTCCGCGAGAAGAGATCGAAGCAGTCGATCGCCAGTACGAGAAATACTGGGACCAGTACGAGCAACTGGCTGCCGAACTTATGCGATTGCGCGAAGAAAGCGAGCGGATAGAGGTTGCTGTTCGGTTGTCCAGCGGCGAAGAACGGCGCATCAAGGTAGCTCACATAGTCCGAGCTTACCGTCCCAACCAACTAAATACCATTGAAAAAGTGCTAGTATATTTGTCGAAGGCTTGGGAGTTCTTCGCCGGAGAACCACGCGAGTCCAATACGGAAGGCGGAGTTTTTCCGGCAATTTTCGGTACCGTGATGATGGTCATGTTGATGACCGTCGCCGTTGTGCCGTTTGGGGTTCTGGCGGCTCTGTATCTACGTGAGTACGCGAAGCAGGGTCTGCTGGTACAATCAATACGAATCGCAGTAAATAATCTTGCCGGCGTACCATCCATCGTATTCGGCATGTTTGGACTTGGATTCTTTGTATATGGAGTGGGAGGTGGTATCGATCGGCTGTTCTACGCTGAAGCATTGCCAGCACCGACCTTCGGAACAGGAGGCATCCTATGGGCTTCGTTGACCTTGGCGTTGCTAACGGTTCCTGTCGTGGTGGTGGCTACCGAAGAAGCTCTGGCTTCAGTGCCGCGAGAAATTCGCGATGGTTCCCTGGCGCTTGGATCTACCAAGCTGCAGATGATATGGAGGGTCGTTCTGCCCAGTGCACTCCCAGGAATTCTCACAGGCGTCATCTTGGCAACGGCGCGGGGAGCGGGCGAGGTGGCTCCATTGATGATTACGGGTGTGGTCAAGCTTGCCCCGGATCTTCCAGTGGATTCCTTCTGGCCGTTTCTTCATCTTGAGCGCAAGTTTATGCATCTAGGCTTCCACATTTATGACGTGGGATTCCAATCTCCCAACGTAGAGGCAGCGCGGCCTATGGTGTACACCACGGCGTTGTTGCTACTTGGCATAGTACTGGCGTTGAACCTGACGGCGATCGTTGTGCGTAACTACTTGCGCAAACGATATGCGTCGAGCGCCTTTTAACCGAGATTGTCAGTGAGCGAATTGCAGAGCAGCAGGGTTGTTCCCGAGACGGCGACTGTCGAGATCGAGGATTCAATAATAGAAGTGGAGAATCTCAATCTTCACTACGGGGATGCTCAGGCGCTTTACGATATTCGAATGCAAATTCCCAAACGGCAGGTGATGGCGTTTATCGGTCCTTCCGGTTGTGGTAAGTCTACTCTGCTCAGATGCCTCAACCGGCTCAACGATTTAATCGAGTCGGTGCGAATATCTGGCACGGTCAAGGTGGGAGGTGATGATATCTACGCTTCTGACTACGACGTAATTGAGCTGAGGCAGCGGATCGGTATGGTGTTCCAGAAGTCGAATCCTTTCCCCAAATCGATTTACGAGAACGTGGCTTATGGTTTGCGCATTACGGGAGAAAGCCGCCGTCCGGTTCTGGACGAGGCGGTGGAGCGAAGTTTGAAGGCAGCGGCCTTGTGGGAAGAGGTAAAGGATAGGCTCAAAGACAACTCGCTGGGTTTGTCGGGCGGACAACAGCAAAGGTTGTGTATCGCCCGTGCGCTCGCAGTGGAACCCGAGGTCATTCTCATGGACGAGCCTTGCTCCGCCTTGGATCCGATCGCCACCGGTCGCGTAGAAGAAACGATCGCCTCGTTGAAGGAACATTACACCATTGTCATTGTCACCCACAACTTGCAGCAGGCGTCTCGCGTGTCGACTCACACCGCGTTTTTCTACTTGGGCCGTTTGGTTGAGGTGGATGGAACCGAACGCATGTTTACCAACCCTCGTCTCAAGCAGACTGAAGACTACGTGACTGGACGTTTCGGCTGATCCAGAGGGAGTTAATTGAGATGGTGGAGCGACGATTTGAACATCAGCTGGACGATCTCAAAGAGGAACTTCTAAAGATGGGGGGGGCGGTCGAGGAGTCCATCGCCCAGTCGGTGCACGCACTGGTCGAACGCGACGATGCACTCATCGGTGTTGTCATTGATGGAGGCAAGAAGATCGACGAGTGGGAGGTTTTCATAGAGGAAGAGTGTTTGAAGCTGCTGGCGACCCAGCAGCCTGTTGCACGCGACCTGCGCCTGATAGCTACCATGATCAAGATCAACAAGGATCTGGAGAGGATCAACGATGAGGCGGTGAACATCGTCCAACGGGCGCAGGTACTAAACACAATGCCGCTGCTGAAACCACTGATCGATATTCCCCGTATGGCACAATTGGCTCAGGGCATGTTGAAAGACGCCCTTGATGCGTTCGTAAATCGCGATGTAAACCTCGCTAGAGATGTCTGCAAACGCGACGAGCAGTTGGACCTATTGCGCGATCAGATTTTTCGCGAACTGTTAACCTACCTGCAGGACAAATCTGCCGCCGATACGGTTGATCGAGCCATTTATTTGATTCTGGTTTCTCGGCATCTCGAACGCATCGGTGACAACACGTCCAACGTCGCGGAAAACGTGGTCTACATGGTCGAAGGGCGTATTGTTCGTCACCAAAAAGCTGAGTGGTGGGAGGCTGAGGAGAAAAAAGGCGAGCAGGATTCAACATATAGTGGCAAGCGATCTGACGAATGAACGGACGCATACTGGTCGTTGAGGACGAACCCGATATCCTGGAACTCGTTTCTTACAATTTGAAGCAGGCCGGATACGAGGTTCTTGAAGCGGAAGACGGAGAGACTGGTCTTAAGCTGGCTGAAGAAAAAGCACCCATTATCATTGTGCTCGATCTGATGCTCCCCGGTCTCGATGGTCTCGAAGTTTGCAGGCTGTTTAAGAAAAAAGCAACCACGCAGAACGTGCCGGTGCTGATGTTGACCGCTCGTGCTGAAGAGGTGGATCGTATCGTCGGCTTGGAACTTGGCGCGGACGACTATATGGTCAAACCGTTTTCGCCGCGGGAGCTGGTGTTGCGAATCAAAGCAATCCTGAGACGCTCAGAAGATCGCTCGCACGGTGAAGCACAGGGAATCATTCGTGCGGGGTCGTTGTATATAGAACCGCACGATTATCGTGCAACGCTCAACGGCCAATCACTCGAATTGACGACAACCGAGTTCAAACTGCTGTTAACCTTGGCGCAGAGACGGGGACGGGTGCAGAGTCGTGAGGAACTGCTGAATGTAGTCTGGGGTTACGAGTACCAAGGCTACAGTCGCACCGTGGACACGCATATCCGCCGACTGCGGGAGAAGCTAGGTCCGGCCAGCGGCTTGGTGAAAACTGTCCGCGGGGTGGGTTACCGCTTCGCGCGGACAGGAGACTGACATGGGCCTGCGCTGGAAAGTGGCGCTGGGCAATTTCCTGCTGGTCGGTTTCATCTTTTTCCTCACACATTTATACATAGCATGGAATGAGATCTCCGAGAGACGTCTGCTTGCGGATCCGACCTTGCTCGCAATGGTTGCCGTAATCACGATTGTTGCAACATCTGTTAGCGTGAATGCTTTGGTAAAAGCGCTGCGAAAAAACAGGTCTTCCATCCACAAAATGGCCTCGGGAGACTTCGAGGAACAAATGGATGTTCCAGTCAATGCCAGCGGAGAACTCGAAAACCTGGCGCACGCACTGGAAGAAATGCGCCGGAAAACGCGCGACCGGATCGAACGGATTACAACCGATAGATCTCGTTTTGAAATTATTATCAATAGTATCACCGAAGGAATAATGGTGACCGGAAGTGACGGCCGCGTCGTTATGGCCAACGCGGCACTTGCCAAGCTGGTTGATGCAGATGGGTCGCTTGAGGGGCGCCGGCCGGTGGAGCTTGTGCGCAACAACGCCGTAGAGGATGCGATCGCCAAAAGCCTGGAAAGTGGTGAGGAGATCCGGCTGGAGACAGCATTGACGGGCCGCCAGGAACAATGCCTAGATGTGCACATTTCCCCGTTCAAGCAGGGAGAGGAGTCGCTGGGTGTAGTGGTGGTGTTCTACGATATATCTAGATTGCGGCAACTGGAGCGGACACGACGGGATTTTGTCGCTAACGTCTCGCACGAACTGCGTACCCCGCTGACGGCCATAATGGGGTGCGCGGAAACCATAGCCGCAGGTGCCCTTGAAGACCGTCAGGTGACATCCCGCTTCGTGCGGATGATCACCGAACATGCCGACCGGCTTGCCGGCTTGCTGGATGACTTGCTCGACCTTTCCCGTTTGGAATCGGAAGGCTTCGAGTTGAGTCTGGAAGACTGTCAGCTCTGTAGGTTGGTGGAAGGTTGCGCCGGAACCGTTTCCCAGCAGGCTGCTGCCAAGAAGATTTCCATAAAACTGGATGTGCCCGAGCAGACCTACGTGCGCTGTGATTCGAGGCAGATCGAGCAGTCGCTGTCCAACCTTTTGGACAACGCCATCAAGTACTCCACCGACGGGGGTTATGTTTGGGTAAACACTCGTACTCCCGAGAATGCATCGGATGCGGGCAAAATAGCTTTGGAGGTAGCTGACAGCGGGATTGGAATCTCATCCGAGCACCTCAAGCGGGTATTCGAACGTTTTTACCGCGTAGACAAGAGCCGTTCACGAGCAGAGGGAGGCACTGGTCTGGGGCTTTCCATTGTGCGGCACATCGTCGAGGCCCACGGCGAACGGGTGTATGTGGAAAGCGAGCTCGGAAAGGGATCTACCTTCGGATTTACCCTATCTCTATCCCAAAACTGAACAACACATCAATAGCAGTGGACCAGTAGTTGCACTCTTGAATAAACGGAAGGGGATAGCCAAAGCGACGTTAGTCAAGTGTCCGTCTTCCCCACGCTCCTCAAGAACGCCAGCACCTCCTTCAATGCTTCTTCCGGCATCTCCTCTGGAATGAAATGTCCGCAAGGCAGGGCCTTTCCTCGGACATCTTCCGCGCGTTCCTTCCAGGCAGAGAGCATGTCCAACTCACCTCCCGTCTGCCACCCAGGCCGTTTGGGTATGTATCCCGCCCACAATACCAATACTGGGCAATTCAGCTTGCGGCCCCGGTCGGCATTGTCGTGCTCGAGGTCGAGTTCCACTGCGCGGTAGTCGGCGCAGGTACCTCGAATCATCTCTGGATCGCTAAAACAGCGCCAATATTCGGCGTATGCCTCCTCCGTGATTGCTCCCTCGATAGCGGTCCACCGATCGAACAGGAAATCTAGGTATTCCCGGGCACTGTTATGGATCATGGTCTCCGGGAAAGGGGCCGGTTGACGCATCAGATGCCAGTGAAACCACGCGAAAGACAATGGCATGTCCATGTTTTCGAATGCTGCTTGAGACGGCATTACGTCGAAGTTGGTCAGTGACAAAACGCGTTCGGGAAAATCGAGGGCCATCCGGTACCCCACCCGCACGCCGCGGTCGTGACCGAGTAGGTGAAAGCTTTCGAATCCAAGCGAGGTCATGACCTGAGCTTGATCCAGGGCGGTTGTGCGTTTGCAGTAGACCGTATGATCGCCCTCGTCAGCCAGGGGCTTTTCGCTGTCGCCGTAGCCGCGCAGGTCAGGTACGACCACCGAGAACTTCTTGGCCAGAGCGGGCGCGATATTGTGCCACATGATATGGGTCTGGGGATAGCCGTGCAGCAGTAAGAGTGGGGGACCACTGCCTCCGTGGCGCAGATTGATGGTGATTCCGTTCGCCTGGACCTGTGTGTGGGTGAACCCTTCGAACATTGGTAGTTTAGTTGGTGGGTGTGTGCCTGGATGCGCGATCAGTGACGCACCTGTAGTTGAACGGCGCCTAATGAAAGGGGATCTGTTGCCGCAGGATCGCGTCGCTGCAACGTTACATCTATCTCGTTCCTTCCTTGCCTGATCGCAGCCGGCTTGAGCACCGCTTGCAGCCAACCGCCGCCGGTTTCCTCATGGAGATTGTCTTCCGCGTCGATGTCAGGTAGCTCTGCGCCGTTGAGACTAATGCCCACTTCGTCATTGCTCTCCTGGTCCCAGAGGTAGATCCGCAAACGCACCTCGGAGATCGACGTTAGGCTCGTGTCCTCTCCAACAAGAAATTGAACTTTCGACGTATCTCCCGTTGTGAGCCTTGGTTGTGAGTGGTCAACCAAGTCGCGGATACTCGACGAGCATCCGAACTTGGTTATGCCGAACACCTTGTTCTTGCCGGCCAGGGTTTGGAGATCGCCGATCTCGTTCCATATCTCTGAATCTGCGAAGAAACCGTTGAACACGTAGATACCGTCTGCGCCAGCATGGAACAGGTTGCTTGCAACGCCGCGCCATGCCGCTAACGTCCCGCTCCACGAGTTGATGGCGTCAGCGAAAAAAGCTTTCTCGGCTTTCAAGGCGTCGATCCATCCGTCAAAGGTTCGATGCCGGCCTTTCGCGAGATCCAGAAATGACCATTGACTGCAAAAACCCCACGCAATGCAGGGGTAGACCGGGACACCGTAGTCGTGGCCAAGGGTGATGACGTCGGCAAACGACTCAGTCAATGCCGATTCGGCACCACCGCCGGGAATGAGCACGTCCAACAGTTGCTCTTCCAACCAGCGTCTGAGGTCCACGCCGATGTAGAGGCAATCGCAAACTGAAAAAGGGGTTCTGGCGGCAAGTAAAAGAGGGCGACCGCGGGCAGCACTGACCTCGTCGAGGACGCGCCGGACTCGGTGCAACAAGTCGGTCATCATTTGCAGGTGCTCGAAGCCGACCGGTTTCATCTCGCGGGTGGGTGGAAAATAGGGATAGGTGCGCAGAAAATCCATCTCTATCCCATCTACATCGTGGTTGCGCGCTACTTCCTCGATATGGGCGACGACGTGATCCCTTACCGCCGAGAAGGTGAAATCCATGCACGACCAGGTTTTTTTTAGTTGGTCTTCCCCATACCAATCCTCCAGCTTGCCAAAGAGGTATTCAGGGTGCTCTCGTTTGATTGGTGCCAGGCCATAATCGGTCCAGCGACGGTCGCCGGGGGGGTGGGAATCGTGGGCGTCATTCATACGCAATGACCAGAACGCTTCCATTCCGTTCTCATGCGCAAAATCGGTCTGTATAGTGAGGTTGTCGAGCCCGTATTTTTGAACAAGCTCGAGAGGAATGCCGTCGTTGTGGAAACCGCCCAGCTTGGTGTGATGGGAGAAGATCTGGCCGCACATGCAGGTGGCGTACCAGTTGCTGTCTACCTGCGTACCGACCAGTGGAGCTGTTCGTGTAGCCAGGAAGTCGGCCTTTAGATCGCCGGAGTCTGCTTCCATAAGACCTTCCGTGACCTCACCTTTGGACGTCACGCGCACCACGTCGTTGCCGTCGTTGTTGTAGATGATACGGCGCTTGCGCCAGCGGGCCTTTTCCCTCGCTTTGTCCATTACACTCTTCCCCGAAACCATGGCCAGTGGTTACATTTCGTGGATCTTACGGGGGATGTGTGGTTTCGGCTCTTGCGGGACCCGTACTATGGTTTCGCAGTCGTCTTCGATCAGCGGTCTATTATCCATGTAAGGCGGTTCGAGCACCGCGCGCTGGACTTCGTTCAGCTCTTTGGTCCACTCGGGCAGCTTATGCTCGCCGTAGTTGTGGGATGCCCATTGCATATGTCGCGGGCAGTAGCGATACAGAAGGGACCTGCGCTCGTGGTCGGCCGTCCACGGTAGGGCGCCATGGATGGTGGCTTCCATGAAGATCACCAAGTCGCCCGCTTTGCTGGTGACGTTGTAGACGCACTCCTTGTCCGAGTTGTATAACATGATGTCTTCTGGGCATTTGAAGTTTGCCTTGTGGCTGCCTGGAATCACCGTGATGCCCCCATCGCCGGGGTTGATGTCCGCAAGTTGGTACTGAAACACGGTCAAACCCGAGCGGAACTGGCTGTTTGCAAAGTTGTAATTTTGGGCCCCATCGACCAATCGCGCGGTGTGACCGTGAAGTCCATGCCCCCCCTTGCCTTTGCGTGCTCTGATACAACCCGGAGTGTGGTCTAGCTTCCAGCCCCTGCCGAAGATGGAGTTTAGGTAGGGAATTGCTTTTGGATGCGCGAGCAGATTCCTGAACGGCTGGCAATACGGCTGCGGCCATTCGAGAATTCCGCCGGCGCCGAACTCGGCGTCCTTTCCTGCCATGCCACCGCCGTACGGATTGGGGCCGGTCCACTTGTCTTCACTCCAGGGTTCGGCATTGGCGTCGATGGCTTCGTTCATTGCCTTCACTTCTTCGGGCGATAGGATCTGCTTCACGTGCAGAAAACCCTGAAGATCGAAGAGGAATTTTTCGCGATCGCTCATTTCTAGCATTTCAGGTCCCTCTTTTCAGTTAAGGGGATTGGCAGGTAGAAGATTCTTGAGACAGCTGTGTGGCTGCTCCTCACGTGGCGCCAGCGCACCAGATTGGCTGTGAATATAAACAATTGACGTCGCGATTACAGCCGGTTTCGCCAAGGCTGACATTGGGATTTTGCGCCTCGGTCTACCGGGCTTCGCGCTTTTGTGGGACTTTGCTGAAATCGAGAGACTGTATTCCGACAGACCGAGGACAATCAGCTTTGTCTGCCGTCGCGTAGGGAATGCTCGATGGACTGTCTAACAGCACCATAACACTCCCAGAGATCCTCGTCCTCACTCTCGTCGACCCGGCGGTCGAAAATATGGACGAGATCTCCATCATCGTCGAAGAAGAATGCGTAATGCTCGGTACGCACAGTGACGGTATTGCTATCGCCATGCATGGCCTGTCCCTGGTGCACGAGTCGCATCCAGGAGTCCCGGCCTTCGATCAATCCGCGCAAGGACATGCCCTGCACGTCATACGGCATGGGAAGATCACAGTAGTCGAGTATCGTGGGTAGCACATCGATCTGGCGAGTGAGGTCTTGGGCAACGGTTCCCGGTTGGATGAGTCCAGAACAGCGAATCAGGAGCGGGATTCTCAGATTGGTGATCCACAACGTGCCGTGACCGCGCTCGATGCCGTGATCGTTCAAGTGCTCGCCGTGATCGGCGGTGATTGCGGTGAAAGTGTTATCGGCACCGAAGCGTTCGTCCCAGCCAGCCAAGAATCGACCGATGAGGGTATCGACAAACTCCACCTCTCCCACGTAGGTCTGTGGGAAGGGGTCGGGGCAGTTGTCTGGGGTGTGGGGATCGATAAAGTGAACCCATAAGAGCTGCGGCCTACTCGCATCGACCCTGTCCAGCCAGGCCTCCACTCTCTCGACGGTTCGGTCCCCCCGGTTTTCTAGGGAGCCGGCTCCTTCTTCGCTGTGGGCTTCCTGAAAGCCGAGCACGTCCTGGCTCTGAAAGCCTTTCCAACTGGTGATTGCGGTTGTAGCGTAACGCTGTAAACCTGCGATTTCAGCCAAGGTTTGTCGACGACGCGAGGTTTTCACGCCATTCCAGTTGACTCCATGCACAGAAGGTACGCAACCAGTGAAAAGACTCGTGTGTGATGGCAGGGTCGTAGCCAGGCTGGATAGATGCTGCTGAAAGCGAACTCCAGAAGCAGCGAAAGCATCCAGATTCGGTGTGCGGATGTCCGTCTCCTTGTAACAGCCGAGATGGTCGGCGCGCAGCGAATCTATGGTGATTAGCAAAATATGTTTGTTCATGGTAAAACTCCCTGGAAACTCACGGTTTCAATAGACGCGGATATGATTGTATCTCATACCGGTAAAGGCATCCACCAGCAGCCAGAACCCCGCTGCCACAAACTGGCCTAGGATAATCCCCATGAAAAAAGGTTTGGTTCGTTCGTAAAGTGCGGGGCCGCCGTAGTTCAACACCGAAAGTTTGATCAGCCAGGCACACAGTGTCGACATCCACGTGGCGGTTAGCACCCACGAGGCACTTACGGCGAAACCAATCGGATGGAGAGGCCACCAGGAAAGGGTGTGGCGTGCGATCATCAGACCGATCATGATTGCAGCCCCTACCACGGACCACATCCACCCATCTAGGTTGGGCTCCGTTGCGCTAGTGAGCCCGGCCTCAGCAAAGCGGGGCGCCGACTGCGCGTAGACTTGGTAATATCTGGAATTGAGGTTAATGCCTCCGTGTTTGTAACCAAGGTAGATCCAATACCAGGTAGCGGCAGCGATGGTAATCGCAACGGCCGCACCGATGGAGATTATCAGGGCCCGTCGATGGCGAGTTATCTCCGAACCCAGGCGCAGAGCGTTGGCCATGGGGGCGGTGACGAAGGTTAGAAAGCCACTGGCCCAAATCAGGGTGTAGCCTGCTGCCACGACTCCCTTTGCACCCAGAGCCGTGGCGCCAATGCTGGACATCACAAAAGTAGCTGGCCCCATGGCGGGCGTGATGGTGGGTATCCCGGTTTCAGCAATGACACGGGCCAGCCCAATCATGATCACCAGAGTCGCAAAGATGAATATGGGAGCGATCCAGGCTGGAAAACCCGATTGCCACAACCAAACGAATAAGAAAGTCGCGCCGCCCAAGAAGCAGAGCACAGCAGCTCGGTATGACATGATCTCCCGCGAGTCGTCCACCGGTGCATCTTTGTTCCAGGCCTTGTGGAAAACCTCCTTCAAATGGGATCGTGCGGTCCAGAGACCAAAGACCACTAGAACGATCAGCGCTCCCATCATCTGGTGCCCGAAAATGGACCCGCCAGCGGGACCCAGGCTTTGTGCAGGGTCAACCCCGAGGGTTATGAAGATACCGTGCTGGGCAAGCTTGATGAGATAGAAGAACCCGATGCTGAAGGCAACGCCAGTATTGATGAAGTAGGCAAATCCCAACATAAGGAAATTGATGCGAAAAACGATCTTAACCTGTTCCCCAAAAATCATGTACTCGGATTCTCCCATTAAGGCAGGAATCCAGGTAAAATAGTTGTGCAGAATGTTGGTGCTGTTGATCAGAAAGCAGAAAAGGAAGCCGGTCCACATGACTGGATTCTTAAAAAACGGCTTGATGATCGAATTCGGAGCGCCATTGTCCTGCACCATCGCCAAGGGCACCTGGGCCATGGGAAACGCCAGACGTTCATTTTCAACCCACTGCCGTCGCAGAATTACCAAAGCGCTCAGGAGCATGAGGTGATACGCGATAAATAAAACGAACCAGCGCAGTAGAACCGGTAACCACAATAGCCAGGGAATTTGGTCCACGTTCCCACCATAGTAGAGATCGCGGACTGCCGAAGTATCGTTGACCACGAGCCAGTCTGGCCGTATGGGGTCAATGAGTTCGGCCCAGTTGTTTTCGGGGGTGGTGTAGAAGTCGCCACCCGTAACTCCGACCACGAGCTTTCCCGAAACGCCGCGCGTGGGGATATGCGTGGCGATCGCCATCATGACGAATATGACCACGAGTTCGCCGGGGCGTAGATGCCAGTCTCGTTTCAACAAGGTGAGTAAGACCTGCACCGTCAGGAGCACAACGAAAAACAGGATAAAGGCGGCCGGCGTGCATGAGCTGAGACCTATGCGCGAACCGTGGATTACGTTGATGGTGTAGGGCAGGATTAGCGCAATACTCAGCGCCGAGAGTGAACCGATTACCGTGCTACGGGGAGAGATCGACCACCGATCGGCAAACTGCGATGAACCGGTCCTCGAGCTTTTGGGCATATGTTTGACCGCCTTGGTGTCGCCAATAATTTCACGGTTATCAAACGGCCACATCCTGCAACGTATATAGACACTTCGTCTAATCCGTCAAAGGCATAAGCCTGCCCTCGCGAGCTCCGCCGATCTTCCTTACTTGCTGTATAGTAATTCTTCCACTATGAGAATCACCAACTTTGCGTTCATCATATCCAGCATCTGTTCGGTTTCTATCTCTATATCGAACTCCTCTTCCAGGCTCATCACAAGATCGATGTGTCTTACAGAATCCCAAGACGTTATGGTGTCGTTTGATGAATTGTCATCTATATCGTGGACAGATACGCCCAAGACATTACTCATAACGCGGAGAACCTGGTGGCGTAAAGACTCTGGATTCATGACCTATTCATCAACTTCTATGTAATCGAACCTCTTTGGCACGAAGTCCGAAAGTTGCAGGCGATACGAAGTGCTGCCTTCGTCCGTCCTTACCACAGCGAATCCCAAGTGATCGTAAAAGCTCTGCACCTGCGCGTTCTTTTCCGTGGGGATATACTGGGCCGATATCGCGGTTAAACCCATTTCTTTTGCATGGGCGACAACGTTGCTGCAAAACACCCACTCAACGTTGCGGCCGAGAATTCTGCAGCTCATAAGAAAAGTATCGATTACCGCCAATTCCTTCCCGGGCTCTATCTCTAGTATTGCCACGCCTGTCAATCCGTAATCCCCGAACTTGTCGCAGAGTCGGAAATCGAAGACCCTGTGAAATTTGTCGTCGATCAACTCGCAGATCTCGGACTCGGTATAACGGCGGGTAGTCAGGTTGAATTGATTCGTCCTCTGCGTCAATTGGGATATTCTGAGTGCGTTCCTACGATCGTCGAATCCGATCCCGGCCTTTAGCTTGAGTGCTGCCAAATATTCATCGATGCTTGAATGTCTTTTCTCTTCAGCTCTTCTCATGCTCACCGACTTGTACCTGGCGCCTCGATGACGATCCTCCTCTGTGAGGGCGGGAGAAAAGAAAAGATCGAGATTGTCTCGGAGCAGTTGCGGATATCGGAAAATGTTTTCCGGTACTTGCAGTACCGTAACCGCGGGCAACGCATCCGTGATGTAGTTGATCTCGAAAGAGGAATCATCCACGTAAACGATGCTGTCTAGGCCGATGTTGAGCTCATGAGCGATCTCGATCAGGTTGCTCGCTTTGTCGCTCCAGTTGGCTCTATAAGTAGCGATGTGATCCATCTTCAATTGCATGTCAGGGTGTGTACTTAACACTTCGCGAATATCACGAGCCTCGTTCTTAGTGCACAAACCCAGTACCACGCCCTGACTGTGTAAATCCAAGATCAGGTTCTGCGCTGTTTTGAAGACAGAGCCGTCCGGAGTGTCACCGGACATTTCGATACCCTCGAGGCCATCCTCGCCCAACGTTCCCTTCCAGAGGGTATTGTCGCAGTCGAGTATCAATGCTTTTTTCATTTTTCCGAGTATGGCGAGGAAGGCGGGGGCGATGTGTGCGGCGTAGGCGTTATAGAAGGGGAGCGTGTACGGCGATTTAGCTTTGTATGCGTACCGCGCGTCAACGCATCTCCCAACAGAGAGGTCAGCCAAAATTTTTTCGGTGTTCACGAGCGTGAGATTACGGGGTGCATTTTCTCCGATGTGCCGATTGAGTTCAAGGCAGATTTCCTCCGCGGTCTCCGTTGATAAGATCTGGTAGTTGAATGCGCGGACTGAGAACTTGTTGAAAAGTACGAGCGAGGAACTTCGGAGGTTTCTGAACAAGATGCTCAAATCGCTTCTAAGGCTCTCCTCGATAGATTCAGCCTGCGATCTGTTCAACCGCCTCGAATTGTCGTATAGCCCGCCCGCGATGTAGGCGAATTCCCAGAAAACAACGGTTAGATCGGCATCTGCGACCTTCTCACTGTCTTGGATGATGTTATCAAAGCCCCCCACCTCGACGACCGCGTTAACACCTTGACGCCTCAAAGTGTACTCGAGTATCTCTCGCAGTTGCGCGACGGCGATATTTGCCAGCACGGACACGGAGTAGCGGGGGGCACTCTCCTGTTTTTGTGCCAGCTCTCGGTTCGCCTGGATTATCTCATGGTATTTCATCCGCTTTTTGCGCGAGAATGTGCGTATTCTACAGAAAGTGAGTAACCGGACTAGATCATTAACGATCCGCCGTTGACGCGTAGTGTCTCGCCTGTTATGAAGTCTGCTTCATCGGAGGCGAGGAAACATATTGCACCGGCGACATCATCGGGCGTTGCCAACCTCCTCAGCGGTGCTCGCGTGGCCGCCAGCTGTCTCGCTTTCTCAGGCAGGTCTGCCACTAGTGCGGTGTCCGTCATGCCAGGCGAAACCATATTGACTCGGATTCCTTTGGGAGCGAGCTCGACAGCTAGGGATCGCGAGAATCCACTCAGCCCAGCTTTCGCTGTGATGTAGTGGATCCACTTGGAAGAAGGATTTTCGATCGCTTGAGTCAGCAGCGTGATGATCCTGCCCCGTTTCTCTCTCTCCATCACCGGAGTGACGTACTGCACCAAGTTCAGGATACCTTTAATACCCAAGTCTATTTGTCGCTGGACATCCTCCCACGTGAGGTCTTCGAACCGAATCTGTGGGATCGGCGTTGAGCTGCAATTGATCAACACACTCACGCCGCCGAAATGTCGCACCGCTTTGTCGACGATCTCTTCCGCTGCTTTTCTTTCGGTTATGTCACCAACTGCGCAAACGGCACGGCATCCCATAGATTCTATCTCGGCTACTAATCCCGTAGCTAGCTGTTTGTTCGTGTGGTAACAAACGACGACATCATACCGCTCTGTTGCTAGCCGGAGACAAGTAGCTCTTCCTATGCCACCAGTACCCCCCACGACGATCGCAACCTTCCTCTGGTTTTTCGGAACGGGCGAGATCTGTGCAACCTCGGGCTCGACGATCTTCACTTTGGCAGTTCCGCTGGTCACTTTGGCGCCATGCTGATTGAAGATATCTGTCTGCAGTTCTATTATGGGAGCATTCTTCTGTTTCCTTATGACTTCCGCAGTGATCCTAAGGTCATCCCCGACGTGTACAGGAAGTAGGAACTCGAGATTCTGGGAAAACCACAACGCTCCGTCTCCAGGCAGCTTGGTTCCGATGACGGTGGAAATGAACGAAGCTCCTAGCATACCGTGCACGACGGGTTTTCTGAGTACAGTTTGGCTAGCGTAATCACCGTCAACGTGCAAGCGATTGTCGTCGCCGGTTAGCTCAACGAATCTGTCTATATCCGCTTGCGTGACTGTATGTGACAACTCCGCTCTGTCGCTGACACTTATTTCGCTGAATCTGGGCATATCAACCTCTAATTGCGATCTACCATAAAGACGCATCCCCGTCGAAGAGACAGGGATCCCAAGTGTCACTCAATTCCAGCTTTTCTTGAATGTCTTGGTCTTTTGATTTGTAATAGAAAGGCCAGGCGGGAAACCGCCTTCTCAATGGTGAGAACCTTGACATTACTTTTTGCTTGAAGTCGTTGAAGCCAACAGACTCGACCAGATCGATTCCGGTCTCCCGTGCCCATTCCATGGTCGTAGCCAACAATAACTCCACCGACCTTACGCATTCGTGTCTAAGCTGCATATCGGCAATCAGCAGGCGTGTGAGGTCTGTTTCTGGTACGTCTCTGCGCATCAGAATGATGTATCCATCTAGGTGTCTGTTGGATTCGAGCCCAAAAACCACCAATCTTTTTTCTTGTTGTAGTAGTCGGTAATGCCAGTTAAGGGCATTTGCGCTCCTCACGGCCTGAATCGTGTTGCTGCGTTGCCGTTGCACCTGCCAAAGCTCGTCGAAGCGCTCGTCCCAGCAGGTGATCTGCTGTATCTCCGCTCCAACTGTCGGAGTGGGACAACGAGATGAAAAGGTTTCGCGGACTCCCAAGGCTGCGGAACCGACGAACTTCAAGAAGGAAACACCGGGCACTCCCTTTGACTTGAGAAAGCCTTCAGAAAATCGCATCCGATCAACGATCCATGTGAATGGACGATCATAATCTGACCGAGGGACCCGTTTCGCCTTGAATCCAGCTAGAATTTTCCCGACCGCCCGATTAGCCGTCGTGTTAAGAAACAGGTCGACATCTTCCTGAGCGAAAAAACGTGCGAACAACCTGAGCGAGTGTTTCCGGTACTCCTGGGCGACAGCAACCGAGGTGATTGTCGCGGCGCGCAGACGCTGGCCGTTCCATTCGTATTCAAGGCTGATCTTGCCCAAGAACCCAACAATCGAATCGTCTTTGGAACTGAGCAGTATCCAACCTGGCGAGCGGTCATTTTCCGTTTGGATAAAGGGATTGTTTTGCCAAATGTGATACCAAACTGGTTCCGCCATAGCGGGAAAATAGTCGGAAAGAAACGTCGAAATGGCACCGATTTCATCGGTCCATGCTCGGCGCAGTTGCACATGTGTCGCATCTTTGTCCATCGGCTGACAACGAGAGTACATTCCAACGGAATCGCGTTTTCTTAATCAAAGAAATGTAGAAGTGCCGCTCGGAGGTAGCATCTGCTGGCCGCGTGGATGGGGCAGTATCCAATGCACACATTGGGACTGCGAAAGAATAGCGGTCATTCCGATGGAGAAGAAGTCCCACGATTGCGTCTTCCTGCCGATGGATTGAGGCCGTTTCTGGAAATTGAAGTAGAGGTCGGAGCTACTTGGCACGACTGAACTTGGTATCGATGTCCAATGTTTTAACTCGAACGCTCTTGGTATGCGACCACCCGCACAGATTGCGAGGTCCCAGGCAGGCTCTTTGGAGGATCTCGTCTACGTGGCGCCATTATGTTTCGCAGCATCTCTGCCGAAGGCACCTCGATGGTTTCGTGTTGTTATATCCTTCCAGTGGACGGTGCTTAAAAAGCCGATGGTTTTAATTAACTCTGCTGCCGAGCAGCTGGTAGCGCGTTGAGGT